>NZ_JAVREK010000007.1:0-195524 GCF_031845375.1 Streptomonospora wellingtoniae
CGGCGCCTCCGAAGGCGACACCCGGCGTCCGCGCAGCAGAGCGAGAAGCCGAACCCTCCAAGACAACACCACGTTGGAGAGGCGACGAGCGAGCGGAGCGGACGGCGCATCCGCTGAACACCCCAAGGCGGCGTGGATCCGGCTGGAGGACGTCCGGCTCGTCTACCCCGGCAGGGAGTCCCCCGCGCTCGACGGTGCGAACCTGCTGATCGAGCCGGGCCGGTCGATGCTGCTGGTGGGGCCGAGCGGGTCCGGCAAGAGCTCACTTCTCTCGCTGCTGCTGCGGTTCACCGAGCCCGTGTCGGGCCGGATCCTGGTGCGCGACGCCGACGACCGGCCGGGCGCCGATCGCACCGGCGCCGGGTCGGCGCCGGACGGTGCGGCGTGGAACCCGTTGCCGAGCATTCCCGCCGACGCGTGGCGGAGGCGCATCGCGTGGGTCCCGCAGTCGCCCTACCTCTTCGACGACACGGTCGCCGGCAACATCCGGCTGGGCTCGCCCGGCGCGGGCGTCGACGAGGTCCGGCTGGCCGCCGAGCACGCCGAGGCCGACGAGTTCATCCGCGCGCTGCCCGAGGGCTACGAGACCCGGCTGGGCGAGCGCGGCGCCCGCCTGTCCGCCGGGCAGCGGCAGCGCATCGCCGTGGCGCGCGCGTTCCTGCGCGACGCCCCGATCGTGCTGCTGGACGAGCCCACCGCCCATCTCGACGCCGACAACGCAGCAACGGTGCGCAGGGCCGTCAGGCGGCTGCTCTCCGGCCGCACGGGCGTGGTCGTCGCCCATGACACCCGCTGGGCAGACGCAGTCGACGAGGTGGTCCCGGTGCGGGGCGGACGCGTCGAATCGGGAGTGGCCTCATGAGCGGCGAAAGCACCCCGCAGCCCGCGCAGAGTGCTGCCGGGGCCGCGGCGGGGGCCGAGCACGGTGCCCGCCCGGCCGCTCCCGGCCGGGATCCACTGTGGCGGATGATCGCGCTGGCGCGGCCGCGAAGCAGCCGCTTCGTGCTCGGGGTGGTGCTGGGCGCGCTCGCGACGGGGTCGGGGGTGGCCCTGCTCGGCGTCGCCGCGTGGCTGATCGCGCGGGCGGCCGAGCACCCGCCGATCACGGCGCTGAGCGTGGCCGTCGTCGCGACCCGGGCGCTGGGGATCTCCAGGGGTGTCACCCGCTACCTGGAGCGCCTGGTGACCCACGACGCCGCGTTCCGGACGCTGGCCGACGTGCGTGTGCGGGTCTACGAGCGGCTGGCGCGCACCGAGCCGGTCCGGCGGTTCCGCTCCGGCGACCTGGTCTCGCGCCTGGTCAGCGACACCGACGCCACTCAGGACCTGCTGGTCCGCGGGCTGACGCCGCCGCTGGCGGCGCTGCTGACCGGCGGCTCGGCGGTGGTGTTCTGCACGGTACTGCTGATGCCGGGCGGTCTGGCGCTGGGCGCGGGGCTCGTACTGGCGGGGCTGGCGGTGCCGCTGTTCGCGGCGGCACTGGGGCGGCGCCCCGGGCAGCGCCAGGCCGCGGCCCGCGGCGAGCTGGCCACGGCTCTGGTGGACACCCTCTACGGAGCGCCGGACCTGGTGGCCTACGGCGCGATGGACCGCGCCGTGGCGCGGGTGAACGACGCGGACGAGGAGCTGACGCGGATCGCGCGGCGCGACGCCGCGGTCCTCGGCTTCGGGGCGGGAGCGGTTTCGCTGATCACCGGCCTGACGGTGTGGGGCACGCTGCTGCTCGGTGTCGCGGCCGTGGAGGGCGGTTCGCTCAGCGCCGTCTCGCTGGCCGTACTGGTGCTGACGGCCCTGGCGGCGTTCGAGATCGTGGCGCCGCTGCCCGCCGTCGCTGCGCGGCTCGGGTCGATCCGCGCGGGCGGCGAGCGGCTGTTCGACATCCTTGACACCCCGCCCGAGATCGCGCCGCCGCCGGAGCCGGGGCGTCGGCTGCCGTCCGCGGGCGGACCCGACGGCTCCGGCGGCGACGGCGCGGGGAGCGGCCTGCGCGTGCGCTCCCTCAGTGTCCGGTACGGACCGCAGGAGCCGTGGGCGCTGAAGGGGGTCGATCTCGAACTCGCCCCGGGCAGCACCGTCGCGGTGGTCGGGCCCAGCGGCGCGGGGAAGAGCACCCTGGCGGCCGTCCTGCTGCGGTTCCGCGACCCCGACGGCGGCGCGGTGGAGCTGGACGGCGCCGACATCACCCGCTACGACCCCGACGAGGTCCGCGGAGCCGTGACCGGAGTGCCGCAGGACCCGCACATCTTCGCGAGCACCGTGCGGGAGAACCTGCGGCTGGCCGCACCGGGTTCGGACGACGACCGGTTGTGGGAGGCGCTGGGACGCGCCCGGCTGGCCGACGAGGTGCGTGCGATGCCGCAGGGGCTCGACACCGAGGTGGGGTCGCACGGAATGCGGCTGAGCGGCGGCATGCGGCAGCGGCTCGCGCTCGCGCGGGCGCTGTTGGCGGCGCCTCGGGTGCTTGTTCTGGACGAGCCCACGGCTCATCTGGACCCCGAGACGCGCGACGCGGTCACCGACGACCTGCTGACGGCGGCCGAGGGGTACTCAACGCTGCTGATCACCCACGACCTGGCGGGACTGGACCGGGTGGACGCCGTCTACGTCGTGGCCGACGGCGAGATCCTCCAGCACGGCACCCACCAGGAACTGGCGGAGGTGGACGGCTGGTACGCGCGCGCTCTGCACGTGTAGGGGACGGGCGCGGTGCGCGTCGGCGCTTCTCCGCCGCATGCCCGGCCCGAAGGACGAGGAGCCGGACGGCCCGCACACTCATGGGGCGGAGGCGGCGGCGCACGTCCCGCCCGGCGTGCGAGCGGTACCGCTCCGCACTTCTTCCACGCCGCAGCCGGCCGCGGGGCGCGGGGAGCAGCCGGTCGGAGCCGTCCACAGGCGGTGAATCCGTCTGGAACCGGGCCTTCCGGAACTTCGAGCATGGAGGTCGACCGGGCGTCCATCGGGGACGTCCTCAGCTCCATCGGAGGTGCACCATGCGCATGACCGCCCGAGTCCTGTTCACTGTCCTCGTCTGCACAGTGCTCGCCGTCGGCGTCGGACCGCTGCCACCGCCGCCGGCCGGCGGCGCGGTCGAGGAGGTCGGCATGCACGAGCTGGCGGGCTTCACCGTCGGACACCTGCCCGAGGGCGTCGGAGGCCAGGTCTCCGACTTCCACACCGAGTGGGGCGGCGTCGCGTTCTCCTCGCGGGTGTGGGAGCGGGAGCTTCCCGACGGCGGCTACACAGTCGACCTGAAGGTCAACGTCCTGCGTGGTGAGCGCTTGGGCGACCTCGCGGCGGTGCGGGACTTCCTCTCCGAGTACCACGAGCGCGACATGGCCGACGGGGCCCTGCGCCCGTTCCGCCACGGCGAGGCGGCCGGGCACCGGATTGACGGCCTGGTGTTCTGGCTTGTCGAACCCGGTCTCGTGGTGGAGGTGCGCCTGGATCCGGCGCACTTCGGCGAATCCGCGCTCACCGCGACCGCGCTGGGTGTGCACCGGGTGGAGCAGACCGAGCGGAGCGGCTGACCAGCGCCGAGCGGACTCGGGCCGACCGGGCGTCCCGGGCCCTCCGCCCCAGCCGCCGCAACCGCTGCGGGGGCCTGCCTTCACCACATCGTCCAGTCCACCCAGTCGTCCATCGGCCGCCGATAGCGCACCCGAAGGGCTCCGCCCTTGATGTTGCCGGTGATCCGGAAGTGCGGGGCCGGCGGGGCGGGTATGTCGGGCACGGCCGAGTCGCAACTGCCGAATAAGGACGTGTCCACGGCGGCAACAGCCGTAGCCGCGTCCGGAAGAACGATCTTGATAAAGCCCCACGGGCCGTGCAGCACGATATCGACTGTGTCGACGAGCAGGTTCGCCTCGGAGAAGTCCAAGCGGGTGTCGCCGTAGGGATTTCCGATCTCGACCCGCCGGGGCACGCGCCAGTTCCCGTTCCGGACCACGGTGCCGGCCGTCGAGCGGATGACCAGTGGAGTGGAGGGGCCGGTCAGCGCCGCCGCGCCGGCGCCTTCCCGCGGTGCGGGCACCGGCGCCGGCGGCGCGACCCCCGCCACGGGGAGATCGGCGGTGACGGGCGCGAGATCGGCGTAGGTGCGGGCACGGTAGGTCAGGTCGAGGCGTTCGTGCAGTTCGTCGAGCGTGATGCGGCCTTCGGCGACCGCCTCCCGCAGGAGGCGCGCCACTTCGTCGCGGTCGTCGTCCGACGCCCGCATCGACCGCGCATCGCTGTCTGGCTCCACTCCGCTCCCGTCGCCGTGCCGGACCGGTCGTCGTCGGCCGGGGCTCCGCGTGCCGGGGCGCTTCCGTGCCCTCGGCGTGCGCGAAAGTTCTGTCGCCCGTCGGTTTCACTTATAGCGGCAAATCATCCCAGAGGACTATAGAGGGACGGAATCATCTCAAGGTAAGCAAAACAAGACCCTGGGAAAAGTGCTCAGTATTCCGCTGTACGTGCGATGATTGTTCGTCGATTTGATCGGTGGGTGCGACGCGAGGACATCTCCCCTGCCTAGGCCCGGTCGTCGGCGCCGCGAGCAGCATGCCCGCGCTGCCGAAGCGCCATGCGGATCGATTCTTCGCATGCGGTCGTCCGCTCGCGGTGCCGGGTGTTCGGCCCCGGAGCCGGAGGAGCCGTCCCACCGGACAAGTCGGCTGAGGCCCCTGCCGGGGTAGGACGGGCCCCGGCAGGGCCCTGAGCCTCCACCCGTCCGCGGTGCGCGGCCGCGCCGCTCGGGCGCAGGCCCCCTCCGCACCACACTTAACGGACACCCCTGACACCGTGCTCCGCCACGGGAGCCGACTGGGATCGTTCCGCTTGTCTCCGGGCCTTTCCGCATCAGTCGCCCCTTTTTCGGTCAGCCGGAAAACTGCCTTCCGGACTCCGCAGGCACCCCGCTGAATCGGACCTCATCGCCCGCATCGGCACCATCCCACCCACTGCATCGAAAACACCTCCGAAACAGGCGCCGTGAGCTGCCCTTTCATCGCCGGGGACGATGCGCCGGAATCCGCCTGGCATCCGCCGTCCCGCCGCGTTTGCCCAAATTCCGGCGCGAGCATGCCTGTTAATGAACGCGCTGGTCGGCGGCCGATCCGCCCCCGAAACCCCTCCCGACACGACCTCGACACAGCACCTCAGGAACGCGACCGGAGGAATACGCAGACGTGCCCAAGCTCGCCATTTCCCCGACCTTCCTCTCCGAGTTCTCCCGACTCGACCATGGCATCCAGACCGCGGCGCTCACGGCCGTGCAGGCGTACATGACGGGCGACGGCGCCCCGACCGAGACCGTCGCCGACGCATCCGACCCCAGGGTCCGACTGCTGCAGGTCGGCCAGGAGTGGAGCGGAGTGGTCGCCCCCGGCGCCGAGGGCTCCGAGTGGCTGATCACGATCCGCCCGCACGACGAAGCGGCGGCGCTGGCGCGGGAACTGCCCGCGGCGGAGCGTCCGCCGGCGCCCCGTGCGGGATCGTCCGCGCTCGCCGAACCCGACGACGGCGCGGTCGAGCTCGTCGAACAGGCCTCGGACGGCTCCCCTGCGCTCACCGGACCGCCCCGCGTCTCGGGCCCCGAGGAGCTCTCCGCCGTCCTCGCCAAGTCCTTCGCCGACTGGCAGATCACCCTGCATCCGCGCCAGCACCGCATCGTCGACGCCCGCTTCGCCGGCTCGGCGCAGGTCACCGGAGGCCCGGGCACCGGCAAGACGGTGCTCGCGCTGCACCGCGCCGCACACCTCGCCCACCGCGACGCGGCCCGGCACCCCCACGACGAACGGCGCAGCATCCTGGTCACCACGTTCAACCGGGTGCTGGCCCAGATCCTGTCCCAGCAGCTCGACCGCGTCCTTCCCGACCGCGAGCTGCGCGACCGGGTCGAGGTCGCCACCGTCGACAGCCTCGCCCGCTCCCTGGTCCAGGAGCGCAGCGGACGCAGCCCCGAGACGCTCGGCCGCGAGGAGCTGAGTGGGCGCTGGCGCGACGCCGCCCGCGCCGACGGCCTGCCGTACTCCGGCCGGTTCCTCGTCGACGAGTGGGAGCAGGTGATCCTCGCGCAGAACCTCACCCGCCTGACCGATTACATCCGCTGCGAGCGCAGCGGCCGAATGCTGCACCTGGCGCCCGAGCACCGAACGCAGGTGTGGGAGACGATTCAGCGCTACACGGGCGGGATGGAGGTCGCCAACGAGTGGTCCTATCCGCAGGTCGCCCTGGAGGCCGCACGCGTGCTCGGGCGCTCCGGCCCCCGCTACCGCCACGTCGTCGTCGACGAGGCCCAGGACCTGCACCCGACCCAGTGGAGGATGCTGCGCGCCGCGGTGCCCGCCGGTCCCGACGACCTGTTCATCGTGGGCGACCCGCACCAGCGCATCTACGACAACCGCGTGTCCCTGGCCTCTCTGGGGGTGAACGTGCGCGGCCGCAGCCACCGCCTGCGCGTGAGCTACCGCGTCTCCCAGGAGATCCTCAGCTGGGCGATGCCGATCCTGGGCCGCCATCCGGCGTTGGGCATGGACGACAACGCCGACACCCTCGCCGGCTACCGCTCGCTGCTGCACGGCCCCGAGCCCGTCGTGCGCGGCTGCGCGTCGCGGACCGAGGAGCGCGCCGCCATGGGCGACTGGGTGCGGGTCTGGCTCGAGGCCGGCGTCGCTCCCGGCTCGATCGCGGTGGCGGGCCGCAACCAGTGGGTGGTCCGGCACATCGCAAAGGAACTGCAGGCCCGCGGCGTGCCCACCGCTCCCCTGGACTCCGCCGAGGACGTCCGCGCGGTCCGGGTGGGCACGCTGCACCGGCTCAAGGGCCAGGAGTTCCGGTGCCTGGCGATCGTGGGCATGAGCGATCCGCTGCTGCCGCCCAAGGCCGCGGTCGACTCCGCGGAGGGCGACCCGGTTGCACTGGAGCAGGTCTACCAGCAGGAGCGCAACCTGCTGTTCGTGGCCGGCACCCGCGCGCGCGATGCGCTCTACGTCTCCTACACCGGTGCGCCCAGCCGGCTCCTGCCGCGCGTGGACGGCGTCGGCCCGCACGCCGGGGCGGCCGAGCCCGCCGGGGCGCTGTCCGGAGTCTGACCGGCTGAGCCGGCCCGGTCGGCACGGCAGCGGTGGGGCGGTCTGCGGACCGCCCCACCGTCCGTTCGGCGGCGGCAGGCCCGCCCGCACCGGGGCGGACGGCGGCGCCGTCGGGGGGTGCCGTCGGCGGGCGCCGCCCTCAGGGCTTCACCCTCTCGTCGAGGCCGGTGATCTCCACCGTCCGGGCTTGGGCCAGCGGCTGGTCGGCCTCCAGGTCGGTCACGGTCATCGACGGCAGCAGCAGCGGGGGCGGGAAGTCCGGCGTGAACTCCAGCGGGATGCCCAGGATCCGCACCTTCATCCGGGTGACGTGCATGACGACGTCACCCGACATGGTCATCGCGGGGATGCCGAGCGACGTGGTGGTGCCGTCGTGCTCGCTCCACTGCCGCGCGCCGGTGAACTCCGCGGTGTCCATGGTCAGCTTGAGGTAGCGCACGGTTCCGCCCTCGACGGGATACTCCACCACACCCTCGAAGGCCGCACCCTCCATGCTCAGTTCGTCGGCGCTCAGCCCGGAGGTCTCGGTGTGGGCGAGCCACCGCCCGTCGCCCTGGTGCACCTGGAACTCGGGCGCCTCGCCGTCCTCCTTGGCCTGCCGGCAGGCTTCGAGCAGCGCCCGGTACTCCTCCTCACCCATGGCGGACGGCCCCTCCTGGACCTCGCACTCCGCGGCGGTCGGGGGCTCCTCCTCGCCCTGCCGGCCGGAGCCGTCCTGCCCTTCTTGCCCGCCGGTACCCGTACCGCCGTCGGTGCCGCCGTCCGAACCGTCCGCGCCTCCCGAAGGCGACGGCGCGGGCGAGGAGGTGGGGGTAGGAGTGGCGGAGGGGTCCCCGGGGGCGGGGGTCTCCTCGCCGCCGCCGAACCAGTCGTCCCAGGGCCAGGTGACCGTCGCGGGCACGGGGACCGCGATGGCCAGCGCCGCGGCCACCGCGGCCAGGGAGTGCAGCCGGTCACCGCCCGAGGAGCCGCCGGCCCCGCTGCCTCCTCCGGAGGCGGGGTCGTCGGCGGCCCGCCGACGGCGGCGCCCCGCGGAGTCGCCGCCGGGCGGGCCCTCCAGCGACGTGAAATAGGTGGCACCGCCGACTCCCGCGCCGCCGCGGACGGTCCCGGCCGCGCCCTCGGCGCCCTCGGCGGGGCTGCGCGCCGGGGCCGCTTCGTCGCGGGCCGCGGCCCGGTCGCGCTCCGGCGCGCCGGTTTCGGCGGAGGTTTCGTCCCCGCCGCTCTCCGCGGCCTCGTCACCGGCCTCGCCGGCCGCGCCCTCGCCCGCCCCGCCGCCGGGCCGGTCGATGGCCCGCTCCGCACCCGCGCGCCCGCGTTCGCCCGCGGGCTCCCTGCGCTCGCGGTGGGGCACCCAGGCCGCGGTTAGCGCACCGCCGACCAGACCGAAGAGCATCCCGAATACGAAGCCGCCGAAGTTCGAGGTGATGAAGGAGACCAGCGAGAGCAGCACCGCCGCGACGCCGTAGAAGATCCGCTGCGGCGGCTGGAGCCACACCAGGACTCCGACGGCCATCAGCAGGAGTCCGGAGAAGTACCCGGAGACGCCCGCGATGCCCTGCTGCACGATCAGGTCGAGGGGGTTGAGAGCGGGCGCCGCGACGATCACGATGCCGGCGAGGAGGATCAGCAGGCCGCCCCAGAATGGGCGGCTCCTGCGCCACTCCCGGAATGCCGAGCGCGTGGCCTTCCCCTCGCGTGGGGTGCCGTTCGGGGTCATCGAATCAGTAGCACTCGTGGTTGCCGGGCTTCACGCTCAGCTTCAGTCCGGTGAGGCTGAAGGTGCCGGCGTTGACCGACCACGCGGTCTGGCGGAGCCCGTCGATGGTGACGGTGTCGGCCTGCTGGCCGAAGACTCCGGGCTCGCCGCTCTCGCCGCTGGTGTTCTCGACCGTGCTGCCGTCGCGTCCGATCTCCATCTCGGTGAACTCGGCGTCGCCGGAGAGCTGCTGGACGTCGATCACCATGTTCTCGGCGACGGCCGGTTTTTCGCCCTGACCGGCCCTGACCAGCAGGGTCACCTCTCCGACCCCGGTATCCATCAGCACGGACTGGCAGAGGTTGCTCAGTTCGGCGTGGTCTATGACCGAGATGGCGACGGGGTGCTCGGTGCCGTCGGCGGAGGTCGCGGTGTCGGCGAACTGGGCGAAGCCGGACCCCTTGAGCTGGTCGGCGGAGACCTTGAAGCTCTCGCCCGAGACCGCGAACGACGCGGCGAGGGTGCCTTGGGCGGTCAGGCCGACGAGGATTCCCGCAGCGCCCAGCGCCGGGATGAAGGCGAGCGCGAACCGTTTCCACGCGGTGCCTCCGGAAGCGCGGGGAGCCTCCGCTTGCGTCTCCTCTGCCATTGGACTTCCTCCTTTACGGACACCGGTTCCGGAGTCCGCGACGGGGCGAGGGGGTGTGAGGGGTCGGCGGCGGTGTGTTACGCAGGACACCTTACCGGCCGGTAGGTGAGGAACATTACAATAGTTGATGTCACATTTCCAACCGCCCGACTCGCGCGCGGTTTCCGCCGGGAGGACGGCTTCAGCAGCATGAACGCTTCAAGGAAGGCGAGGCCGTGGCAAGGGACGAGAAGAGCACCGAGCCCGGGGGCGGCTCGGCCCCCACCTCCGGAACCGACGGGTCCGACAACGGCTTCGACTATGACGTCGCCGTGATCGGGTCGGGTTTCGGAGGCGCTGTAAGCGCCCTGAGACTGACCGAAAAGGGCTACCGTGTCGGCGTCCTGGAAGCGGGACGCCGCTTCACACCCGAAACCCTGCCCGAGACCTCGTGGGACGTCCGCAACTTCCTGTGGGCACCCGCCCTGGGCATGTACGGCATCCAGCGCATCCACCTGCTGCGCGACGTGATGATCCTCGCCGGCGCCGGAGTGGGCGGCGGATCGCTGAACTACGCGAACACGCTCTACACCCCGCTCGACGACTTCTACGACGACCCCCAGTGGCGCGACATCACCGACTGGCGCTCGGAGCTGGCCCCCTACTACGACCAGGCCCGCCGGATGCTCGGCGTGCGCACCAACCCGACCGTCACGCCCTCGGACGCGCACCTGAAGAAGGTCGCCGAGGACATGGGCGTGGGCGGCACCTTCCACCTGGCGCCTGTCGGCGTCTACTTCGGCGACAGCGCCGACGGCGACGGCCACCACACCGCCGAGCCGGGCAGCTCCGGCGGCGACCCCTACTTCGGCGGCGCGGGTCCCCGGCGCCGCGCCTGCATCGAGTGCGGCTCGTGCATGACCGGCTGCCGCCACGGCGCCAAGAACACCCTCACCGAGAACTACCTCTACTTCGCCGAGCGCGACGGCGCCGTGATCCACCCCTTGACCACGGTCGAACGGCTGCGCGAGCTGCCCGCCGAGGGCGGCCGGGGCCCGGGCTACGCCGTGGACGCGCTGGCCACCGGCGCCCCGCGCAAGCGCAGCTACGCCCGCACCTTCACCGCCCGCCAGGTCGTGGTCGCCGCGGGCACCTACGGCACCCAGACGCTGCTGCACCGCATGCGCGACGCCGGCATGCTGGCGCGGATCTCCGCGCGGCTGGGGACGCTGACGCGCACCAATTCCGAGTCGCTCGCGGGCGCGATGACCCAGAGCACCACCCCGGTCGAGGACTTCTCCCGGGGCGTGGCGATCACCTCGTCGATGCACCCCGACTCCCACACCCACGTCGAGCCGGTCCGCTACGGCAAGGGCTCCAACGCCATGGGCATGCTGGCCACGATCCAGGTCCCCGGCGGCGGCCGCGTGCCGCGGTGGCTGCGCTTCCTGGGTCTGGCCGCGCGCCACCCCTACATCTTCACGCGCAGCCTCTCGGTGCGCCGGTTCTCCGAGCGCACCATCATCGGGCTGGTGATGCAGTCCCTGGACAACTCGCTGACGACGTTCACCAAACGCGGCCTGCTCGGCCGCCGGATCCTGAGCTCGCGCCAAGGCCACGGCGAGCCCAACCCCACCTGGATCCCGCAGGGCCAGGAGGTGATGACCCGGCTGGCCGACGAGATCGGCGGGCACGCCGGCGGCACCGTCGGCGAGGTCTTCGACATCCCGCTGACGGCGCACTTTCTGGGCGGCTGCCCGATCGCCTCCTCCCCGGAGGACGGGGTCATCGACCCCTACCACCGGCTCTACGGCCACCCCGGCGTGCACGTGGTCGACGGATCGGCCGTCTCGGCGAACCTGGGCGTCAATCCGTCGCTGACCATCACCGCCCAGGCCGAGCGGGCGATGTCGCTGTGGCCGAACAAGGGCGGCGAGGACCCCCGGCCCGCGCCCGGCGCGGACTACCGGCGCGTCACCCCCGTGTTCCCGCACAGCCCGGCCGTGCCCGCAGGGGCCAGCGGCGAGCTGCGCTTCACGGCGCCGCTGCCGCTGAGCGTGGTCAACCGGCACGGACCCGGCTCCGCACCGGCGGAGGAAGCCGACCGCGTCTGACCCGGCCGCGGCGCGCCGCGGCGGCCCGCCCGGTCCCCGCGGGGCACCGGCCACCGGGAGCGCGGCCTCCCCCACCCCCGAACGCGAAGGAGGCGCCCCGTGCCCCCGCTCCGCAACGCCGTGGACCGGGCCCGGATCGTTCAGACGCCGGACGGCGCCGAACTGCAGGTGCACATCCGCGGCCCGGCCGACGCGCCGGTGACCGCGGTCCTGGCGCACGGCTGGGCGCTGGCGTCGGACACCTGGCGGCCGCAGGCCGCGCGGCTTGCCGCCGAACCCGGCGTCGCCGTGCGCACCGTCCGCTGGGACCAGCGGGGCCACGGCGGCTCCACGCTGGGCTCGCGCCCGCTGGGCAGCGCCGTGCTCGGCGACGACCTGATGCGCGTGCTGGAGCACTGCGCCCCGGAGGGACCCGTCGTGCTGGGCGGCCATTCGACGGGCGGGCGCGCGGTCATCGCACTGGCCGCGGCCCACCCCGGTTTCACGGCCGATCGGGTCTCGGGCGTCCTGCTGGCGGCGACCGGCGCGGGCCGACTGGAGGCGACCGGCCCCGGCCGGCCGCTCGGCGCGCGGGCGGGGGCCGCCGCCCGGCGGTGCGCGATGCGCGCGCTGGGGCTGGCTCCGGGTGCCGTCGACCGGCTGCGCCTGCTGCTTCCGCCGCACGCGGGCGCCTTCCGCGCGGCCGTGCGGCGGACCGCGTTCGGGCCGCCGCCGATCCGCTGCACGTGCGGGAGTGCGCCGAGCTGATCCACGGCACGCCGACCCGGGTGGTGGCCGGGTTCTACGAGTCGCTCGCCGGCCAGGACCTCTCCGCCGGGCTCGGCGCGCTGCGAGGGCTGCACGTGCGTGTGCTGGCGGGCGACCGCGACCGGGTGGTGAGTCCGCGCCACCCCCGCGAGCTCGCCCGCGCACTGCCGCGGGCGCGCCTGCGCGTGATGGCGGGCTGCGGCCACATGCTTCCGATGGAGGCGCCCGATGCGGTCGGCGCGGAGCTGGCGGCCCTGTGCCGCGGGGCGGTCGGTCTGCGGGAGGGCTGAATCAGGCCGAGCGCCGCCCGGCGCCGCTGCCGGGTGCGCCTCCGCCCGGCGCATCGTCCGGCGCCGCCCGGTCGGGCGCGCCGGCGCCCGGCGCATCGTCCGGCGCCGCCCGGTCGGGCGCGCCGGCGCCGCCGCCGGCCGTCCCCGCCGCAGCGCCCTTGCGCTCATTGATGTGCTCCAGGACCTCGGCGAAGTGCTCGCCCATCACCTCATGCAGGCTGCGAGCCATCGCGTCGGCGAGCATGGCGTCGACCGCGGTCTGGGCCAGCGGCCGCAGCCGGCGCACCAGCGTCGCGGTCTCGGCTATCTCGTCGCCCTGCAGGATGCCCTGCGGGGCGTGCTCGGCCAGGATGTGGTCGGCCACCGCGCGCACGAGCTCGCCGGCGAGGGCGCCCACACGCTCCTTGAGTCGCTCGGAGATGTCCAGCACGGTGCTCAGCTCCATGCCGGCGGCCACCAGTTCGGCGCCGGCGTTGAGCAGCCTCGGGCTGGGCACCCGGAAGCGCAGCCCTTCGCGCTCCAGCAGGCCCAGCCGCAGCGAACGCGTCACGTTCGGCGCGCTCACCTGCCCGGGGAACATCTCGCGCAGCTCGCGCATGGTGACGTAGCCGGGGATCTCGTCCGACCAGGGGTCGCCCATCGCCGACTCGAAGCCGAGGATGTCGTTGAGGTCGCCGCCGCGCTCCCAGACGGTGACGAGCTCACTGATGTTGGCGAAGGTATAGCCGCGCTTGAGCAACTGGCCGATCAGCCGCAGCCGCGCCAGGTGGGCCTCGGTGTAGATGCCCACGCGCCCCTCGCGGCGCGGCGGAGAGAGCAGCCCGCGGTCCTGGTACACCCGGACGTTTCGCACCGTGGTACCCGCGAGCCGCGCCAACTCGTCGATGCGGTATTCGGCCATGGCCCCAAGCCTATGGCGTCGCGCCCCGGCCGGCGGTCCACCGCGAGCGCGGGCGGGCGCGGCAACCGAATCCGGCACCGCCTCGCCTCCGCACACGACTACCGGTTGAATTGTGACAATGTCCGTTGTAATGTTTCGGCAACCGGTGTGGACGAGATCACATCCGCCCCTCAAGGCGCGGCCCGGCGCCCGCCGGCGGGACCAGCCGGTCCCCCCAGCGCCCGCAGCCGCCGGGCCGCCGCCGGATGAGGACGAGGAGGACCGACGTGACCGTTGAGCCGCAGACCCGCACGACCGACCGCGAAGACATCGCCAAGCGCCTGCTGCGCTCGTCGGCCAAGGCGTCCTTCGACCCCCTCGTGGAGATCGACTGGGACGCCCCTGTCGATCCGGACCGCTACGCCATCCGGCCCGAGCGCCTGTCCCTCTACGGCACCGAGCTGTGGGACTCCCTCACCGAGGAGCAGCGCAAGGAGCTCAGCCGCCAGGAGATCGCCAGCGTCGCCAGCATCGGGATCTGGTTCGAGACCATCTTGATGCAGATGCTGGTGCGCCACGCCTACGACCGGGACCCCACCACTAACCACGTCCAGTACGCCTACACCGAGATCGCCGACGAGTGCCGCCACTCGGTCATGTTCGCCAAGCTGCTGGACAAGCTCGACGCGCCCTTCTACCGGCTCGACCCGGTCGCGCACGTCCTCGGCAAGGTCTTCAAGACCGTCTCCAACGGGCCGCTGACCTTCAGCGGCGCCCTGTTCGTCGAGGAGATCCTGGACCAGCTGCAGCGGGAGATCATGGCCGACGAGGAGCTGGAGCCGCTCACCCGGGCGGTCTCGCGCATCCACGTTGTGGAGGAGGCCCGCCACATGCGCTACGCCCGCGAGGAGTTCGCCCGCGACTGGAACAGGCGCGGCGCCCTGGTGCAGCACTACAGCCGGCTGGTCCTCGGCCTGGTCGTCTACTACTCCGCGACCCGGCTGATCAGCCCCGAGGTCTACGAGCGGATTGGCCTGGACCCCCGCGCGGCCCGCAAGGCGGCCCGGCGCAACCCGCACTGGACCGACACCAAGACCTGGGCGGCCCGCAAGGTCGTCGCCACCCTCGACCGCGCCGGCGCCATCTCCGGCCCCGGCAGGTACCTCTGGCGCAAGGCCGGACTGCTCGGCCGCCCCGGCGCGGCCCCCTCGACCGCCGGCCCGGAGGCTCAACGCGCCTGAGCACCCGGGCCGGCTCTTTCCGCCGGCCCCGGCCGGGCCGCGCGGAGCTGCGGCCCGGCCGGGCGCCGGACCGCTCCACCGGCCGGAAAGGATCGGTTGACGTGACCGACGACCAGGACGTGACCGAGGACCAGGAGGCGGCGGCCCCCCATTTCCGGGTCGCCGTGATCGGCACCGGCTTCGCCGGGATCGGCATGGCGGTCCGGCTCAAGCGGGCCGGACTCGACGACATCGTGCTGCTGGAGCGCGCCGACGACGTCGGCGGCACCTGGCGGGACAACGACTACCCTGGCGCCGCCTGCGACGTCCCCTCCCACCTGTACTCCTTCTCCTTCGCCCCGAACCCGGACTGGAGCCGCAGCTTCTCGCCGCAGCCCGAGATCTGGGACTACCTGCGCCGGGTGGCCAAGGACTACGACGTGGTGCGCCACATCCGGTTCGGCCACGACGTGGAGGAGGCCCGCTGGGAACCCGAGCACGGCCGCTGGCGGGTGCGCACCAGCGGCGGCACCGTCACCGCGCAGTTCCTGGTAACCGGCTGCGGACCGCTCGCCGACCCCGCCTATCCCGCCATCCCCGGGCTGGACACCTTCCGCGGAGCCGTCTTCCACTCGGCCACCTGGGACCATGCACACGACTTCGCCGGCCGGCGGGTCGCCGTCGTGGGCACCGGCGCGTCGGCGATCCAGTTCATCCCCGAGATCCAGCCGACCGTGGGCAGGATGCGGGTGTTCCAGCGCACTCCGCCCTGGGTGATCCCGCGGCACGATCGCGGCATCACCGCGGCGGAGCGGCGGCTCTACAACGCCGTGCCGCTGCTCCAGCGCCTCGCCCGGACCTGCATCTACTGGGGACGGGAGACCTACGTCATCGGGTTCGCCAAGAACCCGCGGCTGCTCAGGATCGTCGAGAAGCTCGCCCGGGCCAACCTGCGGCGCGGGGTCGAAGACCCCGGTCTTCGGCGCAAGCTGGTCCCGGACTACACCATCGGCTGCAAGCGCATCCTGATGTCCAACGACTACTATCCCGCGCTGGACGCCCCCAACGTCGACGTGGTCACCGAGCCCATCGCCGAGATCGAGCCCGACGCCGTGGTCACACGCGACGGCACCCGCCACGAGGTGGACACGCTCATCTTCGGAACCGGCTTCCACGTCACCGACAGCCCTGTCTCGCACCGCATCCGCGACGGCGAGGGGGTGCTGCTCGCCGACCGCTGGCGCCGGGGTTCGGACATGCAGGCGCACCGGGGCACCACCGTCGCCGGCTACCCGAACCTGTTCGTGCTGGCCGGACCCAACACTGGCCTGGGACACAGCTCCCAGTTGTTCATGCTGGAGGCCCAGATCGGCTACACGATGGCCGCGCTGCGCTATGCCCACGACCGCGGCGTCGAACGACTGGAGCCGCGCGCCGAGGCGCAGGAAGCCTACAGCCGGTGGGTCCAGGACAAGACGGGGGGCACCGTCTGGGTCACGGGCGGCTGCGACAGCTGGTATCTCAACGACCAGGGCCGCAACACCACGCTGTGGCCCGGCTTCACCTGGGACTACAAGCTGCGCACCAGCCGCTTCGACCCCGGCGGCTACCGCCTGTGGCCCGCGCCCGCGTCCGGCCGGACGCGAGCCGCGGCGGGCCGGGCGCGGGAAGGGGGCAGGCGGCAGTGAGCGGGATGGGCGACGACGAGGAGGAGTACCACGGGTCGGCGACCCTGGTCGCGGGCGGCGTCGAGGCCGAGGTCGAGACGCACCTCGCCGGGCGCTTCGACCCGCTTGTGGGCGCCTACCGCTGGGTCGGCCGCGTCTCCGCCGGTCCGGCGGCCGACGCCGCCTACCGGTCCGGCGATACCGAGGTCCTGCTGCGCACCCCCGGGGGGCACGAGGGCGCCGGCACGCTGGCCGAGACCAACGTCTGGGGCGGGTACCGCATCGTGGGCACCGGGACGCCCCCGTTCGCGGTGCCCGAGGTCGCGCCCGACGAGGACTGAGGCGCGGCCGGGGCGGTCCGCCGCGGGCCGGTTACCAGGGGTCCTCCTGGCGGAAGAACGCCGCGCCGGCCCGGTGGACCTCCAGCTCGGCGTAGCCGGGCTTGATCACCCGGTCGATGAGCGCCAGGCGCTCGTCGTGGCCGATGAAGGCCGACTTCATCGCGTTGACCGTGAACCAGCGCAACGTCTCGGCGGTGTAGCCGAACTCCGCGCTGATCCGCGCCAGCTCCTCGCTGAGGCAGGTGCTGTCCAGCAGCCGGTTGTCGGTGTTGACGGTGACGCGGAACCGCAGCCGGCGCAGCGCGTCGACCGGGTGCTCGGCCAGCGACGGCAGCACCCCGGAGCTGACGTTGGAGGTCGGGCACAGCTCCAGCGGGATGCGCTTGTCGCGGATGTAGGCGGCGAGTTCGCCCAGCTTGGCGGAGCCGTCGTCGGCGAGGGCGATGTCGTCGACGATCCGCACTCCCTGGCCGAGGCGGTCGGCGCCGCACCACTGGATCGCCTCCCAGATGGAGGACGGCCCGAACCCCTCGCCGGCGTGCAGGGTGAGGTGGAAGTTGGCCCGCTTGACGTGCTCGCAGGCGGAGATGTGGCGGGTGGGCGGGAAGCCGGCCTCGGGTCCGGCGATGTCGAAGCCCACCACGCCGCGGTGCCGGTAGCGCACCGCCAGATCGGCTATCTCCAGGGAGTCGGCGGCCTGGCGCATGGCCGTGAGGAGCAGGCGCACGTCCGTGTGCGCACCGAACAGCCGCGCCTTGGCTCGACCGACCCGCAGTCCTTCCAGCACCGCGTCCACGACCTGCTCGCGGGTCAGCCCGCCTTCGGTGTGCTGCTCGGGCGCGAGCTTGACCTCGGCGTAGACCACGCCGTCGTCAGCGAGGTCCTGGGCGCACTCGGCGGCCGCGCGGGTCAGGGACTCGGTGTCCTGCAGCAGCGCCGGGAGCGGGTCCAGCCGGCGGGCCCGCTCCTCCGGGGTGGTCGCCGCGGCGGCGAACCAGTCCCGCAGGCGGGCGGGGTCGTCGGCGGGCAGGTCGGCGCCGGAGCGCGCGGCCAAGTCAAGCACGGTGCGCGGACGCAGGCCGCCGACGAGGTGGTCGTGCAGCAGCACCTTGGGTAGGCGCCGGATCGTCTCGTAGCCGAGTGGTGTCATCTTCCTCCTTGGAGTCCGTCGGGTTCAGACGCTGAGGGCGGTCACCGCCCTCATGCGGGTAAATTGCCCGGAAGTCTAGACGACCCCCGTCCGGCGCGGGCCGGGAGGGGGTCGGTGATTCCCGTTGATCTTGTAGCCATCGTGAAGGAAAACGATTTCCAGTGACGATAGCTACAAGATCAGCGGTGATGTGCCGGTGGTGTGGTCTCCGAGGGGCATCAGGCGCCTGAGAACGGCTGGCTCGCGGGCGGTCCCGCCGGCGGCAGGACGTGCTCGGAGACCTCGGAGTGCACCTGTTGGAGCCGGGCGCGCGCGGCGCGGCGCAGCCGGCCCAGACACTCGACCGCCGCCGACTCGTCGCCGACGAACCCGCCCTTGACCACCGCGGGCACGCCGTCCAGCGGCCCGCCGTTCAGCGTGCCGTGCACGGCCAGCGGCAGCACCTCTCCGGCCACGACGAACCCGTGCACGCCCAGCGCGTCGAACACGCTGGAGGTGACGTCGCCGCCGGTGATGAACAGGCCGCTGGGCAGGGCGTGGGTCCCGGCCTCCTCCTCGACCGCCTCCATCACCCCGGCGAGCAGGTCGGCGAGGCGGGCGGGCAGGGCCCGTTCGGCGCGGCGGGAATCGGCGGCGGGACCGGGGTCGAGCAGCCGCAGCGCCACGACGTCGGGGAAGACTGCGGAGGTCAGCCGGTCGATGAGCTGCCGCGCGACATCGGCGGCGTGGCTCCGGTCGCCGACGCCCAGGCGGACGGGATCGGCGTCGACGAACCGCGCGGGCCCCGAGCGGGCGAGGGCGTCGAACTGGCGCCGGGTCGGTCCCGTGGTGCTGCCGGCCACGGCCAGCAGCGGCCCCGGTGCACCGGCCTGGCCGCGCAGGCGCAGCGCATAGGCCAGCAGTGCGCCGCTGGGGCCGGGGTCGGCGGCCACCCACACCGTTCCGTCCTCGCGGTGCACCTCCGCTGCGGCCTGCGCGAGACCCTCGATGCGCTGCTCGTCCGCGGCGTCGCAGACCAGCACGGGATCGTGCCCGGAGCGCAGCTCGGCGGCGAGCATGCTCTCGGTGACCTGGCGGGCGGGCAGCCTGCGCACGCCCAGTGTGCTCTGGCGGGCGAGGATCGCCGCGACGTCGCCGGTGTCCATCGGGCAGAAGGGGTCGCGGGCCAGATCGGTGGCCTCCAGCGGCTGCCCGCCGAGCAACTGCACGCCGTCGACGGTGGTGCAGCCTGCGGTGGGGAACGCGGGCACGACCAGCGCGCGCACGGCCCAGCGGGCGGGCACGCGCTCGCGCACGGCCCGCCAGGCCGCCTCCAGTTCGGCGCCGACGTTGCCGCGCAGCGCGCTGTCGAAGCGCTTGACGACCAGGCCGACCGGCCAGATCGCCTCGACGACGTCGGTCACCAGGTCGGCGGCCTGCTCGGGCGAAGCGTGGCGGCTGTCGAGGTTGGCCACCACGACGTCGTACTCCTCGGCGACGGCGGCCACGTGCTCGGGGGTGACGGTGGCGACCCGCATCCCGGCGCGCGCGAAACGGGCGCCGGTGGCGTTGGCGCCGGTGAGGTCGTCGGCGAGGACGAGTACCTGGGCCACGGCTACCTTCCCTTCCTGCTGCACTGCGCCGGTCGCGGCGGCACCGCCCGCGGGCTTACGAGCCTCTCATCCCCGGCGCCCGAGCAGCACGGTTCCAGCCAGGGCGGCGACCGCGCACAGCGCGAGGACGTAGGCGACCACACCGGTCCAGCCGACGGCGTCGTAGAAGACTCCGCCCAGCCAGCCGAACGCGCTGGAGCCCAGATAGTAGGCCAGTGTGTACAGCGCCGCCGCCTGGGCGCGCGCGGTCGTGGCCCGGTGTCCCACCCACGCCGATGCTGTGGCGTGGGCCGAGAAGAAGGCGAAGGTGAACACGAGCAGCCCGGCGGCGACGGCCCAGAGCGCGGGGACGAGCAGGAGGCCGGCGGAGGCGGCCATACCGGCGACGCCGCACAGCAGCACGGCCCGCCGGCCGATCCGCTCGGCCAGGCGCCCGGCGGCGGCCGAGCCGGCGGTGCCCGAGAGGTAGGCGACGAACAGGGACGCCACGAGCGTCTGGGACAGGCCGAAGGGCGGGCCGGTCATCCGGAAGCCGAGGTAGTTGTAGACGGTGACGAAGGCGCCCATCAGGAACAGCGCCTGGCAGTACAGCCCGATCAGGCCGGGGTCGCCGACGGCGGAGCGCACGCGCCGCGCCAGGCCCGGCCCGGACGATCCGTGGTGCCTGGGGGTGAATCCGCGGGTGCGCGGGATCGCGACGGCGAAGACGACCAGCGCGGCCAGGGCGAGCAGCGAGTCGGCGGCCACGCCCCAGCGCCATCCGCCGAGGTCGGCGACCGCGCCGGCGACCAGGCGCCCGCTCATCCCGCCGACGGTGTTGCCGGCGATGTAGATCCCGGCCACGCGGGAGAGGTGAGCGGCGTGGACCTCCTCGGCGAGGTAGGCCATGGCCACGGCCGGCACCCCGCCCAGCGCCGCGCCCTGCAGGCCCCGCAGAAGGAGCAGCGTCCACATGTCCGGCGCGAAGGGTGCCGCCAATCCGAGCGCCGTGGAGACGGTCAACGCGACCGCCATGACCCGTACACGGCCGATGCGGTCCGCGATACCGCTCCAGACCAGCACGAACGCCGCCAGGCCGCCGGTGGCGAAGGAGACGCTCAGGGCCACGCTCGAGGCGGACGCCGCGAAGCTGTCGGCCAGACCGGGAAGCACCGCCTGGACCGCGTAGAGCTGCGCGAACGTGGCCACCCCGGCGGCGGTCATCGCCGCGACGATGCGCCGGTACCCGCTGCTGCCGGCCCGGTGGCCGACGTGTCCCCCTACCGCAGTCCCCTCATCCACACGTCCGACGTTAGCCGCGGAACGGCGCCCGGGCGCGCACCGCTCATCCCCGTTGATCTTGTAGCTAACGTGAGAGAGAACGATTCAAAATCACGATAGCTACAAGATCAACGGTGATGGGAGGCTCCTTCCCATCGCTCTAGCGCGTGCCCGCGCCGCGGGAGGCGAGGGCGGCGGCGATCAGGGCCAACGCGGCGCCGACGAGCAGGACCCCGGCGAACAGCCCGCTCAGGGCCGCAAAGCCCAGGACGGAGGTCCCAGCGACGACCGGCGCCGCGAGGCTGGATCCGATGTAGAGCCAGAAGCCGTACATGGCGCCGACCGCGGCGGACTGCTCTCCGGCGGCGGCCTGGGAGCCCTGCATCGCGGCGGGCACGGCCACGGCCGTGGCCAGCACGTAGCCCGCGATCAGCACGGTGAAGAGGCCGATCGAGCCGACGAGCGGAACGGAGAGCCCGGCGGCCGCGATGAACACGGCCGAGGCCGCCAGGCCGGCCGCGAGCCGGTGCAGCACCGAAAGCCTCGACAGCAGCGGTGCCACTAGGGGCGCGAGCAGGATGGCGGGCAGCCCGCCGGCGCGGAGCGCGAGCAGGGCGTCGTCGTCGGCGGCCACGCCGAGCGGGTCGGCGAGCCGGATCGCCGCGTACAGCCCCACGAAGCCGAAGAGCACGGTGACGGCGATCCCGTAGAAGGGCAGCAGGTGCGGCCGGACCGCGGCCTGAGCCAGGCCGCGGTAGGCCGCGGCGGGCGAGACCGCCTGCTCCGGCCGGTCGGCCACGAGCACGTAGCGGGCGAGCACGGCCACAGCGGCGGTGGCCGCGCCGGAGACCAGGAACACCGCCGGCCAGTCCCAGCGGGCGGTGATGAGCTGGGCGGCGACCTGTGCGACGACCGCGGCGGCGAGGAACGAGCTGGTCAGCGTGGCGAACGCGAAGGTCCTGCGGTGCGGCGGGATGGTACGGGTCAGGTAGGCGATCGCGGTGGGCGCGAAGGCCGCTGCGGCGCATCCCTGCAGGGCGCGGGCCGCGACGACGGTCTCGACCGTGGGCATGAAGGCCGTTACGCAGGCGAACAGGGCGGTTGCGGCGACTCCGGCGACGATGAGTCGGCGGTAGCCGACGCGCGGGCCGAGCGGGCCGACGACCAGGAACCCCAGTGCGTAGGCGGCACCGAACGCGGTGACCGCCCAGCTGGCCTGATCGACGGTGGACCCGGTGGAGTCGGCGATCGGGGACAGCAGCGGAAGGGCCAGGTACAGCTGGCCGAGCACGGCGAGGGCGGCCGCGGAGATGACCAGGATCTGCGGGGTCGGGCGCGGAACAGGGGTCGGCTGCGGGACCGGCTCAGCGGCTGCACGGCCGGAGGTCTGCTTGAGCATGCCGCTTACGAAACCAACCAAACAGTTGGATGTCAATTGGGTATGCTTGCGCCATGTCACCTAGGGACAGCGCGGCCACCCGCCGCAAGCTGCTGGAGGCGGGACGCGAGGAGTTCGCCGAGCACGGGATCGCCGGCGGGCGCATCGACCGCATCGCCGAGCGCGCGGGCGTGAACAAGGAGCGCGTCTACGGCCACTTCGGAAGCAAGGAGAAGCTGTTCCACGCGGTGCTGGAGGCGGTCAAGAGCGAGCACGCCGCATCGCTGCCGCGGCCGGGCGAGGACGTCGGCGAGTGGGTGGGGCGGCTCTACGACGCCCACGCCGCCAACGGCACCATGGTGCGCCTGCTGATGTGGGAGGCGCTGTACTTCAAGGACCGCCCACTGCCCGAGGACGGCGCCCGCTCCGACGTCTACGCCACCAAGGTGCTCGCTCTGGCCGGCAGCCTGGGCGTCGAGCCCGACAGCACGGCCGCGATGACCCTGCTCTCGCTGATCGGGATGGGCGCGTGGCCGTTCGCCATGCCGCATGTGGCGCGCCTGGTGGTGGGCCCGCGGGTGCTCAACGCCCAGGGCTCGGCCGACCTGCGCGCGCACATCGTCGCCATGGCGAGCGCAGCGGTACGCGGCGTGGAGCACACGCCGGCCGTCGAGGGAGGGAGCGAGGCCGGGCGAGCCTGACCGGAGCCGCCCGGCAGGCGACTCCGGCCATCCCGAACCAACTCAACCGTTGGTTCGACGCCCTGCGGCCGTCGGTCAGTCCGACCGCACCGCCGTCACCTGCCCGGTGCGGGCGCTGCGGCGCGCGGCCTCGATGACCTCCAGGCCGTGCACCACCTCGTGCAGCTCGACCGGCAGCGGCTCTCCCTCGCCGACCGCGTCGCGCACGCCCGCGTAGAACGCCGGGTAGGCGCCGCGCTCGCTGCGGACCGGCTGCGATTCCTCGACGGTGCCCAGCCGGCCCCACGCCGACTCCGGCTCGACGCCCCAGTCGGACACGTCGGGCCGTTCGCCGCCGTTCAGGCGTGCCTCCTGGGAGTCCAGCCCGTCGATCGTGAACGCCGCGCGGTCGCCCAGCACCCGGAATCGCGGCCCCATCCGGGCGGCGAATGCGCTCATCCACAGGTGCGAACGCACGCCGCCGGTGTGCGTCAGCGCCAGGAAGGAGTCGTCGTCGGCCGCCGCCCCGCGCCGGGCGTCCAATTCAGCGTAGACCGCCTCCACCGGCCCGAACAGGTTGACCGCCTGGTCGATCAGGTGAGGCCCGAGATCGTAGAGGATTCCGGCGCCGGCGTCGGGGTCGCCGCTGTCGCGCCAGGTGCCCCCGACCTCGGGTCGCCAGCGCTCGAACCGCGACTCGAAGCGGTGCACTCGGCCGAGCGCACCCTCCTCCACCAGCTTCCACAGGGTCAGGAAGTCGGAGTCCCAGCGCCGGTTCTGGTAGACGGTCAGCACCTGGCCGAGCCGCCTCGCGTCCTCGGCCAGGGCGCGCGCCTCCGCCGCGGTCAACGCGAACGGCTTGTCCACCACGGCGGCGAACCCGGCCTCCATCGCGGCCCGCGCGAGCGGCACGTGCGTCTCGTTGGGCGTCGTGACCACCGCGAGGTCGATGTCGCCGGTGCGCTTCCACAACTCATCGGCCGAGGAGAGCACCTCGGCCCCGGGATAGCGCTCCCGCACGGCCGCCTGGCGGTCAGGGTTGCGGGTCACCACCGCCGCGAGCCGCAGCCCCGGCGTGGCGTCGACGAGCGGCGCGTGGAACACCTCGCCGCCCTTGCCGTACCCGATGACGGCGACCTGCAGTTCTCGTTCAGCGTCGTTCGCAGAGGTCATCCCCCCACGGTAGCCAGCCCGGGCCACGGGCCCGGCCGCGGGATCGTGGCCGCGGTCGCGGGAAGTCCGCGGAAAGAACTGGGCGGAGGGTTGCGCGTCGCTACCGTGCCGCCACTATCGCGCCCACCGAGTCGGAACAGCTCTGGGCCGACCACATTCGGTGAACGCCAGACACTCTGTGTACCGGTTGGCTAGAGTCGCGCGGACCGAAGTGTTCCGGGAAGAAGGCCGCAGACGAATGTCCGTACTTACCGAAGGACCATGAACTCGCCGCGGGAGAGGTCAACTCGCCTATGACAGGGGCGGAGTTTCTCTCTCACCTGGAAGAGGTCACCGGCGAGAAGCCCAGCGAGGGGCCGTGAAGTTCACGTCCCTCAAGGTTTTCGATCGCGAACTCCGGCAGCTTCCCAGGGAGCATCGGCGGATGTTCCTGACAGCAATCCATAGGGACTTCTTTCCCGCGGTTGCGGCCGGAGCGTTCTCCGGAACGCCACCATGACCGACACGCCTTCGGATCCACAAACTCGGCGGGCACGATGTCTATTCGCTGACGTGGAGCTTCGCTTCACCGGATGGGCGGGCGACCTTCCACATCCAGAAGGACGAGGCTGGGGATCCTCTCCTGAATGTGGCGACGGATCGGTGATCACTCGATCTACAGGGACCCCTGACGTACCGGCGGGCTGTTGGTACTCAAGGCCAACAGCCCGCCTGCTATGCCGCTCCTATGCCGCTACGACCTCGGGGCTGTGCGCCGGGTCGAGTGCCAGGTCCAGCACCTCGCGGACGTCGCCGACCGGGTGGACGGTGAGCTGTCCCCGGATGTCCTCGGGGACGTCGTCGAGGTCCGGCTCGTTGCGGGCCGGGATCAGGACCGTGGTGATCCCCGCGCGGTGCGCCGCCAGGAGCTTCTGCTTCACGCCCCCGATCGGCAGCACCCGGCCGGTCAGCGAGACCTCGCCCGTCATGGCCACGTCGGAGCGCGCGGGGCGGCCCGACAGGAGCGAGGCCAGGGCGGTGGTCATGGTGACACCGGCGCTGGGCCCGTCCTTGGGGATCGCGCCCGCGGGGACGTGCAGGTGGACGCCCCGCTCCTTGAGGTCGCCGACCGGCAGCTCCAGCTCCGCGCCGCGCGAGCGCAGGTAGGACAGGGCGATCTGCGCGGACTCCTTCATCACGTCGCCCAGCTGGCCGGTCAGGGTCAGTCCGCTGGCGCCGGACTCGGGGTCGGCCAGCGACGCCTCGACGAAGAGCACGTCGCCGCCGGCCCCGGTGACCGCCAGGCCCGTGGCCACCCCCGGTACCGAGGTGCGGTCGGCGGTCTCCGGCGTGTGCTTGGGCCGCCCGATGAAACCGGCCAAGTCGTCGGATCCGACCGTCACCGGCAGGTCGCGCTCGCCCAGCGCCAGGCCCGAGGCCACCTTGCGCAGCACCCGGGCGACCGTGCGCTCCAGCTCGCGGACCCCCGCCTCGCGGGTGTACTCGGCGGCGATCCGGCGCAGCGCCCCGTCGGCGAGCTCCACCTCGCCCGGCTCCAGCCCGGCCCGCTCCAGCTGGCGCGGGAGCAGGTGGTCGCGCGCGATGGTCACCTTCTCGTCCTCGGTGTAGCCGTCGAGCTGCACCAGCTCCATCCGGTCCAGCAGCGGGCCGGGGATGGACTCCAGCGCGTTCGCGGTGGCGAGGAACACGACGTCGGACAGGTCGAGGTCGACTTCCAGGTAGTGGTCGCGGAAGGTGTGGTTCTGCGCGGGGTCGAGCACCTCCAGTAGCGCCGAGGTGGGGTCGCCGCGGAAGTCGCTGCCGACCTTGTCGATCTCGTCGAGCAGCACGACCGGGTTCATCGAGCCCGACTCCTTGATCGCGCGGACGATGCGCCCCGGCAGCGCGCCGACGTAGGTGCGCCGGTGGCCGCGGATCTCTGCCTCGTCACGCACGCCGCCCAGGGCGACCCGGGTGAACTCGCGTCCCATCGAGCGCGCCACGGACGCGCCCAGCGAGGTCTTGCCCACGCCGGGCGGGCCGACCAGCGCGAGCACGGCTCCGCTGCGCCGACCGCCGACCACGCCCAAGCCCTTGTCCTCGCGCCGCTTGCGCACCGCCAGGTACTCGACGATGCGCTCCTTGACGTCGTCGAGGCCGGCGTGGTCGGCGTCGAGGACCTCGCGTGCGCCGGCGATGCCGTAGGCGTCCTCGGTGCGGGTGTTCCAGGGCATGTCCAGGATCGTGTCGAGCCAGGTGCGGATCCAGCCGGACTCCGGCGAGGAGTCGCCGGCCCGCTCCAGCTTGTCGACCTCCTCCAGCGCGGCCTTGCGGACGTGCTCGGGCAGTTCGGCCGACTCCACGCGCTCGCGGTAGTCGTCCTCCTCGCTGCCCGGCCGGCCGGAGATCTCGTTGAGCTCCTTGCGGATGGCCTCCATCTGGCGCCGGAGCAGGAACTCGCGCTGCTGCTTGTCGACGCCGTCCTGCACGTCCTGATCAATGGTCTCGGCGACATCGAGCTCGGCCAGGTAGTCGCGGGTCCACTCGCCGAGCAGCCGCAGCCGCTCGGACACGTCGTAGGTCTCCAGCAGCTGCAGCTTCTGGGCGGTCTTGAGGAACGGGGAGTACCCGCCGCGGTCGGCCAGGCTGCCCGGGTCCTCCAGCTGCTGGATGCCGTCCAGGATCTGCCACGCGCCGCGCTTCTGCAGGTAGGTGGTCAGCAGGGACTTGTACTCGCGCGCCTGCTCGTGGACCTTGCCGGGGTAGCCGCCCTCCGGCGGCTCCTCGCTGTGGACCTCCGCCGAGACCCACAGGGCGGCGCCGGGTCCGGTGGTCCCGCTGCCCACCCGGGCCCGCGCCGTACCCCGCACGACCGCCGCCGGCTCACCCTCGGGAGTGCGGCCGACCTGCTCGATCACCGCCACGGTGCCTACCGCGGCGTAGTTGCCGTCGCTACGGGGGACGATCAGCACCCGCGGCTTGGCCGCGGACCGGACTCCGGGACCCTTCGCCGCACTGTCGCCGCCGGCGCGCGCGGCGTCGACCGCGGCGCGCACCTCGGAGTCGCCGATGTCCACCGGCACGACCATTCCGGGGAGGACGACCTCGTCGTCGAGGGGAAGCACGGGGAACGTCGCGTTGGACTGCGCTTCAGTCATCAGACCCTCCTTGTTGAGTCACTACCACTCAATAAACGAGAGTCCGGTTTTGTTCCCCCCGTTGTGTTCGCCGTGAGCGATCGCCCGCAGCCCTTCCGGAACGGCGCCCATCACCGTCGATCTTGTAGCTATCGTCACTGGAAATCGTTTTCCTTCACGATGGCTACAAGATCGGCGGGGTGCGCGCTCTGCTTCGCGGCCCCGTTCAGCGCACCAGGCCGGCGCGGTAGGCGATCACGACGAGCTGGGCGCGGTCGCGGGCGTGCAGTTTGACCATGGCGCGGCTGACGTGCGTGCGCGCGGTGGCTGGGCTGACGACGAGCCGGTCGGCGATCTCACCGTTGGACAGCCCTTCGCCGACCAGCGCGAGCACCTCGCGCTCCCGCTCGGTCAGCTCGCCGAGGTCGGGGCGCGGCCCGCCTGCGGGCGCGCGTGCCGTGAACGAGGCGATGACGCTGCGCGTGACCGAGGGCGAGAGCAGCGACTCCCCCGCCGCGGCGAGCCGGATGGCGCGCAGCAGCTCGCGGGGGTCGCTGTCCTTGATCAGGAATCCGGCGGCGCCGGCGCGAAGCGCGTCGAAGACGTACTCGTCCAACTCGAACGTCGTCAGTACGACCACGCGGGTGCACTCCAGCGCGTCGTCGGCCGCGATCTCGCGCAACGCGGCGATGCCGTCCATGCCGGGCATGCGCACGTCCATCAGCACGACGTCGGGGAGCTCGCGGCGCACCAGCTCGACGGCCGCGCGCCCGTCGGCGGCCTCGCCTGCGGGCTCCATGTCGTCCTCGGCCTCGATCAGCACCCGCAGGCCCATGCGCACCAGGGCCTGGTCGTCGGCGACGGCGACGCGGACGGTGCTCACCGCTCCCCCGCGGGCAGTTCGGCGCGCACCCGGAACCCGCCGTCGGCGCGCGGGCCGGCCTGCAATCGCCCGCCGACTGCGCGGGCGCGCTCGCGCATGCCCGCGATGCCGCTGCCCTCCTCGTAGGCCCGGCCGGGACGCGCGTGCCCGCTGTCGGTGATCTCCACGGTCAACTCCTCGGGGTGGTAGCCGATGGTTACGGTCGCCGCACCGCCGCCGTGCCGGACGGCGTTGGTCAGTGCTTCCTGGACGATGCGGAACGCGGCGTGCTCGACGGCGGCCGGCAGCGCGGTCCGCTCGCCTTCGGCGCGCACCCGCACGCGGTCCCCTGCGGGATCGATACCCGCAGCGAGCTCGTCGATACGGTCCAGACCGGGAACCGGTTCGCGCGCGGGTCCGGGCGCCCCGCCGCCGGAGGCCGCCGACCCCGACGGCTCGTCCGGCGTGTCCGCGCCGCGCTCGTCCTCGCCGCCGATGCGGAAGACCGCCAGAGTTCCGCGCAGCTCCTCCAGCGCGTCCTTGCTGGTCCGGCGAATCGCCTGGAGCGCGGGTTCGGCCTGCTCCGGACGCTTGCCGAGCACGTGCAGGGCCACGCCCGCCTGCATGTTGATGACCGAGAGGCTGTGGCCGACGACGTCGTGCACTTCGCGGGCGATGCGCAGCCGCTCCTCGTAGACCGAACGGCGCACCTCGTCGTCGCGTTCGCGCCGGGTGCTCTCGCGGCGCGAGCGCACGATCACGCCCAGCGCGGCCGGCACCAGTAGCAGGGCCAGCTGTATCGCCAGCGAGCCGGCGGCGCCGGGCTCGAACAGCCCGATGTAGGGGCGGTCGGCGCGGTCGGCCAGGAAGAGGGGCACGGCCAGCCCCGTCCACGGGGTCCACTGCCGCAGCGGCAGCTGCGCAGCCATCGTGTAGGCGAGTAACGCGGGCCCGATCCGCAGCATCCCGCCTTGCTGGTCCAGGGCGTAGAACACGGCGGTCGCGATCATGGCGCAGGCGAAGGCCGTGCGGGGGCGGAAGCGGCGGACGGCCAGGCAGGCGGCGACCACCGCGACGCAGACATAGGCCAGCGGGGGCAGCGCGGCGAACTCGGGGCCGGCGCCCGGGGCCCACGGCGGCGGCCCGCCCGGTTCCGGGCCGCCCGGCGCCCACGGCGGTCCGGAGCCGGCCTGCGACCACGGCCCCCGGGCATGGGCGGCGCCCAGCGACAGCACGCCCACGAACAGGGCGATCGGCACGTCCAAGGCGAGGACGCGGGCGCTACGTCGGCTCACCTGCACGACGGTAGTCGGCCCGGCCTTCCGGGGCGTCAGCGCCGCGTCGTATCCGCGCTGGTGCGGTGAGCGCAGGCGGAGCCGCTCGGTGTGCGACCAGCGGGCCGCACCGGACGGTGAAAGGCCCCGCGGCGGGCGTCGGGGACTCCCGCCGCGGGGCCTCTGCGCACCGCCGCGTGCCCGCGGCCCGCGCCTCAGCTCTTCTCGGCGGAGCGCTCGGCGAACACCGGGTCGTCCAGGTCGCGGCCGCGGGTCTCCCGCGCCGCCCCCACCGCCCCCACCGTCAGCACGCAGGCCGCGGCGACATACACCGACACCGGAAGCGAGGTACCGAACGTCGACAGCAGCCACGTGGCGATCAGCGGCGCGAGCCCGCCGGCGAAGATCGACGCCAACTGGTAGCCGATGGAGGCCCCGGAGTAGCGCGTCCTGGTGCCGAACAGCTCGGAGAAGAACGCCGCCTGCGGCCCGTACATCGCCGCGTGCAGCACCAGGCCGACCCCCGCGGCGGCCAGCACCATCCCGAACCCGCCGGCGTCGATGATCGGGAAGAACGCGAACGCCCACAGCCCGGTCCCGATCGCGCCGAAGGCGATGACCGGGCGGCGGCCGAACCGGTCGGAGAGGGTCCCCCAGATCGGGATGGCGACGAGCTGCACCGCCGCGGCCGCCAGCAGGGCGTTGAGGACGGTGCTGCGTTCGACTCCCGACTCCTGTACCGCGTAGACGAGGACGAACGCCGTGATCACGTAGTAGGAGATGTTCTCGGCGAGGCGCACCCCCATGGCCACCAGGATCTCCCGCCAGTGCCGGAGCACGACCTCGACGATGGGGGCGTGCTCGCCCGTGTCCTGCTCCGCGCGGGCCTGGGCGGCTCGGGCGGCCGCGGCCTGGAAGACCGGCGACTCCTCGACGGAGAGCCGGACATAGAGGCCCACGATGACCAGGAGCCCCGACAGCAGGAACGGGATGCGCCAGCCCCAGGCCTCGAAGGACGAGTCCGCCATGGTGGCGGCCAGCACTGCGAGCACGGCGGTGGCCAGCAGGTTGCCGCAGGGCACCCCCGCCTGCGGCCACGACGCCCAGAATCCCCGGTGCTTGGGGCTGCCGTGCTCGGACACCAGCAGGACGGCGCCGCCCCATTCGCCGCCGAGGGCGAAGCCCTGGATCAGCCGCAGGGTGATCAGCAGCAGCGGCGCGGCCGTTCCGATGGTCGCGTAGGCGGGCAGCAGGCCGATGGCGAAGGTCGCTCCGCCCATCATCAGCAGGCTGATGACCAGCAGCTTCTTGCGGCCGATGCGGTCGCCGAAGTGGCCGAACACCAGGCCGCCCAGGGGCCGGGCGAAGAACCCGATCGCGTAGGTGCCGAAGGAGAGCAGGATTGCGGTGAGGGGGGCGGACTCGGGGAAGAACACGGTCCCGAAGACCAGAGCCGCCGCCGAGCCGTAGAGGAAGAAGTCGTACCACTCCACTGTGGTGCCGATGAGGCTGGAGGTCACGACCTTCGCGAACGATCCGCGAGGTGCCGCGACCGGGGCGTCGGAGGGGGAGTTTGGCACAGCCATGTGATCGTCTTCCGCTCGGTTTGTGGGGGTTGCGTCGTCGCAGCGTAGAAGCGGGCTTGTGATACGGGCCATATCCGCCGGGCACCGACACCGCGGGCGGGGTGTGTGCCGCGGCCACACATCCCGCCCGCGGACGAGGGGGCGGCCGACCGGGCGGCGGAGGGGCCCGGGCTCCGCACCGGGCGCCGGCGGCGGACGCCAGGGCTCCGCACCGGGCGCCGGCGGCGGCTACCGCGGGATGCGGAATCCGGCGGCACGGCAGCGGCACCGCCTGCGGAACCCCGGCCGCCACGGGCACCGAGCGCTCCCCCGCCCCTGGTCGCACCGCTTCGGCGTGCGCGGCGTCCACCGCCGGCCCGCTGCCGGGGGTACCGGGCTCGGCCCGACGGGGTTATGGTCGTCGGCAACATGCCGTGAGGCGCCCGTATGGGCGCGGCGGATATCCGCTGCCGGGGAGGGGGAACCCTAGATTGGCGCCATGACGACCCGCGAATCCCCCCGGGCGGCCCCGTCCGCGCCCCCCGCGGCGGCGGCCGGCCGGACCCCCGTCGAGCCGCTGCCCGCCGACTCCGCCGCGGCCGCCCGAGGTCCCGACCTGCGGGGCCGAACCGCCGTCGTCACCGGCGCGGCCGGCGGGATCGGCCGGGCGTGCGCCGAGCGGCTGAGCGCCTCCGGCGCCGCGGTGCTCCTGGTCGACCGCGACGCCGACGGGGTGCAGGCTCTGGAGGAGGCCGGTACCGGCACCGCCGCCCCCGTCGACCTGACCGATCTCGACGCTGCGGCCGAGGTCGCACGCGGCGCCGACATCCTGGTCAACAACGCCGGCGTGCAGACCGTCGCGCCGATCGAGGAGTTCCCGCCCGACCGCTTCGCGCTGATCCTGCGGCTCATGCTGGAGGCGCCCTTCCGCCTGGTGCAGGCGGCGCTGCCGCACATGTACGCCCAGGGCTGGGGGCGGATCGTGAACATCTCATCAGTGCACGGGCTGCGCGCCTCGCCCTACAAGTCCGCCTACGTCTCGGCCAAACACGGCCTGGAGGGCTTCTCCAAGGTCGCCGCGGTCGAGGGCGCCGCCCGCGGGGTCACCTCCAACTGCATCAACCCCGGCTACGTGCGTACCCCCTTGGTCGAGGCCCAGATCGCCGAGCAGGCGCGCGCACACGCGATCCCCGAGGACGAGGTGGTCGAGGCGGTGCTGCTGGCCCGCAGCCCGCTCAAGCGGCTGATCGAGCCCGCAGAGGTCGCGGCGATGGCCGCCTACCTGTGCGGCCCCGAGGCTTCCTACGTAAACGGGGCCTCCCTGGCGATGGACGGAGCATGGAGCGCGAGCTGAGCGAGCACACGGCACAGGATCAGGCCCCCACCCGGGCGCAGGCGGCGCAGGAGCAGGCCGCGGCGGATGCGGGCGGCAAAGGTGCTCAGGTGCAGTTCCTGCGCCTGCTGCTGCGGGACGCGCCCGCCGTCGAGTACGAGCGCCCGCTCGTGCGGGCGCGCGCGGCGGGCGGCGGCGCCGAGGAGCTGGCCGACCTGGAGGAGGCCAAGGTCCTGGCGCTTCGCGTGCGCACGGTGCTCTCCGACCGGCGGCGCCGGGAGTCCGAGCTGAGCGCCCTGTTCGAGACCGCCAACGACCTGGCGGGCATGCGCGACCTCGACCAGGTGCTGAGGGCCATCGTCGACCGCGCCCGCAACCTGCTGGGCACCGACACCGCCTACCTGACCCTGCGCGACACCGCAGTGGAGGACGGCGACACGGTCATGCGGGTGACCTCCGGATCGGTCTCGGCGCGGTTCCAGCAGCTGCGGCTGGGGCCGGGCGAGGGCCTGGGCGGGCTGGTCGCCGAGACGGCGCTGCCCTACGTCACCGCCAACTACTTCACCGACAGTCGGTTCGAGCACACCGACACCATCGACGCAGGCGTGCTGGACGAGGGCCTGGTGGCGATCCTGGGCGTGCCGCTCCAGCTCAACGGGCGCGTCATCGGCGTGCTCTTCGCCGCCAACCGGCGCGAGCGCCCCTTCTCGCATGCGGAGGTGGCGCTGCTGGGGTCGCTGGCCACCCACGCCTCGATCGCCATCGACAGCGCCAACCTGCTGGAGGGCACCCGCGCGGCGCTGGAGGAGCTGAACGAGGTCAACCACCGGCTGACCGACCACAGCCGGGCGGTCGAGCGCGCCGCCGACGCTCACGACCGCCTCACCGACCTGGTCCTGCGGGGCGGCGGTGTGGAGGAGGTCGAGGCCGCTGTCAGCGCCGTGCTGGGCGGAGCGGTAACCGTCTACGACGCCTCGCGGCACGCCGAGCGCCTGGCAGCACCCGAACTGGCCCAGGCTGCGGGCGCGTCGCGCTCCAGCGGGCGCGCGGTGCGCACCGGAATCGGGTGGGTGGCCGCCGCGGTGGCCGGCGGGGAACCGCTGGGCGCGGTGGTGCTGGAGGGTGTCGACCTCGACGCCGCCGACCAGCGCATCCTGGAGCGCGCGGCGATGGTGATCGCTCTGCTGCTGGTGATGCGCCGCTCGGCGAGCGAGGCGGAGAACCGCGTGCGCGGAGACCTGCTGGACGCCGTGCTGGACGCGCCCGAACGCGACCCCGACACACTGCGCCGCCGCGCCGAGCGGCTGGGGGCCGACTTGGACGCCGAGCACGTGGTCGTGGTGGCCGAGGCGCCCGGCGCCCATCCCGGCCGCCTGCGTTCGGCGGCGATGCACCTGGCCGAGACCTCCGGCGGCCTGGCGGGCGCCCGGTCGGGCACGACCGTGCTGGTGCTGCCCGGTCCGCGGCCGGCGGAAGTGGGCCGCAAGGCGGTCAGCGCGCTGACCGCCGCCGTCAACACCGCGGTCACCGCGGGCGCCTCCGGCCCGGCCTCGGGACTGGCGGACTACGCGGTCCGCTTCCTGGAGGCGCGCCGGTGCCTGCGGACCCTGGTGGCCTTGGGCCGCTCGGGGGAGGTCGCCGCCCCGGAGGACCTGGGGTTCCTCGGCGTGCTGCTGGGCGGCGACCGCGACGTGGCCGGGTTCGTCGACTCGGTCCTGGAGCCGCTGCTGGACTACGACCGCCGCCGCGAGACGTCGCTGGTGGAGACGCTGCGCGCCTACTTCGCGCACGGCGGCAGCATGTCGCGGGCCAAGGACGAGCTGCACGTGCACGTCAACACGGTCGCCCAGCGCCTGGAGCGCGTGGGCCGGCTCATCGGTCCCGACTGGCACGAGCCCGGCCGTGCCCTGGAGATCCAACTGGCGCTGCGGCTGCACGCGCTGCTGCAGGGCGGGGTGGCCGAGGCCGAGGAGGCCGAGCGCGGCGGGGCCTGACCGGCCCGCGTCCGCGCGTGCCCGCACCTGTGCCGCCCGCGGCGGGCTGCTGGGGCGGCAGCGCGCGCCTGCGCAAGGCCCGCCGCGCGCATCCGCGCCCCGGCCGGCTCCGGCGGAACCGCCCGCGCGTGGCCCGTCGCCCCCGGGCGTAGGCGCTCTGGTGCGCGGCGCGTAGCGCGATCCCCGCCGCTGGGGCGACGCGCGGCGGGGCCGGGCGGCACAGGCTTGGGACATGGCACAACCACTGACAGCGGCGGCCGGACTGGGCGATGCGACGGCCCTGTTCGCCGGACCCGCCGCGAGATTCCACGCCCACCCGCCGTTCCCCGTGATGGGAGTCGCAATGCTGCTCGTCCTGCTTCTGCTGGGCCTTGTCGCCTACCTGCTGATCTCGCGGGCGAAGGGCCGCCGGCCGCTGTGGGCCGCCGCGCCCGAGCCGCCCGAGTACGCCGCCCGCAGGGTGCTCGCCGAGCGCTTCGCCCGCGGCGACATCACCGTCGACGAGTTCCTGGAGCGGGCCAGCGTGCTGAACTGGACGCCCGGCTCCCGGGAGGGCGGCCGCAAGTGAGACTCCGCCCGGGCCTGCCCCGCAAGGCGGTGCTGAGCCTGCACGTGATCGCATCGATGGGCTGGCTCGGCGTGCACGCCGGCGTGCTGACGCTGGTGGCCGCCGGGACGGCCGCCGACGAGGCGGAGCGGGCCGGCGCGCTCTACGGATCCGCCGCCATGCTGGGCGGGCTGCTCGTCCCGGCACTGAGCCTGACCGCGCTGGCCACCGGGCTGACCAGCGCGCTGGGAACGCACTGGGGACTGTTCCGCCACTACTGGGTGGCCGCCAAGCTGGCGCTGACCGCGGTGCTGGTGGCCGGCAGCAACCTGCGGCTGATGCCCGCGACGGCCGACCTCGCCGAAGCGACGCGCGGAGGCACCGTGCCGCCCCCGTTCGCCGACCGCCTCAGCCTCGTCGTCGCGCTCTCGGTGGCCCTGTCGGTGCTGTTGGCCGCCAGCCTGCTGTCGACTGGCAAGCCCTTCGGCCGTATCCGGCCCCGCCGGCGCTCCCGCGAGGAGGGCGTATCCGGTCCGCCCAGCCGACCCGCGCGCGTCGCACAGCGCGCCGCCCGCTGAATCCGGGAGCCGCCCGGGCGGCGAAGCGACAGCCGTTCGGCACCGTGGCATCCTCGTCCGGGCAAGCCAGACGCGGGAGGATCATGGCCGGCATGTGGCACGGCGACCTGTACGCCGACTTCGACGGCCCGGACAAACCGGGAGGCGGCGCGGACGACATCGACGCGCTGGTCCGCGCCACGTCCCCGGCGGCCGGGGAGGACCGCGCCGGACCGGCGGGCGCCGCTCCGGCGCCCGCCCGGGGCGTCCCCTTCGACGTGGTCACCGGCGTGGTCGAGACGCCCGTGGGCTTCCTCTTCTGCGCGATGACCGAGGCCGGGCTCGCGGCGTGCTCGTTCGCCCCGGAGGAGACCGTGGTCGAGCGGCTCGAACGTGCGGTCTCGGCCAACATCGGCCCGCACGACGCCCACCTGGACCCGGTGCGCCGCCAGATCGGCGCCTACTTCGCGGGGCGGCTGAGCGCCTTCACCGTCCCGCTGGACCTGCGGTTGACCGGCGACTTCGGGCGCGTAGTGCTGCGGTCGCTACTGGACGTCCCCTACGGCTCCACCGTCACCCTGGGCGGTCTGGCCGCGCGGATGGGCCGGCCCAACGCGCGCCGCGCCGTCGCGAGCACGCTCGCCGAGAATCCGCTGTGCCTGTTCCTGCCCTGCCACCGCGTGGTCGGCGACGACCACCCCGGCGACCCGGGGCCGTACTCGGGCGGCACGGCGGCCAAGCGCGGGCTGCTCGCCCTGGAAGCCGAGCACGCCGGCGCGTGAGCGACGCGGCGCCGCGGTGCGGTCAGCGCGCGGCCCGGCGGCCGAAGCGGGCGACGAGCTCGCCGGTCAGGCCCCGCGACGCGGCCTCGACCATCCCCAGCACGTTGCTGAACCCGTCCTCTCCACCGTAGTAGGGATCGGGGACCTCGGGGTTGGCCGTGCCGCCGGTCTTGGGCGAGAAGCCCCGGAAGAGTCGCAGCCGGCCGTCCACCGGCGCGGAGTCGGGGGCCAGCTGCACCAGCTCGTCGAAGTTGTCGAGGTCCATCGCCAGGATGAGGTCGCGCGCGCCGAACCAGGCGGGGTCGAACCTGCGCGCCGTGTGGTCGGTGGAGTAGCCGTGTATGCGAAGCGCGGCGGCCGCCCTCGGGTCCATGCCCGCGCCGATGTGCCAGCTGCCGGTTCCAGAGCTGTCGACGGCCACCGCACGGCCGAGGCCGGCGCGCGCGAGGTCGGCCGCGAGGACCTTCTCGGCCATCGGGGACCGGCAGATGTTGCCCAGGCACACCAGCGCGATCCGGTAGGGCCCCGTCGGATCGAGGGGATCAGGCAGGCTCATGATCACCACGGTAGCCCAGGCTGCGCGCGTGTCCGGCGCCCGGCCGGACCCGGCATCGCCGGAATCAGCCCTTGGGCAGGCGGACCACGGTGACGAAGAAGTCGTCGATCTGGCGGACCACCTGTATGAACTGCTCGAAGTCGACCGGCTTGGCGACGTAGGCGCTGGCGTGCAGCCGGTAGCTGCGCAGTATGTCCTCCTCCGCCTCGGAGGTGGTCAGCACGACGATCGGGATGTGGGCGAGCCCCTCGTCCTTCTTGACCTCCTCCAGCACCTCCCGACCGTCCTTGCGGGGCAGGTTGAGGTCGAGCAGGATCAGGTGCGGCATGGGGGCGTCGGCGTGCTCGCCCTCGCGCCGGAGGAAGCGCAGGGCTTCGACCCCGTCGGAGACGACGTTCAGGTTGTTGCCCACCTTGTGCTCCGCGAAGGCCTCCTTGGTCATCAGGACGTCCCCGGGGTCGTCCTCGACCAGCAGCACCTCTATGGCTTGCACCAAGTTGTCCTCGCTCAATCTCATCCGACCTGTCCCGAATCGGACCCGGGTGCGCCGGGCGCGGTGTCGTCTCCTGCGGACCGGGGCGGCGGGCCGGCGGCGGCCGTCCCTCCTGGGGAGTCCTCCTCGGCGGAGGGGTCGGCCTCCTGCGCGCCCCGGTCGTCCCGCGCCCCGAGCGGGGCGCGGGCGTCGCCGCCTTCCGCGCCCTGCGCGGGCCCGGCCGCCTTCTCCGCCCCGGCACGCCGGGGCTGCGCGGCCGCCTCGTCCGCGGCGCCGTCGTCGACGGGCAGCGACCAGCAGATGCGGGTGCCCCGCGACCGCTCGCCGCCGCTGTCGCCGTCTCCGTCGCCGTCGCTGTCGCCGGTTGACGTGTTCAGCCACATCCGGCCGCCGTGGAAGTCCACGATCTTCTTGCACATCGACAAGCCGATCCCGGTGCCGCCGTACTTGTCGCGGGTGTGCAGCCGCTGGAAGATCACGAACACGCGCTCGGCGTACTGCGGCTCGATTCCGATGCCGTTGTCGGCGCAGCAGAACACCCACTCGTCGCCTTGGCGCTCGGCGCCGACGTGCACCCGCGGCGGGTCCTCGCCGCGGAACTTGACGGCGTTGCCGATCAGGTTGAAGAACACCTGGGTGAGCAGCGTGCGGTCGCCGCGGACGGTGGGCAGATCGTCGGAGGTGACCAGCGCCCCGACCTCCTCCAGCCTGGTCTCCAGGCTGCTGAGCGCTTCGGCGAGCGCCTCGTCGAGGTCGACCGGCTGGTCGTCCTTGGTGCGGCCCACGCGCGAGAACGCCAGCAGGTCGTTGATGAGCGTCTGCATCCGTTTCGCGCCCTCGACCGCATAGTCGATGTAGGCGTCGGCGCGCTCGTCCAGCCGGTTCTGGTAGCGGCGCTGGAGGAGCTGGCAGAAGCTGGCGACCTTGCGGAGCGGCTCCTGCAGGTCGTGTGAGGCGACGTAGGCGAACTGCTCCAGCTCCAGGTTGGAACGGCGCAGCTCGTCGGTCTGGCGCTCCAGCAGCTCCGACTGCTCCTGGAGGGTCCGGCGGGCGGTGCCGACCTCGTCCAGGTCGCGGACGATGCGTTCGCGCATGGCGTCGACGTCGCGGCCGACGCGCTCGATCTCGGGCGGGCCGTGCAGCTCGATGCGGTGGGCGTAGTAGCCCTCGGACACTTGTATGAGGTGGCGCCCGAGCTCGTCCAGCGGTCGCAGCACCCAGTTCTGCAGCATGACCCACAGGAAGCAGCACAGCACCACCACCACCGCGCCGACAAGCACAAGCAGGGCCATGACCTGCTGGGTGGCCAGGGTCAGCCCGTCGCGCGCCTGGCTCAGCTCGTCGTCGATGCGCTGCTCCGTGCGGGCGCCGGCGGCGCGCAGGTCGTCGAAGCGGTCGCGGCCCATCTGGTAGTCAGCCGAGGTGATCTCCTGGCCGCCGTGCACCTTCTCCAGGGTGGGCTCGGCGAAGTCGTCCTGCCAGGCCTCGCCGGCCTCGATCAAGCGGTGGATGTTGCCGTCGACCTGGCCGTTCTGCTGGGCCACGGCGCGCAGCTGCGGCAGGCTCTCGTCGAGGTCCTGCCTGCCCTGCTGGTACGGGGCGAGGAACTCGATGTCGTTGGTCAGCGCGTAACCGCGGATGCCGTTGTCCATGTTCAGGTAGGCCGACATCGTCTGGCGCACGGCGCTTTGCGCCGGCGTCAGCTCGTCGACCTGACGGTCCAGGGCGTCGCGGGCGTTGAACGCGGCGAGGGTGATCGTCGAAACCGACGCGACCAGCACCACCGCCACGGTGGCGAGCAGGACGGTCACGCGGCGGCGCAGGGGCCACCTTCTCAAAGCCGGTCCTCGTGCGTGATGAGCAGCATGGCGACGTCGTCCTGCAGCGGCCCGCCGTTGTAGCGCTCCGCCTCGTCGACCAGGTGCTCGGGCAGGTCGACGATGGAGGTGCCGCGCTCCAGCACGCCGCCGACCATGCGCCGCAGCCCGCCGACCTCCAGGCGACCGGGCGGCTTGCCGTCGTAGGCGTCGACAAGGCCGTCGGTGTAGAGCATCAGCGTGGCGCCGCGGGGCAGCCGGAAACCGTCGATCTCGGTCTCGCGCTCGGGGAAGACGCCCAGCGGCGGCCGGGGCGCGACGGCGACCTCCTCGACGGCGCCGCGGTGCAGCACCAGCGGCGGCGGGTGGCCGAAGAGCCGGATCCGGGCGTCCTCGCTCCCGGTGTCCAGGCTTGTCTGGCACAGAGTGGCGTACATCTCCTCCTGCGCCCGCTCGCTGACGAGGATCTCCTCCAGCGCGGGCAGCACGTCCTCCTCGGCGACCCCGCCCATGACCAGGGCGCGCCAGGCGATGCGCAGGCTCACGCCGAGCGCGGCCTCGTCGGGGCCGTGCCCGCTGACGTCGCCGACGATGACGTGGGTGGTCCCGTCCTTCTGCACGGCGTCGTAGAAGTCGCCGCCGACCAGGGCCCGCTTGCGGCCGGGCCGGTAGAAGGAGCGGTGGCTCAGCGGGGAGCTGTCCAGCAGCACTTGGGGCAGCAGGCCGCGCTCCAGGCGCATGTTCTCGCGGGCGTACAGCTCGGCTTCGCGCAGCTGGCGGGCGTTCTCGTCGGCGCGCTGGCGCTCGACGGAGTAGCGCAGGCTGCGCGCCAGCAGCGAGCCGTCGACCTGCCCCTTGACCAGGTAGTCCTGCGCGCCTGCGGCCACGGCCGCGATGCCTTCGTGCTCGTCGTTGAACCCGGTCAGGACGACGACGGCGGCCGCGGAGGCGGTGGTGAGGACTTCGCGCAGCAGGCTCATGCCGCGGGCGTCGGGCAGGTTGAGGTCGAGCAGCACGCAGCCGCGGAAGCCCGCGAAGTGCCGGCGCGCCTCGTCGAGCGTACTCACCCAGGTGATGCGGGTGTCGAGTGCGGAGTCGGCGAGGAGCTCCTCGACCAGGAACGCGTCTTGGGTGTCGTCCTCGACGAGCAGGACGTCGACCGCCTCAGCGGTCGCGTTGGACTGCCGCTCCATAACGGCCTCAGCCGCGCGGCCGGGATCGGCCGGCCACGGTTGCTCGGTATCGGTCATGGTCACGGGCTCGCGTCCGGGTTTGCTGGTATCCACACATCGCCTCTACGTCGACCGGTGCGCGGTGCGCGTCGTCAGCCGTTGCGGCAGTCAAACGATAATCGCCTGCACGTCTTGTCGCTAGCGGGATTGCACGGAGGGATTCAACGACGGCTGGGGACACCGCGCCTTCGGTGCGCTCGATCGCACCTGCGTGCACACCCAGGCTACCCGCCTTCCGCCAGCTCGCTTTCTCGACACGGTGTCATCTCACTCTTGAAGACGTCCCCCGCGTGCTGACATCATGTCAGTATCCTGATTGGGATAAAAGCCAACAAAGGAGGGCATGTGCCCACTGCGGAAGGCCGCCGCCCCACCGAGGACCCCGACTTCCGCGCCCGCACCGCCGCCCCCGAGAACACGCGAGCGCCGTTCTCCGAGCTACTCAAGCGGGCTACCCGTTCGGCGCACGAAGACGCCGAGCAGCACGGCTTCACCCGCGCCCTGTTGGCCGGCCGCCTGCCCCGCGAGGGGTACGCGGCGATGATCGCGCAGCACTACTTCGCCTACCTCGCACTGGAGCGGGTCGGGCGCTCACTGGCCGGCGACCCCGTCGCCGGCGCGGTCGTCGACCCCGGACTGTTCCGCGTGCCCGCGCTGGAGCGCGACCTGGGCGCCGTATACGGAGGGAACTGGCGCGAGCGCATCGCCCCCACGGCGGCCACCCGCGCCTACACCGCGCGCATCGAGCAGACGAGCGACGACCCCGCCGGGTACGTGGCCCACCACTACACCCGCTACCTCGGCGACCTCTCCGGCGGGCAGTTCATCCGCAAGGCCGCAGCCGGCGCCTACGGCCTCGACGAGCAGGGCGGCACCTCCTTCTACGACTTCTCCGCACTGGGCAGCCTGCCGCGGTTCAAGGCCGGGTACCGGGCGCGGCTGGACGCGCTGCAGCTGAACGGGGCCGAGCGCGACCACGTCGTGCGCGAGACACGACTGGCCTACCGGCTCAACGTCGCGGTACTGGCCGATCTCGGCCACACCTTCGCCGCCGAGACGGCGGCCTGAACCCGGGCGCCGCCACCGCGACGCATACCGGGCGCCGCCGCCGCGTGACACCATGGGCCCATGCCCAAGATCTCGGCGCCCACCATCGCAGCGCACCGCGCGCAGACCCGCGAGCGCATCCTGGAGGCGGTCGCCGCCCTCACGCGCGTGCAGGGCATCGACGAGATCTCCATGACCGACGTGGCGGCCGAGGCGGGCATCACGCGCACGGCGCTGTACAACTACTTCCCCGACAAGCCGTCGCTGCTGCTGGCCTTCACCGAGCAGGCCACCACCGGCTTCGTCGACCGCTACCACCGCGAGCTGCCCTCGGGCGCCGGCGCCGCCGAGCGGCTGGAGACCTTCGTGCGGTTCCAGGTCGAGGCGCTGGCCGAGCACCCCCACCCCGCGGCGGCCGAGCTCGGCGCCAGCCTGGGCCCCGACGCCTACCAGGCCCTCGCCGAGCACGTCGCGCCGATGCAGCGGCTGCTCACCGGAATCCTGCGCGAGGGCGTCGACAGCGGCGAGTTCGCGGCGGCGCCGGTGGAACCGGTGGCCCGCCTGGTGCTGGCGATGCTCGGCGCACAGCGGGCGCCCCTGCAGCACGGGGAGACCACGCCCGGTGACGCCGGGCGCCTGGTGGCCGCGTTCACGCTGCGCGCGCTCGGCGCCCGCGCCGCCGACACCGGCGGTCACACCGCGTCACCATCGCTCACCTGAGGTCATACCGGCGCGACCGGAACGGGCAGCGGCTGCTCCCCGACTGCGCACGTGCGCCGGAGCCGGGGCAGAATCGGGCACCGCCCAGCCCAGCCCCACGCTCCGGAGGAGCCCCCGGTGTCCCTGCTCCTGATCCTGGCCGGCGCCTTCCTGGTCGCCGTCGCGATGTTCAACCGCATCCCCCGGTTCCGGGCACGCGCCATCCCCCAGTTGGTACGGGCGCGACTGACCGAAGCGGGTCGGGCGACGCTCACCGCGGTGGGCGGCAGCGCGCTGATCGTCGCCTTCTTCCTGGCGCTGTCGGGAAAGTGACCGCGGCGCCGGCTCAGCCCAGCACCGTGCGCAGCCGGCGCGCCGCCAGCCGGGCTGCGCTGGTGGCGGCAAGGGCCGTGGCCACCGCGGCCGAGGCCGCCGCGGCCTCCAGCGCCGCGCTGCGGCACTCGGCGTCGCGCTGAGCGGCCGCGCGCTGCTCAGGGCCGAAGCGGCCCCCGCAGTCGTGCGGGTCCAGCTCCAGCCGGCGCCAGCGGCTCGGCCACGCGGCCGGCGGGCGCTCGGGGTGGCCGCGCAGGGCGACCGCAGACGGCGTTGCCGCGTACGAGGTCCGCGGCTTGAGGGGAGCGGAATCCGGTTCCCCCGAATCCAGTTCGATCGGGGCGGGTCCGGTGTAGCGCAGCGTGCCGGGGGCGTTGGCCAGCAATTCGGCCAGCAGTTGGGCGCAGGCGCGGGCGTCGCCCAGCGCGGTGTGCTGCCCGGTGGGCCAGTGCCCGCTGAGGGTGTGGCAGGCACGCGGCAGCGAGTAGCGGGGCAGGTCGAGCTGGGAACGCAGCGACAGCAGCGTGCACAGGCCCGGCAGGCCGCCCGGCAGGCCGGCGGGAAGCAGCTCCGAGGCGAGGAAGCGGCCCTCGAAGTCGAGCTTGTGCCCCACCAGCACCGCGCCGGAGAACAGTCCGCGCAGCACGTCCACCAGCTCGGCGGCCTTGGGCGCGCCGATGACGTCGCTGGCGCCGATGCCGTGGAACTCCTGCCCGGTGACGGGGGCGCCGGGGTCGACCAGCGTGGTGAACTCCCGCAGCAGGGTGCCGTCGCCGCGCACGCGCACCACCGCGATCTCGCAGATGCGGGCACCCTCGCCGGGGTAAAGCCCGGTGGTCTCGACGTCGACGACCGCGTACTCCAGATCGCGCGCGCCGCGGGCGGCGCCGCGGCGGCGGGTCAGGGCACCCGTCCGGACCATCCGCCCGGCGTCGGGTTCGGCGTCCAGCACGTCGTCCACACCCCGTCCGATCCTCATCGCGGCACCTCCCGCGGCCAGACACTACGACACGCGAGGGAAGACCGGCGCCCCGAACGGCGTTGAACCAGCGGCCCGGACCCGCCACCCCCTGGCTCCGGCCGCGACGTATGAGCGCCCCCGACCGAGGAGTCTCCCCATGCAGCAGAGCCCGCAGCCGCAGTACGTCCCGCTGGTTGAGGTGGTCCGATCGGGATTCGCCGAGGGGGTGCACTTCGGCACGGCGGTGGGGCTCACCGCCCGGGGTGAGATCGGCTACGTCCGCGGCGGGGCCGAGGCCCCGATGCTCCCGCGCTCGTCCGCCAAGCCCTTCCAGGCCGCGGCAGCGCTGCGCGCCGGCGCGAACCTGGGGCCGGCGCAGACCGCGATCGCCGCGGGCAGCCACAGCGGGGAGCCGCGCCACGTCGAGACGGTGACGGGGATGCTGGCGGACGCCGGCCTGGACGCCGGCGCCCTGCGCTGCCCGGCCGACTGGCCGCTGGACCGCGGCGAGCGCGACCGGCTCCTCAAGGAGGGCGGTGCGCCCTCCTCGCTGCTGATGAACTGCTCGGGCAAGCACGCGGCCATGCTCGCCGCCTGCGTCGCGCGCGGGTGGAGCACCGAGGACTACCTCGAACCCGGCCACCCGGTGCAGGAGGCGGTGCGCCGGGAGGTCGAGGAGATGTGCGGCGAGCCGGTCGCCCGCACCACCGTCGACGGGTGCGGTGCGCCGCAGCTGGCGGTGTCGCTGCTGGGCCTGGCGCGCGGCCTGCGGGCGATGACCCTGGCACCAGCGGGCTCGCACGAGGCGGCGGTGCTGGATGCCATGCGGAACCGTCCCGAGTACGTGGCCGGCGAAGGGCGCACCGACACCCTGCTGATGCGCGGCCTCCCGGGCGCGGTGGCCAAGATGGGGGCCGAGGGCGTGCTCGTCGTGGCCGCGCCCGGCGGCGAGGTGGCCGCGGTGAAGCTGAGCGACGGCGACCCGCTGTTCCGGGCGCGCACCCTGGCGGCGCTGGTGGCTCTCGCGGCGCTCGGCGCCGACGTCTCGCCCGTTCGCGACCTGGCCGCAGCGGAGGTCCGCGGCGGCGGCAGGCGGGTGGGCCGCTTGCGCCCCGTCGCGGACGAGGCGCTCGCCTGACCCGTGCGCACCGGCGGCCGCCGCGGGGCCGGGCGGAGCCGGGCCGGCTCCGCGGAACCGGGCCGCCCCCTGTGAACGCCGCGGCGGAATCGGAAGGCGCTGGGCTATGTTTCCTCAAGACGGGGGCGTGCGGCGGCGCCCGAAGCGGCGGCCCACCGGTTCGCCGGTTCCGCACGAGCGACCACGACCGACGGAGGGCGGCACATGGGCGACATCCGCAGCGTCGCGATCGCCGGCGCGGGCATGGCCGGCTTGCACGCGGCCGAGTCCCTGCGCGAGGCCGGTTTCGAGGGCCGGATCACGATGATCGGCCAAGAGCCGCACCGCCCCTACTCGCGCCCGCCCCTGTCCAAGGAGTTCCTCACCGGCAAGGGCGCCGGCGCCGGGATCGACCTGCGCGAGGACTCCGCGTTCGACGGCCTGGGACTCGACCTGCGCCTGGGCCGGTCCGCGCAGCGGCTGCGCCCGCGCGAACGCACCGTCGAGCTCGACGACGGCTCGCAGGTGACCGCCGACGGCCTGGTGGTCGCCACGGGCTCCCGCGCCCGCCGCCCCCGCACCGCGCTGGAGGGAGTGCACGTGCTGCGCACCGTCGAGGACGCCGAGGCCGTACGCGACTCCTTCAAGGCCGCCGAGCGCGTCGTCGTCGTCGGCGCCGGGTTCGTCGGGGCGGAGGTCGCCTCCAGCGCCCGCGCGGCCGGGCTGGAGGTCGTGCTGCTGGAGGCGGCGCCCACCCCGCTCACCCGCGTCGTCGACCCGCGGATCGGCGGCGTCTTCGCCGAGCTGCACCGCGACCACGGCGTCGACCTCCGGCTGGGCGTGGGCGTGACCGGGTACGAGGGGCGCGGGCGCGTCGAGCGGGTGCGCCTCAGCGACGGCAGCGCGGTCGAGGCCTCGCTGGTCGTGGCGGGCCTGGGCGCGCTGCCCAACACCGGCTGGCTGGAGGGCTCGGGTGTCGGACTGGCCGAGGGCACGGGCGGCGTGCTCTGCGACGAGTACTGCCGGACCGCCCTGCCGGGGGTTTACGCGGCGGGCGACATCGCCGCCTGGCCGCATCCGCGCTACGGCGGCCTGATGCGCCTGGAGCACTGGACCAACGCGGGCGAGCAGGCGGCCGCGGCCGTGCGCAATCTGCTGGCGGGAGGCGGCACCCCCTACACGCCGGTCCCCTACTTCTGGTCCGACCAGTACGGGATGAAGATCCAGCTGCTGGGGCAGGCCGCCCCCGCCGACACCGCCGAGATCGTGTACGGCTCGGCCGAGGACCGCAAGTTCGTCGCCCTCCTCGGCCGAGCCGGCATGCTCGTGGGCATCCTGGGCCTGCGCTCCACACCGAAGGTGATGCGGCTGCGCCGGCTCCTTGCCGAGCCCACCACCTGGGAGGATGCGCTGGCCGAGGTCAGCCCTCGATCGTGATGGCCTGCTTGGGGCACATGCGGGCGGCCTCCTCGACCTCGGCCCGCAGCTCCTCCGGGGGCTCCTCCTGCAGCACGTAGAGGAAGTCGTCCTCGCGCACCTCGAAGACCTCCGGCACCACACCCATGCACACCGCGTTGCTCTCGCACAGGTCGAAGTCGACGTTGACCCGCATGTTCTCCTCGCTCTGCACCGTCGGACCGCTGCTTGCAGTCCGAGCCTAGCCCGCGCCGGGCCGCCGAGGACCCGCCGCACGCGAGGCGCCACGGCGGGCGGAGAGACCGCTCAGGTATCGGCGAAGTCGTCGGTGGCCTCGATGAGGCGGTGCAGGATGCCGGGCTCGCTGAAGGCGTGGCCGGCGTCGTCGACCAGGTGGAACTGCGCCTCGGGCCAGGCACGGTGCAGGTCGTGGGCCGTCTTGACCGGGGTGCACACGTCGTAGCGGCCCTGAACGATCACACCGGGGATGCCGCTCAGCCGGTCGGCGTTGTCGATCAGCTGCCCAGGGGTGAAGAAGCCGCCGTGGGCGAAGTAGTGGTTCTCGATGCGGGCGAAGGCCAGCGCGTACTCGGCTTCGGCGTGCTTGGCGCGCACCCGCTCATCGGGCAGCAGGGTGATGGTCGAGCCCTCCCACGTGCTCCAGGCGCGGGCGGCGGCCAGGCGCACATCGGGCTCGGGCGAGGAGAGCCGGTGCGCGTAGGCCCCGATGAGGTCGTCGCGCTCCTCCTCGGGGATGGGCGCGAGGTAGTGCTCCCACAGGTCGGGGAAGAGGTAGCTGGCGCCGTTCTGGTAGAACCAGCGCAACTCCTCGTTGCGCAGGGTGAAGATGCCCCGCAGGACCAGTTCGCTCACCCGCCGGGGATGCTCTTCGGCGTAGGCCAGCGCGAGCGCGCTGCCCCACGAACCGCCGAACACCTGCCAGCGGTCCACGCCCATCATCGTGCGCAGGCGCTCCAGGTCCTCAACCAGCGCCCAGGTGGTGTTGGTCTTGAGGTCCACGTCGATGCCGCTGGCGTGCGGGGTGCTGCGGCCGCAGTTGCGCTGGTCGAAGAGGAGCACGCGGTAGCGCTCGGGGTCGAACAGGCGGCGGTGGTCGGGTGAGCAGCCCGCCCCCGGTCCCCCGTGCAGGAACACCGCAGGTTTGCCCGCCGGATTCCCGCACAGCTCCCAGTAGATCCGGTGTCCATCGCCCACGTCGAGCATGCCGGAGTCGTAGGGTTCGATGGACGGGTACAGCGTGCGCATGGGTTTGGCGTCCTTCGTCGCAGATGTGGCCGCGGCCAATCCTAGAACCGGGACGACCGGGCGCGGTGCCGCGAGTCCGCCGCGGGACCGCGGTGGCGAGCGCTCGGGCGCGGTGCCGGAATGGCGGCCACGCCGGGGCTTTCGCACGCCGAAACGGGTCCGCGCGCCACGATCGTTCCAGCGCACGGCGTCGTCTCCGCAGTCCGCCCCGCGGCGGCGCTTCCCGCTCGGCCGGGAGCGTCGCGGCCGCCGGGCGTCCCCGCGGCGGACACCCGTTCCAGAGTGTGACCAGGGTCACACGAAACAGCGTGAACCTGCGCAGGCACCGGCTTCCGGGCGTTCGCACCGAGGAGCCCCGCGCCCGGCGGCCCTCAGGGGACGCGCCCGGGTCCGCGGGGCGGCACCGCAGGACACTCCGGCGCCCTGCCCGCCGCCCGCCCGCGTTAGTGTTCGGAGTGGGTCCGCAGGGGAGACGGAAGTAGGGACGAAGACGGCATGCCCAACACCAATGACACACGCGTCGCCAGCTACCAGCCGCTGATCGCGCCCAAGGACCTCCTCGCCGAGCTCCCGATGGGGCCGGAGCGCGCCGCACTGGTCGAGGACGCACGCGGCGAGGTCAAGCGCGTGCTCGACGGCGCCGACGACCGCCTGCTCGTCATCGTGGGCCCCTGCTCCGTGCACGACCCCGAGGCCGCGTTGGACTACGCCGAACGGCTCAAGGCGCTGACACCCTCCCTGAGCGAGGACCTCTGCCTGGTCATGCGCGTCTACTTCGAGAAACCGCGCACCACGCTGGGCTGGAAGGGCCTGATCAACGACCCCGGACTGGACGAGAGCTACGACGTGCACCGGGGGCTGCGCACCGCGCGCAAACTGCTGTTGGACATCGGGTCGATCGGCGTGCCGGCCGGCACCGAGTTCCTCGACCCCATCACCCCGCAGTACATCGCCGACGCGGTCACCTGGGGCGCGATCGGCGCCCGGACCACAGAGAGCCAGGTCCACCGCCAGCTCGGCAGCGGCCTGAGCATGCCGGTGGGCTTCAAGAACGGCACCGACGGCGACGTGCAGGTGGCGGTGGACGCCTGCGGGGCCTCCGCGGCCTCGCACACCTTCTTCGGCATCGACCCCTCGGGCGCGGGTTCGGTCGTGGTCACCGCGGGCAACCCCGACTGCCACGTCATCCTGCGCGGCGGGCGCAGCGGCCCCAACCACGACGCGGCCAGCGTCGCTCCCGCCCTGGAGGTCGTCGAGCGCTCCGGGCTGCCGCGGCGGCTGATGATCGACGCCAGCCACGCCAACAGCGGCAAGGACCACACCCGCCAGCCCGGGGTGGCCGACGCCATCGCGGCGCAGGTCGCCGACGGCCAGCGCGGCATCATCGGCGTGATGCTGGAGAGCTTCATCGAGGAGGGCGCCCAGAAGCTGGGCGACCCCGCGGAGCTCTCCTACGGGCGCTCCATCACCGACACGTGCATGAGCTGGTCGACCACCGAAGACGTGCTGGTCCGGCTTGCCGAGGCGGTGCGCAAGCGCCGCTCGGTCTAGCCCCGGGTCGCGCGCCTCCCGCGCACCGGGCCGCGGCCCCCGCGAACGCGGAGCGCCGGCCGGGCCCCGCCCGCGCGGGTCCGGCGCTCGGGCTCCGCCCGCGCTCCCGCCTCCCTGGCGGTCGGCGTCTCCGCTGGCAGGTGCGGTGAAGTGGGCGTTTCGTGTCCCCGTGGCTGTTCGCGCGAAAGCCGCGCTGCTAGCCTGGAACCGGTCGTTGAATCCGTACGGGAGAGAGTCCGTGCAGCCGGCACGGGCCGCCGAAGGAGCAATTCCTCCCCAGAGAACCTCTCAGGCGCGCCGGACCGTACGGTCGAGACCACTCTGGAAAGCAGGGGCTCACAGCCCCTCGCCGAAGGTGCAAGCCGCGTCCGCGCGGCGAAGCTCTCAGGCATCATGACAGAGGGGGAGGATGGCAACGCCTGTGACGAAACGACGTCCATCCTCTCGGGAGTGCGAATGACTGCGCCGGACCAGGGATCGGCACTGCGGACAACGCCGCTGCACGCCGTCCACGAGCAGGCCGGGGCCGCCCTGGTCGACTTCGCGGGCTGGGAGATGCCGCTGCGCTACAGCGGCGAGCGCGCCGAGCACACGGCCGTGCGCGAGACCGCGGGCCTCTTCGACCTCTCCCACATGGGCGAGATCCACATCACCGGCCCCCAGGCCGCCGACATGCTGGACTACGCCCTCGTGGGCCACCTGTCCAAGGTCACGCCGGGCCGCGCCCGCTACACGATGATCACCGCGGCCGACGGCGGCGTCCTCGACGACCTCATCGTGTACCGGCTCGCCGACGACGAGTACCTGGTGGTGGCCAACGCGGCCAACGCCGAGACGGTGCTCGCCGCCCTCAGCGAGCGCGCCGCGGGCTTCGAGGCCCTCGTCGAGGACCGCTCCCCCGACTACGCCCTGATCGCCGTGCAGGGCCCGGCCGCCGCCGACATCCTGGCGCCGCTCACCGACGCCGACCTGAGCACCATCAAGTACTTCGCGGGATACTCCCACCAGGTCGCCGGACACCCGGCCCTGCTGGCCCGCACCGGCTACACCGGCGAGGACGGCTTCGAAATCTTCCTCACCCCCGGCGACGGCGCACCCGCCGTATGGGACGCCCTGCTGAGGGCCGGCGAGCCGCACGGCCTGCTCCCGGCCGGACTCTCCGCCCGGGACACGCTGCGCCTCGAAGCCGGCATGCCCCTTTACGGCAATGAACTGGACGCCCGGACCACCCCCTTCGAGGCCAACCTCGGCCGGGTCGTCAAACTGGACAAACCGGGCGATTTCGTGGGCCGCGACGCGCTGCAGAGCGTCGCCGACTCCGGCCCGCGCCGCCGCCTGGTCGGCCTGGTGGCCCGCGGCCGCCGTCCGCTGCGCAAGGACAACACGGTCCTGCTGGACGGCGAGCCGGTGGGAGTGGTCACCAGCGGGGCGCCCTCGCCCACGCTGGGCAAGCCCGTCGCCATGGCCTACATCGACAGCGCGGCCGACCCGTCCTCCGGAGAGGCCGCCGTGGACGTGCGCGGCCGCGCCGAGGCCGTCGACGTCGTCGACCTGCCGCTCTACCGCCGGGGGCGCTGACCTCTCCGGCGGCCGAAACCGCGCACGCTGCGTGCGCCGCCGCAGGCCGAAGCGGCAGAATTCGACCGGGTGGAACCGCCGGCGGTCCACGCCGAACCGGTCGGGCGGCCGTACGTGAAGGCGCCGCGCCCTACCCGGCCCAGACACCGGACAACGACGACCTCCTGGAGAGTTGAATTGAGCGTTCCCGCGGAGCTGAACTACACGAGCGACCACGAGTGGGTGGCGGTCAGCGACGGTGTCGCAACGGTCGGCATCACCGCATTCGCCGCCGAAGCGCTCGGCGACATCGTCTACGTCGAACCGCCGGAGACGGGCACCACCGTCGCCGCCGGTGAGACCTGCGGGGAGGTGGAGTCCACCAAGTCCGTCAGCGACCTGTACGCGCCGGTCAACGGCGAGGTCGTCGACGTGAACCAGGCTGCCGTGGACAACCCCGAGGTCATCGGAACCGATCCCTACGGCCAGGGGTGGCTCTTCAAGGTGGAGGTCACCGAGGAACCGTCCGAGCTGCTCTCTCCGGAGCAGTACACGCAGTTGACCGAAGGCGAAGGTTAATCACATGCCCTCTCAGCGGAATCTGCTCGACCAGCCCCTCGACCAGCTCGATCCGGAAGTCGCCGCAGCCGTCGGCGCCGAGCTCGACCGGCAGCGCGACACCCTGGAGATGATCGCCTCGGAGAACTTCGCTCCGCAGGCGGTGCTGGAGGCCCAGGGCACGGTCCTGACCAACAAGTACGCCGAGGGCTACCCCGGCAAGCGCTACTACGGGGGCTGCGAGCACGTCGATGTGGTCGAGCAGCTCGCGATCGACCGGGCGAAGGCGCTGTTCGGCGCGGACCACGCCAACGTGCAGCCGCACTCGGGAGCCCAGGCGAACACGGCCGTCTACTTTTCGCTGCTCAAGCCGGGCGACACGATCCTGGGTCTGGACCTCGCGCACGGCGGGCACCTGACCCACGGCATGAAGCTGAACTACTCCGGCAAGATCCTCAACGCGGTCGCCTACCACGTCCGCCCCGAGGACGGCACCGTCGACTACGACGAGGTCGAGAAGCTGGCCAAGGAGCACCGGCCGAAGATGATCGTCGCCGGGTGGTCGGCGTACCCGCGCCAGCTGGACTTCGCGCGCTTCCGCAAGATCGCCGACGACGTCGAGGCGCTGTTCATGGTGGACATGGCGCACTTCGCGGGCCTGGTGGCGGCCGGCCTGCACCCCAGCCCGGTACCCTACGCCGACGTCGTCACCACCACCACGCACAAGACCCTCGGCGGTCCGCGCGGCGGGCTCATCCTGAGCAAGGAGGAGTTCGGCAAGAAGATCAACTCCGCCGTGTTCCCCGGAATGCAGGGCGGACCGCTGGAGCACGTGATCGCCGGCAAGGCGGTCTCGCTCAAGATCGCGGCCGGCGAGGAGTTCGCCGACCGGCAGCGGCGCACCGTCTCCGGCGCCAAGATCCTGGCCGAGCGGCTGATGCGCGAGGACGCCGTGCAGTCGGGCGTGCGGGTGCTCAGCGGCGGCACCGACGTCCACCTCGTGCTGGTCGACCTGGTCAACTCCCAGCTCAACGGCAAGGAGGCGGAAGACCGGCTGCACGAGATCGGCATCACGGTCAACCGCAACGCCGTGCCCGACGACCCGCGGCCTCCCATGGTGACCTCGGGCCTGCGCATCGGCACCCCCGCGCTGGCCACGCGCGGGTTCGGCGACGAGGACTTCACCGAGGTCTCCGACGTCATCGCCGAAGCGCTCAAGCCGGAGTACGACGCCGCGGCGCTGCGCGGCCGCGTCGAGGCGCTCGTACGCAAGAATCCGCTTTACCCGGAGCTGTAGAGGGCAGTCCCCTGCCCTCCTGGTGCGGCCGGGCAGCGCCGGCGCGTTCCGCCCCGGCCGCACCGAACACCCGAATCGCTCCTGTACCCGCAAGGAGGGCAGGAATGGCAATCAGCGTCTTCGACCTGTTCACCATCGGCATCGGTCCGTCGAGCTCGCACACTGTCGGGCCGATGCGGGCCGCACGAAGGTTCGCCGCCGGGCTGGCCGAGTCCGGGCTGCTCGAACGCACCGCCGCGGTGCGCGCCGAGCTTTACGGCTCGCTGGCACTGACCGGTAAGGGGCACGGCAGCGACCGCGCCGTTGTGCTCGGACTGCTCGGGCAGACGCCCGAGGACGTCGACGTCGACGCCGCCGCGGCGACGGTCGAGCGCGTGCGCACGGAGCACCGGCTGGCCTTGGCCGGAACGCACGAGGTCGCCTTCGACCCCGAAACGCACCTGGAGTTCCGCCGCAAGGAGACGCTCCCGGGCCACCCCAACGGCATGCGCTTCGTGGCCATGGATTCCGCGGACGCGGAGCTGCGGGCCCACACCTACTTCTCGGTGGGCGGCGGCTTCGTCGTCGACGAGGAGGCCGTGGGCGCCGACCGGATCACGGCCGACGAAACCCCGCAGCCCTACCCGTTCGCCAGCGCGGCCGAGCTGCTGGAGACCTGCCACGAGGCCGGCATGTCCATCAGCGCCGTCATGCTCGCCAACGAGCGGGCGTTCGGGCGCACCGACGAGGAGATCCGCAAGGGCCTCCTGGAGATCTGGCGGGCCATGCGCGCGTCCGTGCGCCGGGGCGTGACCACCGAGGGCACCCTGCCCGGCGGCCTGAAGGTCCCCCGCCGGGCACCGCGGCTCTACCGCCAGCTCGGCGGCCACTGCGGTCCCGAGGGCCTTGCCGGCCCCGACCGCAGCGACCCGGGCGACCCGATGCGCGGAACCGACTGGATCACGCTGTACGCGCTTGCGGTCAACGAGGAGAACGCCGCCGGCGGCCGCGTGGTCACCGCGCCCACCAACGGTGCGGCCGGGATCGTCCCGGCGGTACTGCACTACTACGCGCACTTCACCCAAGGCGCGGGCGACGAGGGAACGATGCGCTTCCTGCTCACGGCGGGGGCGATCGGCATCCTCTTCAAGCAGAACGCCTCGATCTCCGGCGCCGAGGTCGGCTGCCAGGGCGAGGTCGGCTCGGCGTCGTCCATGGCCGCAGCGGGACTCGCCGAGGCCTGGGGCGCGACCCCGGCCCAGATCGAGAACGCGGCCGAGATCGCGATGGAGCACAACCTGGGCCTGACCTGCGACCCCATCGGGGGCCTGGTACAGGTCCCCTGCATCGAGCGCAACGCCCTGGCCTCGATCAAGGCGATCAGCGCGGCCCGCATCGCGCTGCGCGGCGACGGCAGCCACTTCGTCTCCCTCGACAAGGTGATCCGCACCATGCGCGATACCGGCCGGGACATGATGGACAAGTACAAGGAGACGAGCCGCGGGGGGCTCGCGGTGAACGTCATCGAGTGCTGAAGCCGACTCAGCACCGCTGATCTTGTAGCTATCGTCACTGGAAATCGTTTTCCTTCACGATGGCTACAAGATCAACGGGGGTCGGGACGTGCCGACCTCGCTCGAAGCCCGGCCGCACCGGTGGTCGCCGCGTGGTATACCGGGGCCCGCGACGATGAACGGGTGCCGCCCTCGCGGCGGCGGTCTGGCAGGGGGCACGGTGCAGGGCAGCAGACTCGGGTTGAACGCGGACCCTCACGGCCCCTTCCACGGCCCTCTCGCGCACGCCTACGCCTGCGCCGCACACATCCAGGTCGCCAACGAAGCGGCGTGGAACAGCCCCGGCGGCTGCTCCTGCTGCACGCCCGAGCAGAAGCGGGAGGGCCTGAGCGAGGACTGGGGAATCGCGTCCCCCGACGCTTGGCGCCGGCAGGCCGAGGCGCTGGTCTCCGAGGACAGCAACGCGCCCGCCACCACCTTGCTTGAGCTGCGCATGGTGTCCTCGCAGGCCGTCGGCCAGCCCATCGACGCCGGGCTGTGGCGCGACGCCATCGCGCGAATGTGCCGGCAGCGGGGTCTGGACGAAGCCGTCTACCAGCGGTTGATCGATCTGGCCGGTACCATCCTGGACTACGAGAAGCGGTTCATGGCCGACGGCCTGCTGCCTCCGGGCGCGATCGTCCCCGCGATCAAGGCGTGGGACCTCGGCCGCGGCGCGAACATGGCGCGCTGGGGCGTCCAGTGCGGATACGCCGACATGCAGACGTCGCAGTGGTTCGCGATGCGCGCGAGCGAGCAGGCGCTCCGCTACTACACCACGTGGTGGGACTTCTCAGCGGGCTACATCCTGGGGCGCTGCCTGCACTTCGACCAGGGCTCCTTCAGCCACTGGTACACCACCCCCCTGGAGGTGCACCACCTGATGATGACGCACCCGCAGAGCCCGTGGCTGAACCTGCCGTTCCGCGGCTGAGCACGCGGTTGCGCGACCCGTAGCGCGGACGCGGCTTCAGGCTCCGCCCCCGTCCGCCTTCACGAGCCCGACGAGCGCCGCCCAGGCGGAGCCGGAGAAGTCCAGGTGCCCCGCAGCGGCGTCCTCCGAGTCGCGGACGGCGACGCCGAAACCCGGCCGGTCCGCGACCTCCACGCAGTTCTCCTTGAACGAGTAGCTCGACTTGCGGAAGTGGAGCCGCGCGGCTTCTGCAGGGAAGTCCATGGCGGCAGGATTCCCCCGACACGCAGTCGCGAACCCTGCACGGACCGTCGAAGAAAGCTTCCATCGCACGCCGCCGCGCGGAGCATTCCTTCATGCGCTCTGCCGCCACCCGCCGACCCGGAGAGACCCCGGCGGCGCCCCCCGCGATCAGAGTGTCGGATCCCACCCTGTCCGAGCGCCGCCGTTGCGCCCCCGCCCGCGACCTGCGCGGAGCCGAATGCACGCGCTGTGTATCCGATACACGACCCAGCGTTTTTGGAAATAATGCTTCCAGATAGGTTGACGTGTCCGACGCCAACTCCTAAGTTTCTTAACACTTCAGGTGCGGATCCGAACACTGAGAGCGAATCCGGTCGGCATGCAACCCGGATTCGCGTCCATTCCCCGCTCACGGACGCGAGACGCCTGGAAGGACCTTTCGTGAACGCTCCCCGACATCCCCGGCACACCTCCGGCGGTCACCGCTTCAGCGGTGTCTTCCGCCGCTTCCCGCGGCTCTCCGCGGCCCTGGCCGGTGCAGCCGCGCTGTCCACCCTCGGCGTGGCCGCGGTCGCCGCACCGGCTGTCCTCGACGGCCCCGACCCCGCCTCCGCCACTCCTGCCGCGGCGGACGGCCAGTGGCTCACCGGGTACTGGCACAACTTCGCCAACGGCTCCACCACGATGCCGATCAGCGAGGTGCCCTCCGCCTACAACCTCATCGCGGTGGCCTTCGCCGGCAACACCGCATCCCCCGGCGGCATCACCTTCGACGTCGCCGACAGCGAACTGGGCGGCTACACCGACCAGCAGTTCAAGGACGACGTCGCGGCCGTCCAGGCCGAGGGGCGCAAGGTGGTGCTGTCCATCGGCGGCCAGAACGGCCACGTGGACGTCACCAACTCCACCGAGGCCGCCAACTTCGCCGACTCCGCCTATGCCCTGATGCAGGAGTACGGGTTCGACGGGATCGACATCGACCTCGAACACGGCATGAACGCCCAGTACATGGAGGAGGCGCTGCGGTCCCTGCGGAACAAGGCCGGCTCGGACCTGATGATCACGATGGCGCCGCAGACCATCGACTTCCAGGCGCCGAGCTACGCCTACTACAAGCTCGCCCAGAACATCGGCGACATCCTGACCATCATCAACATGCAGTACTACAACTCCGGCTCCATGCTGGGCTGCGATGACCAGGTCTACTCGCAAGGGAGCGTCGACTTCCTGACGGCCCAGGCCTGCATCCAGCTGGAGCTGGGCCTGCGCCCCGACCAGGTGGGGCTGGGGCTGCCCGCCACACCCGACGCGGCGGGCGGCGGCTACCAGTCGGCCGGCAACGTCATCCGGGCACTCGACTGCCTCGAAGAGGGGCGCAACTGCGGGTCCTTCACCCCGAGCGAGCCCTACGGGCCGATCGGCGGCGCGATGACCTGGTCGATCAACTGGGACGCCACGAACGGCTACGCCTTCGCCGACGCTCTCGGTGCGCGGCTGGGGACCGGCTGATCCGCGTAGCAGCGGCCGCCGACCGTCCGCGCCCGCGCAGGCGCACGACGCGGAGCCGTACCGTCCGGCCCTGACCCCGCCGGAGAAGGTGGCCGGCCCCGGCAAGACACGCCGCGCCGGGACCGGCCACCGTCAGACGGCTTCGGCCCCCGGCCGAGGACCGAATTTCCCGCCCGGGCTCCCGATCCGCCCCCGTCGGCACGCCCGGCCCCTGCCCGGATCGGAAGCCCTCCCACAGGGTGCGGCGCACCGTTCATCCCCTGGCGCCGCACCCTCTCGCTTCCGGCTCCTCCAGAGCCGCCGCTTCCTCACCGTTCGACCGGTACCTCCTCGCACGCCATGGGGGCGCCTCGAGCGACGAGGAAGTTCGTCCGGTGCTGCGCACCCTCCTTCGGCACGAAGTTCTCGATGACCATGGAGTCGTTTGCGTCCATCGCGAACGCCCACGGCACCCGCGAGCCCACCGGGGGCCGAGGCTCCTGCGCCTCCACCGCAGAGTCCGGCGAATATGCACGCCCCACGGCGAACTCACCGTCGCCCCCGGACCGTCCGGGAAGCACCGTCATGGATCCCACCCTCAGATCGGAGGCGCACCGGGTGCCCGGCTCCGGGTTCCTGATCTCGACCGCCACCCCCGCTGCGCGCAGGTCGGCGGCCAGATCGCGCTGCTCGTCCCGATCCAGCGTCAGGTCCTTGATGCTCACCTGCACGCTGCCGTCCGGCTTCTCCTCGACGGCGTAGGCGGGCGGCGCCGCCATCCCGGGCAGCACGATGAACCCGGCCGCCACCGCGGCTCCCCCGGCCAGGGCGAATCCCACCCGCGGCGCGGTGACCAGCCGCCGCCGCGGCGCGGGCCCGGCCGCAGCCTCCCGTTCGGCCGCGTTGAGTGCGACCTCCTTCTTCAGCTCGGCGAGCAGTCGGTCCTCGAAACGTTCCGTCTTGTCTGCGTTCATGCCTGTCCCCTCGCGTAAGAGATCCCGACCGGGGCGTCCCCGGCCCGCATGCCTTCGGCGGCACGCGCGGCGCCGGCGCCGGTGGCGCCTCGCCCGGCCGGCGGCTCGTCAGCGGCCGGGCCCCTGCGCGCGGCGGCCGCGAGCGCCTTGCGCGCCCGGTGCAACCGCACGCGCGCGGTTACCTTGCGGATGCTGAGCGCCGCCGCGGCCTCGGTGACGCCGAGCTGGTCGACCGCGACGAGCTCGAGCACCTGGCGCTCGCCCTCGGGCAGCTCGGCCATCGAGCCCAGCAGTGCGCGCGCCCGGTCCTCGGCGTGGATCCGCTCCTCCATACGGGTGATGTCGTCGGAGTCCAGCAGCCGGCGGCCGGCCAGACGGCTGCCGCTGTCGGCCTCACGGGCCGCCCGCCTGCGTTCGGCCGAGACCACGTTGCGCGCGATCCCGAACAGCCAGGCCTCCTCCTCGCCCCTTTCGGGGCGGTAGGAGTCGGCGGAGCGGATCGCCGCCAGGAACACATCGGCCGTCAGGTCGGCGGCGGTGTGCGGGTCGTCGACCCGCCGTGCCACGAACCTGGTGATCTTCTCGACGTGCCGCCGGTAGAACTCCTCGAACCGGTCCGGGTCGCGCGCGGCTTCCCGGGGTCCCGCACGTCTGCCTCTCTCACCTGCCACTTGGCGCCTCTCAGCATCCTGATCGCCTTCCGCATGCATTCACGAGTACTTGGCGGATCGCGGACGAGGCGTTACCGGCCCAGGTCGGGTCCGGCGGCGGAGGCGAGGGGAGCCGGTGGAGGGCTCCGGCGGAGAGCGGCGGCAGAGCCGGGGCCGCCGGGGAGCGGCAGGGGCGGACGGCGGCACGCCCCGACCCAGCCCGCCCCAGCCCCGCCCGGAGGGCCGGGCGGGGCTGGGGCGGGCGACGAGAGGCCCGGGGCACGGCCTCAGACCACCGGCAGCCGCATGCCGCGGATGCTCGCGGCCACACCGTCGTTGGCCTCGGCGATCTCGCGACGCTCGGGCGGAACCGGCCCGTAGAGGGTGGTGCGCTGCCGCAGCGGGCGCCCGGTGGGCTCGACCAGGGTGCGGATGTCGCCGATCGTCTTGAACGATCCGTTGTCGGAGCCCGCCATACGGCTGATGGTCTCCTCCATCAGCGTGCCGCCCACGTCGTTGACACCGCCCGAGAGCAGCTGGCGGCAGGTGTCCTCGGCCAGCTTCACCCACGAGCACTGGATGTTGTCGATGGTGCCGTGCAGCAGCAGCCGGGCCAGGGCGTGCACCGCCCGGTTCTCGCGCACCGTGGGACCGGTCCGCGCCAGGCCCGCAAGGTAGATCGGCGCGCTGGTGTGCACGAACGGCAGCGGCACGAACTCGGTGAAGCCCGGACGGCCGTTGCGCTCCAGCGAGCGCTGCTGAAGCGAGCGCAGCAGCTTGATGTGGGCCACCCAGTGCTCAGGGGTGTCCACGTGGCCGTACATCATCGTGGAGGTGGTGGGGATTCCCAGGTCGTGGGCCGTCGTGACGACGTCGATCCACGCCGAGGCGGGCAGCTTGCCCTTGGTGAGCACCCAGCGGACGTCGTCGTCGAGGATCTCGGCGGCGGTTCCCGGCAGCGAGTCGACTCCGGCCTCGTGCGCCCGCTCCAGCCACGTACGCACCGGCGCGTCGGTGCGCGCCGCGCCGTTGACCACCTCCATCGGGCTGAAGGCGTGCACGTGGATTCCGGGCACGCGCTGCTTGACCGCGCGGGCGAGGTCGAAGTAGGCGCTGCCGGGCAGGTCCGGATGGATTCCGCCCTGCATGCACACCTCGCTGGCCCCGGCCTCCCATGCCTCGGCCGCGCGGTCGGCGACCTGGTCCAGCGAAAGGGTGAAGGCGTCGGCGTCGGTGCGGCGCTGCGCGAAGGCGCAGAACCGGCAGCCGGTGTAGCAGACGTTGGTGAAGTTGATGTTGCGGGTGACGACGAAGGTCACGTCGTCGCCGACGGTGTCGCGGCGCAGCGCGTCGGCGAGCCCGGCCAGTTCCTCCAACTCGGAGCCGTGGGCGTGCAGCAGCGCCAGCGCCTCCTCGTCGTCCAGGCCGGCCGGGTCGCGCTCGGCGTGCCGGAGGGCGTCGCGCACCTCGGGGTCGAACCTGCGCGGGGCGCCCGCGCCCAGTTCGGGGCGGGGCAGGCGCTCGCGAAGACGCTCCCAGTCGCCGTAGACGGCGTCGAAGTCGCCGCGGCGGTCGGTGGTGCGGCCCTCGGTGTCGACAGCGGTGTGCAGGTCGGTGCGGCCGCTGGAGACCTGCTGGGGCTCGGGCTCCTGCCAGGGGCGGCCGACGACCTCGGCGTCCTCGCGGGCCAGGCCCGATTCGGGGTCGGCCAGCGCGGCCACGTGGCCGGCGACGCGCGGGTCCAGCCACGGCTCGCCCTGGCGGACGTACTCGGGGTAGACGGTCAGCCGCTCGCGCAACCGGAACCCGGCCTCGGCGGTCCGCTCGGCGAGCGCGTCGATCTGCGGCCACGGGCGCTCGGGGTTCACGTGGTCGGGGGTCAGCGGGGAGACGCCGCCCCAGTCGTCGATGCCGGCGCGCAGCATGAGGCCGTACTCGTCGCCGATCAGGTTGGGCGGGGCCTGCACTCGCGCCTTGGTGCCCATCACCAGGCGGGTGACGGCGACGGTGGCGGCCAGCTCGGCCAGCTCGGCGTCGGGGCGGTGCATCATCGCGGTGCCGGGCTTGGCCCGGAAGTTCTGCACGATGATCTCCTGGATCGCTCCGTACTCGCGGGCGGCCCGGCGCATGGCGAAGACCGAGTCGGCGCGCTCGGCTTCGGTCTCGCCGATCCCGATGAGGATGCCGGTGGTGAAGGGGACGGTGCAGCGCCCGGCGTCCTCCAGCACGCGCAGCCGCACCGCGGGGTCCTTGTCGGGGCTGCCGTAGTGCGGCAGGCCGCGCTCGGTGAACAGCCGCTCGGAGGTGGTCTCCAGCATCATGCCCATGGACGGAGCCACGGGCTTGAGCCGCTGGAAGTCCGACCAGCTCAGCACGCCGGGATTGAGGTGGGGCAGCAGGCCGGTCTCCTCCAGAACCATGATCGCCATGGCGCGGACGTAGGAGAGCGTGTCCTCGTAACCGCGCTCGTCCAGCCACCGCGCGGCCTGCTGCCAGCGGTCCTCCGGACGGTCGCCGAGGGTGAAGAGCGCCTCCTTGCAGCCCATGGCGGCGCCTTGGCGGGCGATCTCCAGCACCTCGTCCGGCGAGAGGTAGGGGGACTCCAGGTGGCCGGGCGCGGTGGCGAAGGTGCAGTAGTGGCAGCGGTCGCGGCACAGCCGGGTGAGCGGGACGAACACCTTGCGGCTGTAGGTGACGACGCCGGGGCGCCCGGCGGCCTCCAGGCCGGCGTCGCGGACGCGGGAGGCGTGGTCGAGCAGGACCTCCAGGTCGTCGCCGCGGGCGTGCAGCAGCACCTCGGCTTCGGCGGGGTCGAGGGACTTTCCGTCGCGGGCCCGGGCCAGTGCACGGCGCATGGCGGAGGGTGCGGGGGCGGATTCGGCGGTTTCGCTGTTCCGATGTCCGGCACGAGTCATGGTCGGCACGATACGGCGGCGCCTCCGCGGCTCTCCGTCCGCCCCGCCGGGTACGCCCCGGTGTGCCCGGACCCACTCTCGGGGCCGCCCGGCCGGCGCGGAGCCGGGGACGCCCCGGAAGCGGACGGGAGCGGCGGCCCGCCGGAGCGGTTCAGGCGGGGTCTCCGCCCTTCTTGCGCGCGCGGACGAGCACGATGCTGCCGCGGGTGTTGGGGCTGCGGGCGTCGCCCAGGGCGATCAGGGGGACCAGCGGGGCGGCGGCGTTGAAGCCGACCCGGCCGCCGCGGGCCGAGACCGACAGGTAGGTGCGCTCGGCCAGCGGTCCGCGGAACTGGTAGCTGTGGCCGAGCACTTCCAGCCCCAGCGAGTCGAGCAGGGCCGTGAGCGACTCGTGGGTGTAGGTCTGCTTGACGTGGTAGCGGCGGCTGTGCGCGGCGAACAGGTGCGGCCAGCGCTCGCGCCGGGACAGGCAGTCGGCGGACATCACCAGCTCACCCCCCGGCTTGAGCACCCGCGCCATCTCGTCGAGGGCGGCGGGCCCGTCGTCGAAGTGCTCGATGGCGCAGATCGAGAGGACCTTGTCCACCGACGCGTCGCGCAGGGGCAGCCGCAGCGCGTCGCCCTCCACGAGCGCGGGAGCGTGGCTCAGCTTGGCGCCGCGCAGCATCTTGGCGCGGGCGAGGTCGACGGAGAGCGCATCGGCGCCGCGCCGCCGCGCCCGGCCGGCCCAGTAGCCGTCGCCGCCGGCGACGTCCAGCACGGTCTGGCCGCGCAAGTCGGAGCCCAGCCAGCGAAGCAGCGCATTGGCCTCGCGGTAGCGGCAGACATGAACCTGGTGACCGGCGAAGGCGACGACGTCTGGCATTCCCACGCGCCACAGCCTACGGGAACGCCGCACGGCATCCGCGCTGCGCGGGAGGGCGGAGCCGTGCAGGGAGGAGGGGCGCGGCTCCGGAACCTGCGCAGTGATCGGTGGGAGCGCCGCACGCGGCGGAGCGGCGACGTGCGGGCGCTCTCCCCGCGCGAGGCACCGGGAAGGGGCACCGCGGCGGCCGGGCAGGCGCGGACGCGTGCGCCGCGCGCGGGCTCCACGCGCCGTCCCGCACGCATCAGCGATCTGTCAGGGGTGCGGCAGCGGCGGCGGTTAGCGTTCCCTCCATCGGCCGCCGTCGGCGGCGGGCCCGGCGTCCGGCGCCGCGTGCGACAAGGCTGGTGTGGAAGGGGTGCCCGATGCCGACGGCGACCGCACCGCCCTGGGAGGCCGTCGTCGCGGGCGGCGACGACGCACCGGAACTGGCCGCGCGCGGGCGCGACGGCGCCGGGACTCCGGTGGTGCTCCTGCACGGGCTCGGCAGCACGCTGGAGGAATGGGAGCCGGTGGCCGAACTGCTCGCGCCGCGGCGTGCCGTCCTCGCCTACGACCTGCGCGGGCACGGGCACTCGGCCGACGGCGCCTGGACCGTCGAGGGCCATGTCGCCGACCTGGCGCGGGTGATCAGCCGATTCGCGCTGCGCAGCCCGGTCGTCGCCGGGCACGGCCTCGGCGGCGTCGTGGCCACCCTGCTCGCCACGCGTCGCGGCGACCTCTCCGCGGCGGTGACCGTCGACGCGTTCCGCCTGCCTCGCGCGGGCTTGGTCGCCGAGCATCTCGGGCTCGGCCCGCAGGAGGCCGAAGCCAATGCGGCGGCCTTCGACGCGTTCGCCGTCGACCAGATGACCGCCGCCTGCTCGCCGATGCCCGCCGACGTCTTCGACCGGTTGCTGACGAGCTACCGCGCGGGTGCCTTCGGCCTGCCCGGCGCGGCGCTGGAGGCCATGGCCAGGCGCGCGGCGGTGCGCGACGAGAGCCTGGTGTCCCTGCGCCCGGGCCCGCGCGCCACCCGCGCGCTCTGGGCCGATCTCGCCTCCCACGACACCGACGCCGTGGCCGCCCGCCTGCGCGTGCCTACCCTGACCCTGGTCACCGGCCGCCCCCTCCCGCCGATCCCCGGCGCACCGATCCGCTTCGGCGAGATCTTCGCGGCCCACACCGCCCACGAGCTCGCCTCCCGGTTCCCCTGCCGCACCTCCAAGCGCTTGGACGCTGCCTTCCCGGGCCATGTGAGCGACCCGCACACGGTGGCCCAGGCGATCGCGGACTTCCTCGACGGCCTCGGGACCTGAGCAGCAACCGTGCCGCCCTGCCCTCCGCACAGAGTCGGCGGAGGGGGAGGGAGGCCACTCCGGGACTAGGCTGGCGGGGTGCTGAACCGCCTTCGCGCCAACCGGTGGATCCGCCTGGCCGTCGTCCTGGTCGTGCTGGCGTGCGCCGGAGTCGCGCTGTACAGCCGGTGGGGCGAGGCGCGCGACGCGCTGGCAGCCCTGTCGCCGTGGGCCGTGGGCGGCTCTCTGGCGGCTGCGCTGGCCGGGCTCGGGGCGCAGATGATGGCCTGGCGCGCGCTTCTGGCCGACCTCGGATCCCGGCTGCCGGTGAGCACCGCCGCACGCGTGATGTTCCTGGGGCAGCTCGGGAAGTACCTGCCCGGTTCGGTGTGGGCGTTCGTCGCCCAGGTCGAGATGGCCCGCGACCACGATGTGGCGAGGCAGCGCGGGATTGCGGCGACCGTCCTTGCGGTCGCGGTGACTCTGACCGTGAACCTGGCGGTGGCCGCCGCAACGCTGCCGTTCGTCAGCGCCGAGGCCGCGCGCCGGTGGTGGTGGGTGCTGGTGCTGGCGCCGGTGCTGCTGGCGCTTCTGCACCCGCGGGCCGTCACGGCGCTGATCCACACGGCCACACGGCTGGCTCGCCGCTTCCGCCGGCTTCTCGGCCCCCGGGCGACAAGGCGCCGATCAGGTGCGGCGGATCGCGGCGAATACGGCGGCGGCACACAGGAGCCGAGCATCGGAGCGAACGGAGCGCCGCTTCGGGAGAATACCCAGCTGGAACGTGTCTCCGGGCGCGGGATGGCCGGTGCGCTGGGCTGGTCGCTGGCCGCCTGGGTGCCGTTGTCGCTGCACGTGTGGGCGCTGGTGGCGGCGGCGGGCGGCGGGCAGGACGCCCGGGCGCTGCCCATCGCCGCCGGGGCCTACGCACTGGCCTGGACCCTCGGCATACTGGTGGTCTTCGCCCCCGCGGGGCTGGGTGTGCGCGAGCTGGTGCTGGTAGTGGGGCTCGCTCCGGTCCTCGATCCCGGATCCGCGCTGGTCGTCGCCGCCCTGTCCCGGTTGATCATGACCGCCGCGGACCTGCTGTGGGCGGGCGGCGCGCTGCTCGCAACACGGTCGGCCGCGGCCGCGCGGCCGGACCCTCCGACAGCGAGCGGGCGGAGCGCCGGCGGCGGCGACGGAGGCGGCGACGGCGGCGGCGACCAGGTGGCCGGCTGACCGAGCCGCGCGCGTCGGCCCCGCAGACGAGTGCGACCGCGGCGGGACCGCCGCCGCACCGCCCGAACGCCGCTCGGTGCGCACCGCCTGAATTCCCGGTGCGCACCGAGCAGTCCGCGCTCTAGTGTCGACGTATGGCCTCCCCCCGCAACCTGCTGAACGTGGTCGACGTCGAGGCGACGTGCTGGGAGGGCGAACCGCCCGACGGCCAGGTCAGCGAGATCATCGAGATCGGCCTGACCGTCGTCGACCTCCGCGCGGGCGAACGCGTCGCGCGGCACGGCATCCTGGTCCGTCCCGAGCACTCGACCGTCGGCGGCTTCTGCACCGAGCTGACCGGCCTGACTCAGGAGCAGGTCGATCGCGGCGTCGGGTTCACCGACGCCTGCCGCCTGCTCGCCGTCGAACACGAGGCGGGGCGGCGCTCCTGGGCGAGCTGGGGCGACTACGACCGCAGGCAGTTCGTGCGCCAGTGCCGCGCCACGGCGACCCCCTACCCCTTCGGGAACCGGCACACGAACGCGAAGGCGGTCTTCGCCCAGGCACACGGTCTGCGCAATCGGGCGGGGATGGCCCGCGCGCTGGAGGTGGCCGGCCTGCCGCTGGAGGGCCGCCACCATCGGGGCGAGGACGACGCCTGGAACATCGCCGCGCTGGTGGTGTCGCTGGCGCGGCGGGGCGACTGGCCCGAGACGCGGGCGCCTGCGGCGAACTGACTCTCGCGCCGCACCGCAACGCGCCCCCTGCTCGCTCCGCGCTCGAAGCGAGCCACGCCGCCGGAAAGTCCGGGCGTCCACCGCCGCGGCTACACCTCCGGCGGCGCCAAACTGCCGCCGTCCACACGCGGCGACGAGCCGTCGCCGCCCGCCGACTCGCCGCTGCGCAGCGGCGGCACCCAGCCTGCCTCGGGGTCGTAGCGGCGCACCACCTTGCCGGGGATGCCCGCGACGACGCTGTGGTCCGGGTAGTCGCCGGGCCGCACCACGGAACCGGCGGCCACCACGCAGTTGCGCCCCAGCCGCACGCCGGGTAGCACGACCGCGTTGGCGCCGATCCAGGTGCCGTCGCCGATACGCACGGGGTCGTCGGCCGGCCATTGGCGGCCCACCGGGACGTCGACGTCGGCGTAGACGTGGTTCTGGTCCGTTATGTAGACGTAGGGGCCGGTGAACACGTCATCGCCCAGTTCGATCGAACGGTGGGCGACCACGTGCGAACCGCGTCCGATCGTGCACCCGTCGCCGATGTGGATGACCGGGCCCGCCGCGTCCAGTCGCTGGCCGGGCACCATGCCCGCGGTGAGCGTGATCTCGGCGCCTACAAGCGTGTGCGCCCCGAGCGCGATCCACGGCTCGCCGAAGACCGTCGCGGGCGGGAAGGCGATGGAGGTACCCGGCCCGTATCCGGCGAACCTGCGCGCGGCACGCGACCCGGAACGGATGTCGGCGTGGCGCCGCGCCCACGACCACAGCCCGCGCAGCATCCAGGACACCAGTCGTGACACCCGTATCCCCGAATCTACTGGTCGGTAATGAGGAGGTGTCCAGATTATGCACGATCGTCCCAGAGGAGAAACCGCACCCCTCCCGCCCCGGCACAGCACCGCCGATCTTGTAGCCATCGCAAACGGAAATCGTTTTCCTTCACGATGGCTACAAGATCGGCGGGAGAACGGTCCAGGTCGGCGGCTACAACCGCGCCGCCCCGCTGCGCAGGCCTCCGGCGGGTGGCCGGGACCGGCAACCCGCCGGACCCGGCCGCCCCCGCCGGCCTGACTCCTCAGCCTCAGCCCGACAGATGGGCCAGGATGTCCTGGCGGGTCAGCACACCCGACGGCTTGCCTTCCATCAGCACCACCACCGCGCCGGCCTGCTGCAGCAGCTCGACGCACCTGCTGACAGGCTCGCCGGAGCCGACGACCGGAAGCGCCGCGCCCATGTGCTGCTCGACCGGCTCCTCCAGCCGCGCCCGCTCGTGGAAAAGCGCGTCGAGCACGTCGCGCTCGGCGATGGCGCCCACGACCTCGGCGGCCATGACCGGCGGCTCCTCCTTCATAACGGGGAGCTGGGAGACGCCGTACTCGCGCATGATCGACACCGCCGTGCCCACCGTCTCGTGCGGGTGGATGTGCACGAACTCCGGCAGCTCGCGGCCCTTCGCGGACAGCACGTCGCCGGCGGTGGGCTCCCCGGTCTCCTCGGAGAGGAAGCCGAAGTCGGCCATCCACTCGTCGTTGAAGATCTTGCCGAGGTAGCCGCGGCCGCCGTCGGGCAGCAGCACCACGATCACGTCGTCGGGGCCGGCGCGCTCGGCCACGCGCAGGGCGGCGACCATCGCGGTGCCGCAGGAGCCGCCCACCAGCAGCGTCTCGTCGCGGGCCAGTCGGCGGGTCATCAGGAACGACTCCTTGTCGCTGACCGCGATGACCTCGTCGCAGACGGAGGGGTCGTAGGTCTCCGGCCAGATGTCCTCGCCCACACCCTCGACAAGGTAGGGGCGCCCGCTGCCGCCGGAGTAGACCGAGCCCTCCGGATCGGCGCCGATCACCTTGACCCTTCCGCCGGAGGCCTCCTTGAGGTAGCGCCCCGCGCCGGTGATGGTGCCGCCGGTGCCGATTCCGGCCACGAAGTGGGTGACGCGGCCCTCGGTCTGCTCCCAGATCTCGGGGCCCGTGGAGCGGTAGTGCGACTCGGGGTTGGCCTGATTGGCGTACTGGTTGGGCTTCCACGCCCCCGGGATGGTCTCGGCCATGCGGTCCGAGACCGAGTAGTAGGAGTCGGGGTGGTCGGGCGCCACCGTCGTCGGGCAGACCACCACTTCGGCGCCGTAGGCCCGCAGCACCGCCAGCTTGTCGTTGCCCACCTTGTCAGGGCAGATGAAGACGCAGCGGTAGCCCTTCTCCGCGGCCACGATCGCAAGCCCCACGCCGGTGTTGCCGGAGGTGGGCTCGACGATGGTGCCTCCGGGGCGCAGCGCCCCGCTCTTCTCGGCCTCCTCGACCATGCGCAGCGCGATCCGGTCCTTGACCGAGCCGCCCGGGTTGAAGTACTCGACCTTGGCCAGAACCGTCGGCTCGAGTCCGCCGACGACCTTGTGCAGCCGCAGCAGGGGGGTGTCCCCTACGAGGTCGATCAGGGTGTTGTGCACCCGCATTGCTGAGCCCCTCTCACATCCAGCACCGTTGCTGAGGACCGCCGCGCCCGGTCGGGGCCGGAACGGCCGCTGCCCCGACTGTAACCGGCGCCACTCCCGCGCGCCCCGCCTCCACCAGGGACATCGGTGCCGTTCTGCACTTCCGCGGCCGCAGAGCGGCCGTATTCCCGCTGACGGAGCGGTGACACCCCGAAGACCCCGCAGCGCACGGGATATGAACCCCGCCTCCAGCGGGAACACCGTCAGAGAGCAGGCCGTTCCTTCGGGTACGGGCTCGGCCGAAGAGGTGCCCGCCGCGCGGTGCCCGCCGCTCGCACCGCTCGGAAGGGCCCGCCTTCCGACGGGCCGACAACTGACAGTGCGTTGCAGGGAGGCGGATATGGTGTTGCGCGCCGCTCGTGCCAGGCGGATCGCCACGGCCACCGCGTTCGGTGGCGGCGGGCTGACACTGCTGGGAGCCTCGACCGTCGCCCTGCTGTACCTGCAGGTGCGGCTCGCGGTGAAGGCGGTGGGCTTCACCGAGTGGAAGGCGCCCCGGGTCAACGGCGTCTACGGCCAGGGCGAGGGCGAGCCGATCACCTTCGCGATGATCGGCGACTCCACGGCGGTGGGCTTCGCCGTCGCCGACGGCTCCGAGACACCGGGCAGCATGCTCGCCTCGGGAATCGCGGCGGTGGCCGACCGCCCTGTGCGCCTGCGCAGGGTTGCGCGGGTCGGCGCCACCTCGGCCGACCTGCCGGCGCAACTGGAGAAGCTGCGCAATCGGCCGCCCGACCTGGCGGTCATCTTCATCGGCGCCAACGACGTGATCCACCGGCTTCGGCCCGCCGACTCCGTGCGCCACCTGCGCGACGTCGTGCGCGAGCTCATGGGTGCGGGCACCGCCGTGGTCGTGGGCACCTGCCCGGACCTGGGTACGGTCCAGCCGATCGGGCAGCCGCTGCGCTCCATCGCCCGCCGCGCGTCGCGCCAGCTCGCCGCTGCCCAGACCATCGGCGTGGTCGAGGAGGGCGGCCGGACGGTCGCGCTGAGCGACCTGCTCGCCTCCGACTTTCTGGCCCGGCCGCACGAGCTTTTCGGACCGGACCGGTTCCACCCCTCGGCCGAGGGATACGCGTACGCCGCCGCCGCGGTGCTGCCCTCGGCGTGCGCGGCGCTGGGGCTGCTTCCGGACACGGCGCTGCAGCCCGACGCCGGGCCCGACGAGGACGTGCTCCCGGTGCACCGGGCCGCGGCCGAGGCGGCCGAGGAGGCCGGCAGCGAGGTCAGCCGCGCCGCCGAGGGGCAGCGGGCGCGGGGGCAGCGGGGCCGCTGGGCGGCTCTCCTGCGGCGGCCGTGGAACCTGCGCTCGGGTGAAGGCGCCGAAGACGATCATGCGGTTGCGGAGCAGGTCGGCGAAGGTAGCTCCGCGGCCGCGACGGGTAGCGGCCGGGGAGCACCCGGCAACACGGCCCCGGAGGTGAGTGAAGGCTCCGCGACAGGTTAACGTCGGGTACCACAGCGACCGACCTACCAGTCGGTAACCTCCTCGCACCAGAAAGGCCGCGGACATGCCCGAAGCCGTCATCGTCGCAACCGCGCGTTCGCCCATCGGGCGCGCGTTCAAGGGCTCGCTCAAGGACATCCGCCCCGACGACATCACCGCCCAGATCGTCTCCGCCGCGCTGGCCAAGGTCCCCCAACTCGACCCGTCCAGCATCGACGACCTCATGCTGGGCTGCGGGCTGCCCGGCGGCGAGCAGGGCAACAACCTCGCCCGGGTCGTCGCCGTCCAACTCGGCTTGGACGGCGTCCCCGGGACCACGCTGACCCGCTACTGCTCGTCCTCGCTGCAGACGACCCGCATGGCCTACCACGCCATCAAGGCGGGTGAGGGCGACGTGTTCGTCTCGGCCGGCGTCGAGATGGTCAGCCGGTTCACCAAGGGCAACAGCGACTCGCTGCCCGACACCAAGAACCCGCTGTTCGCCGAGGCCGAGGAGCGTACGGCCAAGCGCGCCGAGGGCGCCGCCGAGAAGTGGCGCGACCCGCGCGAGGACGACCGGCTGCCCGACGTCTACATCGCCATGGGCCAGACCGCCGAGAACGTCGCCCAGATCCGCGGCGTCTCCCGGGAGCGCCAGGACGAGTTCGGCGTACGCTCGCAGAACCTCGCCGAGCGCTCCATCGACAACGGGTTCTGGAACCGCGAGATCACCCCCGTCACCCTGCCCGACGGCGGTGTCGCCGACGCCGACGACGGCCCGCGCCGCGGAACCTCCTACGAGAAGGTCTCCCAGCTCCAGCCCGTCTTCCGCCCCGACGGCACGGTGACCGCGGGCAACTGCTGCCCGCTCAACGACGGCGCCGCCGCGCTGGTCGTCATGAGCGACACCAAGGCCGCCCAGCTCGGCCTGACCCCGATCGCGCGCATCGTCTCGACCGGTGTCACCGCGCTGTCGCCGGAGGTCATGGGACTGGGCCCGGTCGAGGCCTCGCGCCAGGCGCTGGCCCGGGCCAACATGGGCATCGGCGACATCGACCTCGTCGAGATCAACGAGGCCTTCGCCGCACAGGTGCTGCCCTCCGCCGACGACCTCGGCATCGACATCGACTCCCAGCTCAACGTCAACGGCGGCGCGATCGCCGTGGGCCACCCCTTCGGCATGACCGGCGCCCGCATCACCACGACGCTGCTCAACGGCCTGGACTACCACGACAAGACCTTCGGCCTTGAGGCGATGTGCGTGGGCGGCGGCCAGGGCATGGCGGCCGTCTTCGAGCGGCTGAGCTGACCGGGCTCCTCCGGCGGCCGAATCGGCGGCCGGACCGGGGGCCGGGGCGCGGGGCGCTCCCGGTCCCCCGACGCTCGCGAACCCCCTTCGTGCCGGGGCTCGCACGCGTGCGCGCGGCGGGGGGATGAACAGCGGGTGGCCGAAGCGGGACGGCGGACCGACAAAGCCGGGTGTAAAAGACCGGCCGAAGGTCTTGTCCGAACCGTGATCCTGATGCAGTGTCGCAGGTAAGTGCCACTCACCAACGGAGGTGCCAATGTCGGTAACCCACTCGCCGGAGATGCACGCGCAATTGATCGCCCGGATCCCGTCCGTCACCGGCCGCGAACTCAGCGAGTGGTTCGACACTCTGGAGAACGGGCCCGGTCTCACCCGCTGCCTGGAACGCGCCAACTGGCTCGCCGACGAGTACAACCTCAGCCACGGCTACGCCCAGGCGATCGTCCAGGAGTACGACCGGCGCCGCCGCAACCGCATGCCCGTCCCGAATCAGCGTACGAGCTGATGATCACCGCACCCCCGCGCAGCGCCGGCCCCTCGCAGCACGGCGACGCCCCGCCCGGTCCGACCGAGCGGGGCGTCTGTCGTTTCGGTGCCGGCTGCGCGGGGGCGCGGCGGCGGGCTCACGCCGCGCTCACGGGGCCTCGCGCGGGCTGACGACGGCTACTCGCTGAAGAGCGACTTCAGGATCCACAGCAGGCGCAGGATCTCGATGTAGAGCCAGACCAGTGTGACGGTCAGGCCGAACGCGAGCTGCCAGGAGTACTTGCGCGGCAGCCCCATGTTCAGTGCGTCCTCGATCTGGCGGAACTCGATCATGAGCATCGCAGCGGCCAGGGTGACCGCCAGCAGCGAGATGCCCAGGCCCAGCAGCGAGGGCTCGCGCAGCCCGAACCCGCCGGGGATGAACAGCGCGGCCACGAAGTTGACCAGCAGCAGCACCAGCAGGCCCGCGGCGGCGGCGGTGACGACCTTGACGAAGGTGTTGGTCACCCGGATGATCCGCAGGCGGTAGACGGCCAGCACCGCGCCCGCCGCGATCAGCGTCCCGAAGACCGCCTGGGTCACCAGGGAGCCCATCGCCATGCCGTTCTGCGACATCAGCGACAGCTCGAAGACGCCGCTGAGACCGCCGACGAGCAGGCCCTCCAAGGCGCCGTAGGTCAGGATCAGCGCCGGGTTGGTGGACTGCTTGAAGGCGATCACCAGGCCCAGGACCAGGCCCCCGAGGGCCCCGATCAGGGCGAGGCCGAAGCCGAGCGGGTTGCCCGACACGGCCAGGAAGTAGGTGGGCACCGCGGTCAGCACGACCAGGCCGAGCGTCATCGCGGAGCGGACGACCACGTCGTCGATGCTCATCCGCTCCGCCGCGGAGGGCGTCTGCGGACCGTAACCGGGCTGGGGGTAGCCGTATCCGGCCTGCGGCGACGGCTGACCGTAGGGCTGGGCGTATCCGGCCTGGTAGGGGGCGCCCTGGCCGTACGGCGTCTGGCCGTATCCGGCCTGGCCGGACCGCATCGCCCGCTTGAGAACGGGGTTGGAACTCCTCATCCGCATGTCTGCGCAAGCCTTTCCAGGGCGTGACGTGTCTGCCGCTAACGTAACGCACAGCATCGCCGGCGGGTTCCCGCGCCATATCACAGGTAGGACTCGGCCCCGGCCGCACGCAGCGCAGGGCACCGCGGCCGGCCGGTGAGGACCGGCCGGTGCCGCGGCCCCTCTGCCCCGGGTCAGCCGTTCGTGAGCAGGGACCGGGCGAAGAAGGCCACGTTGGCCGGGCGCTCGGCGAGGCGCCGCATGAAGTAGCCGTACCACTCGTCGCCGTAGGGCACGTAGACGCGCATGCGCCTGCCCTGCTCGGCGATGCGGCGCTGCTCGTTCTCCCGGATGCCGTAGAGCATCTGGTGCTCGTAGTCGCCGGGGCCGCGGCCGCTGGAATCGGCGAGTGCGCCGGCGATCGACACCAGTCGCGGGTCGTGCGAGGCCACCATCGGGTAGCCCTGCCCGCCCATGAGAACGCGCAGGCAGCGGACGTAGGAGCGGTCGACCTCGGCCTTGTCCCGGTAGGCGACCGATGCGGGCTCGTCGTAGGCGCCCTTGCACAGCCGCACGCGCGAACCGGCTCCGGACAGGTCGCGGCAGTCCGCCTGGGTGCGGTGCAGGTAGGCCTGGAGTACCGCGCCCACCCACGGGAAGTCGGTCCGCAGCTCGGCGAGGATGGCCAGCGTGGAGTCCACGGTCGTGTGGTCCTCCATGTCCAGGGTGACCGTGGTGCCCGCCGCCGCGGCGGCCTCGCAGATGCGCCGGGCGTTGTCCAGCGCGATCTTCTCGCCGTCGTCGGGCAGGAACTGGCCCACCGCCGACAGCTTCACCGACACCTCGGCGCGGTCGGCCAGGCCCGTGCGGCCCAGCTCTGCGAGCAGCCGCGAGTAGGCGTCGACGGTCTCGTGCGCCTGGTCGGCGTCGCGGGTGTCCTCGCCCAGGTGGTCCAGGGTCACCAGGCGGGCGGCGGTCAGCCGCTCGACAGCGGGCAGCGCCGACTCCAGCGTCGAGCCGGCGACGTACTTGGCCACCAGGCCCCGGGTGACCGGAGCACGCTCGACCAGCGTGCGGCAGGTGCGCGACCGCGCCGCGGCCAGCAGTGTCGTACGAAGCATGTGCGACCTCGTTCTCCTCGTGCCCGCCGATCCGGGTAGCGGTCCAGCGGTGCGGCTAGCTCGTGCCCCGCCGGGCCCGCGCCCGGTCGGGGCGCGGGCCCGGCGGAGTGTCCGCCCACAGGGTGTGTCCGGCCGGCTCCGTCCCTCGCGCGCGGCGCACGCGCCGTGTGGGCCGCGCGCCCGAGGCGCGGGGCGCGGTCCTCGGCGCGGGGGGCCGCGCGGCGGGAGGGTGCCTCGAACGCCCCTACCCCTGGTGGGGGTAGGCGGAGGACTTCGGTGGGACGAAGGTCTCCTTGATCGAGCGCGGGCTCGCCCAGCGGGCGAGGTTCTGCGCGCTTCCGGCCTTGTCGTTGGTGCCCGAGGCGCGGGCGCCCCCGAACGGCTGTTGCCCGACCACGGAACCGGTCGGCTTGTCGTTGACGTAGAAGTTGCCCGCGGCGAAGCGCAGCCTGTGGTGCGCGGCGGTGATCGCCTGGCGGTCGGTCGCGATGACGCCGCCGGTCAGCGCGTAGGGCGAGCCCTGGTCGACGACGGAGAGGATGCGCTCGTACTCGTCGTCCTCGTAGACGTGCACGGCGATGAGCGGGCCGAAGTACTCGGTGCGGAACACGTCGTCGTCGGGGTCGGTGCCCACCAGCACAGTGGGCCGCACGAAGTAGCCGGTGGAGTCGTCGGCGGTGCCGCCCGCGACGACCTCCAGCGTCTCCTCGTTGCGGGCGCGCTCCAGGACGCCGGCAAGCCGGTCGAAGGAGCGGCGGTCGATGACGGCGCCGAGGAAGTTGCCCAGGTCGGTGACGTCGCCCATGGGCAGCGCCTCGACCTCGGCGACCAGGTCGTCGCGGAGCCGCTCCCAGACCGAGCGGGCGACGAACGCGCGCGAGGCCGCCGAGCACTTCTGGCCCTGGAACTCGAAGGCGCCGCGCACGATGGCGGTGCGCACCACGTCCGGGTCGGCCGAGGAGTGGGCGACGATGAAGTCCTTGCCGCCGGTCTCGCCGACGACACGGGGGTAGGAGCGGTAGGTCTCGATGTTCTCGCCGACCGTGCGCCAGAGCTGCTGGAAGACGCGGGTCGAACCGGTGAAGTGCACCCCGGCCAGGTCCGGGTCGGCCATGGCGACCTCGGAGACGTCCTTGCCGTCGCCGGTGACCATGTTGATGACGCCGGGGGGCATCCCGGCCTCCTCCAGCAGCCGCATCAGCAGGTGCGCGGCGAACTGCTGGGTGACGGCGGGCTTCCACACCACGACGTTGCCCATCAGGGCGGGGGCGGTGGGCAGGTTGCCGGCGATGGCGGTGAAGTTGAAGGGCGTCACGGCGTAGACGAAGCCCTCCAGCGGGCGCTGCTCGACGCGGTTCCACTGGCCGGCGGGGCTGTAGGGCTGCTCGGCCATCAGTTTGCGGGCGTAGGCGACGTTGAACCGCCAGAAGTCGATCAGCTCGCAGGCGGCGTCGATCTCGGCCTGGATCGCGGTCTTGGACTGTCCGAGCATGGTGGCGGCGTTGACGGTCTGGCGCCAGGGGCCGGCCAGCAGGTCGGCGGCGCGCAGCAGGACGGCGGCGCGCTCGTCGAAGGGCATGTCGCGCCAGGCGGGCGCCGCCTGTTTGGCCGCGGCCACGGCCGCGCGGGCGTCGTCCTGCGTCGCGGTACCGAGGGTGCCCAGGACGTGTGCATGCTTGTGCGGCTGCACGACGTCCACGCGCGCGCCGGCGCCCATGCGGCGCTCGCCGCCGATGGTCATGGTCAGCTCGACGGGCTCCTTGGCCAGCTCGGAGAGCTTGGCGGTCAGCTCGTCCCGTTCCGGGCTCCCGGGCGCATAGGTCAGAACCGGCTCGTTGGCCGGGGTGGGGACGTTCGTGACGGCGTCCATGGGCCCTCCCTCGGTTCGTCTGGTGGAACCGGACAAACGTAGATGAAGCAGGCCGAGGTCGGCCTTGTCGCGCACGCCACGATTCCCACCGCGCGGTTGGCCGATAGGACAAACGGGGATGCGACAGAATAGACGGTCATGGACGTGCCATCGGATCCCTACGCAGCGCCCGCCGCGGCCGGTACCGCAGGTGAGGGCGCGGGCATCCCGCTGCGCCGGCTGCTGCTGGCCGTGGGCGACCCGCTCGTGGACGTGCTCGCGGCTCCCGCGGGCCTGGATGTGCGGGTGGACAATGTGGTCATCGTCGACCCCGAGGACGAGGCCGAGGCCTTCGCCGGGGACCTGGTGCTGCTGATCGGGGCGCGCGGCAGCGCCGCCCGGCACCTGGTCCGCGCGGCCGCGCGGCGCGGCGCGGCCGCCGTGGCGGTGAAGGTCCACTCCGACGAGCCCGCGTATCCGCCGCCCCAGGGCTGGGGCACGGCGCCGCAGGTGCGGCGCGGCGGCGAGGAGGTCGCCCTGCTGCGTGCCGAGGCCAGCGATGCGGGGGTTGCGCTGCTGGGCGTGCGCCCGGAGGTGCGCTGGGACCAACTGCAGTCGCTGTGCCGCAGCGTGCTCGACGACGCCCGGCTGACCTCCGAAGCCGACCTGGGCGAGACCGCCGGCGACCTGTACTCGCTGGCGCAGACGATCTCCGCGCTGACGGGCGGGCTGGTGACCATCGAGGACGCGGCCAGCCGGGTGCTGGCCCATTCGAGCGGCGAGGAGGCCGACGAGCTGCGCCGGCTGTCGGTACTCGGGCGCCGCGGCCCCGAGCAGTACCTCGCACTGCTGCGGGAGTGGGGCGTGTTCTCGCGGCTGCGCGCCGGCGAAGAGGTGGTGCGCATCGACGAGCACCCGCAGTTGGGCATCCGGCGGCGGCTGGCGGTGGGCATCCACGCGGGCTCGCAGCCGCTGGGCACGATCTGGGTGCAGGAGGGCGCCCACTCCCTCGCCGAGGACGCCGAGCAGGCGCTGCTGGGCGCGGCGCGGATGACGGCGCTGCACCTGGTGCGGCACCGCACCGAGGCCACGGTGGGGCTGCGGCTGCGCGACGACCTGCTGGCCAGCCTGCTGGAGGGCCGCATCGAAGCGGCGGCGCTGGCCGACACGATCGAGGTCAACACCGACCGGCCGGCACTCGTGGTCGCCTTCGCCATCTCGCCGTCGGGGGCGCCGGGCGCGGGCGGTCGCGCCGAGCCCGCCCGCGGCGGTGGGACCGACCGCTCCGGCCGGGAGCTGAACCGGCGGCGGCTGGTGGACCTGATCACCGTGCACACCGCCGCCTACCGCCGCACGTCGCTGGTCACGGCAGTGGGCGGACGGATCTACGTGCTGATGCCCGACCTCGCGCGGGGCGGCGGGTCGAGCGGCTCCGGCAACGCGGACTCCGCGGCCGACTCCTCCCGGCGCTCGGCCGAGTCGTCGGTGCTGGCGCTGACCCGAAAGACCGTCGAGGCGGCCCGGGCCACGCTCGGGGTGGCGGTGCAGGGGGCCGTGGGCTCGGCGGTGAACTCGCTGGGCGCCATCCCCGACTCCCGCGCCGAGGCCGACCGCATCCTGGACGCGATGGGGCGCGACCTGGCGATGGACGTCGCCACCATGTCCGACGTGCGCACCCGGGTCCTCATCAGCGAGACCCTGGCCTACCTGCGCGGCACGCCCGCACTGCGCGACCCCCGTGTCAGCGCCCTCGCCGACCACGACGCCGCGCAGGGCTCGGACCTGGTGGTATCGCTGCTGGCCTACCTGGAGGAGTTCGGCGACGTCCGCACCGCGGCCGCCCGGCTGCACATCCACCCCAACACCCTGCGCTACAGGGTCCGCCGAGCGGAGTCGGTCAGCGGCATCGACCTCTCCGACCCCACCCAGCGGCTGTTCACCCACCTCCAACTGCTGATGGAGCGCGCCACGTGACCGGCCCCGCAGGCGGGCCCGTCCTATGGCGCCATGGCATCGAGGACCGGAACGAGCTGCTCCTCCTCGTAGTCGAGGTGCCCCTCCAGCTCGGCGACGAGGCGGTCGACGTCGGCGGCGACGGCGGCGGGGTCGGCGGCGGAGTCGGCGAGGCGGGACTTGAGCTGTTCCAGCAGCACCTCCACGCGCTCGTGTTCCTCACCCAGGCGCGCGATGACGCCGGCGAGCTCGGGGCGGGCCTCGGCGATACCGGGGAACATCCCGGCGTCCTCCATCGTGTGGTGGTGGCCCAGGCCCTGGCAGACGGTCAGGCAGTTGATACGCAGCTGGGCGCCCAGGGCCGGGCCCGAGCGGGCGACCTCCTCGCGAATCGTCGCGAGTTCGCGCCGGAACGCGTCGTGCAGGACCTTGAGGCCCTCACCCATGCGCGTCTCGACGGCCTCGCCGCCGACCGGATGCAGCGCGACGACGGGGATGGTGCGCTCGGTACCGGCCTGGTACTCGGCCCAGCCGGGGTCGGCCTCGGCGGCGCGGGCGAAGAGCGTCTCGCGCTCCCGCCCTTCCAGCACGACGGCGTCGGCCTCCAGCACGAACACCCCGTTCTCGACGGTCACGCGCGGGTGGGCGCGCAGGTTGTGGAACCAGGCCGGATGGCGGTCCGCGCCTCCGGCGGAGGCGATGACCAGGATGCGCTCGCCGTCGGGTAGGAACCCCAGCGGCGTGGTGCGGCGCCTTCCCGAGCGGGCTCCGGTCGTGGTCAGCAGCAACAGCCGGGCCCCTTCGAACATGCCGCCGACGCGGCCGTGGTTGGCCCGGAACTCCTCGATGATCGCCCTGTTGAAGTCGCCGGTGTCGAATCCGTCTTCGCTCTGCTCTTCGGTCATGCGGTGCTTACTCCCAGTGTGGTCGATCCGCTGTCGCGGGCGTCGGTCTGCGGCGAGGACGCGCGGAATCCGCGCAAGCGGGCGCGGTGCGCGAGACGCGGTTTCGGGCGCACACGCGTCGCCCCGCCGCCGAGCGCGGCAGCCTCGGTGGCGGCGGGCCGGAGCGCGCCTGGAGGCCGCGCGGGCGCGGCGGAACCGGCGCGCGCGGCGGGTGCGAGACCGGGCGGTCCGAACGCCCGCGCCCGGGGTGCCGGCGCCGGTGCAGACCGGGCCGCGACGGACCGGGGGTTGCGAGGGGATGACGCGGGTGTGCCCGCGACGGTCAGACGGCGCCTGTGAATCGGCTGCTCACGACATCATCCCCTTCGGCGGCTCGGGGTGCCCTCCGCAGGCCGCATGCCTCTCCGGCGGCGGTTGGCACCCCCGGAATCCAAGCCCATGGCGGCGACCGCGTCAACAGCGCTGACCGGCTCCGGACACCGCGGCGCAGAGGGCCGGGCGGATGCGCCCAGAGGGGAGCCGCGGCGCTGCGGAGAGGGCGGGTGTCGCTGCCGTGCTCGGGAGGCGGCGGTGCCGCCGCACACCCACGAAGCCCGGCCGGCGTACCCGCGCCGAGCTCAGCTGTACCCCCGGTCGGACTCGAACCGACACTTGTGACCCTTTTAGGGGGCCTGCCTCTACCATTGGGCTACGAGGGCGGCACCATCCTACCGGGGATGGCCGATTCAACGGGATTCGCGCCGGTTCGACCAGCCGACATGCGCAGGCGCCTCGCGCTCGCGCGAGCCCTCACCGCCGCGACGGCGCCGCTCCCACGGGCGTGCCCGCCCTGCCCCGCCCTGGACCGGCCCGCTCGAATCCGTCGACCGCCCGGGCGCGTCGCTCCCCGTGTCATGGTGCGCCGTCTGCATCGGTGTGACCGCCGTCCCCGGACGTTCCGACGGAAGGGCCCCGCAATGCGGCCGACGATGTCCGGGCACTGCTGCGTTGCCCGGGAGGGGACCGGCACCGCCGTCGTCGGCCCGGGCCGACCGAGCCGCAGGAGCGCAGAGGTACGGCCGGCCCCCCGCCAGGGGCCGGCCGTCATGGGGCATCCGGCTACCGCGCTAGCTGACCCGGCGCAGCAGCTGCCCGTTCTCCACCTGGGGCCTGCTCGCGTCCTCGAAGGCTTGGCGCGGGTCCTCCATCTCGGGCAGGGCCGCGAAGTCGCGCCGCAGGAAGAACCCGACGATCCAGTCCGCCAGCACGCGCATCTTCCGGTTGAAGGTCGGCACCGCGTAGAGGTGGTAGGAGCGGTGCGCGTACCACGCCAGCCGACCGGTCAGCTTGATCCGGCCGAAGAGCTGGGCGGCACCCTTGTGCAGTCCCAGGCCGGCCACCGCGCCCAGGTTGCTGTGGACGTAGCGGGTCATCTCCTTGCCGCGCAGCGCGGAGATGACGTTGGCGGCCAGCACGGGGGCCTGGCGCACGGCGTTCTGCGCGTTGGGCGGGTAGAAGCCGCCCTTGCCGTCGGGCACCTGGGCGTTGTCGCCGCCGGCGAAGGCGTTGTCCACACCGTTGACGGTGAGGTACTCGCTGGTGTCGAGGTGGCCCTTGGGCCCCAGCGGCAGGTCGCCGGCCTGCACGACCGGGCTGGGCTTGACGCCGGCGGTCCACACGAGCGTCCCGGCGTCGAACTCGGTGCCGTCGCTGAGCTTGATGCGCTGGTCGACTGCGGACTCCAGGAACGTGGACAGCCGCACGTCGATCCCGCGCCGCTTGAGCTGGTTCAGCGACTTCTCACCGACGTCGCTGCCCACCTCGGGCAGGATCTTGTCCGCCGCCTCGATCAGGTAGAAGCGCAGGTCGTCGGCGCTGATGGAGGTGTAGATCCGCGTGGCGTCGCGGGCGAGGTCCTCCAGCTCGGCGACCGCCTCGGCACCGGCGAAACCGCCGCCGACGAAGACGAAGTTGAGCGCCTTGCGGCGGATCTCGGGGTCGTCGGTGGAGTCGGCGATGTTCAGCTGCTCCAGCACGTGGTTGCGCAGGAAGACGGCCTCTTCGACCGTCTTGATTCCGATCCCGCACTCGGCCAGCCCCGGGATGGGCAGGGTCCGCGAGACGGCGCCGGTGGCCATCACGATGTGGTCGTAGGAGATCCGGCGGGGGTCGCCCACGGCGGGCTCGAAGTCGACCGAGCGGTTCGCGTGGTCCACGCGGATCACGCGGCCCGTGAGCACGCGCACCCGGTCGAAGACCTTGCGCAGCGGAACGACGACGTGGCGCGGGGAGATGCTGCCGGCAGCGATCTCCGGAAGGAACGGCTGGTAGGTCATGTAGGAGTTGGGGTCGACGACCGTGATGCGGGCTTCGCCCGGCCCCAGCTTCTTCTCCAGCTGCTTCGCGGTGTACATGCCCAGGTACCCACCGCCGACGATGAGTACGTGCGGGATGTCTTCCCTGTCACCGCCGCCGTGCACGAGGCGGTAGTTCCTGCCTTCGGTCATCGCGCATCCGCCCTTGAATCCCGTTCCACGCCCCCGGTCCGGGGCGCCAAAATCGGTAAGTCTTCGTTGACTGGCATGTTCCCTGTCGTCTTCCGACGGAAAGAACGCTCTTCTTCACCCGAGAGTCGAGGGTCCCTCTCTCTCCTCCTGCTTGTGCATTCTTTCACAAGCCGCTCTTAACATGAAAGCGGCGCCGGCCACAGGTTTAGACCATGATTCGCCGCATCATGCGATCGTTTATGCAGGTCAGAGAGCTTGTGAAGGGATTCACGCACTGAATCGCAGGTGACGCGTCTCACCGGGGCCGCCAACCGGGGTCACACTCGCCCGGCGGCTCCGTCCCAGCACACGGCGCCGGTTCGCGCCGTAGCCCGCACCGTGTGCCGGCCGGCGCACGCCGCAGCCTCGGAAGAGGGCTACTGCGCGTCCGCGGTCCCCTGGATGCTCGCGTCGGCCGCACCCAGGCACAGGCCCCAGGCGATCCCGTCGAGGATGTCGTGCTCGCTGGCCGCGAACCCCGCGGCTCCGGTGCGCGCCACCACCCGCGAGAGGATCAGCGCGCCCGCGCCGATCACGTCCACCCGGCCCGGGTGCATGACGCCGATCGCGGCCCGCTGCCCGTGGTCCATCGCCAGCAGCTCGTCGGCGATCTCGTGCGTCCGCTCCGCCGGGACCCAGGAGTGGTGGATGCGCTCGGGGTCGTAGGCCGACAGCTCCATCGCGATGCCCGCCACGGTCGTAGCGGTGCCGGCCACGCAGACCAGCGACGCCGCCTCATCCAGCGGGACGGCCTCGGCGGCCTCGTCCAGCGCGGCGTCGATGTCGGCGGCGGCCGCGGCGATCTGCTCGGCCGTGGGCGGGTCGTCCGCAAGGTGGCGCTCGGCCAGCCGCACGCAGCCGATGTCGACCGAACGGGCCGCGCGCACCGCGCCGGCGCCGTCGGGGGCGTTGCGCGGGTCGCTCCAGCCCAGCACGAACTCGGTGGATCCACCGCCGATGTCGACGATCAGGAACGGCGCGTCGAAGCCCGCGCCGGCGTCCTCCAGCTCGGCCGTGGCGCCGATGAAGGACAGCTCGGCCTCCTCGTCGCCGGTGATGACCTCGGGCTCCACGCCGATGATCTCCTCCACGCCCCGCACGAACTCGCCGCGATTGCGCGCGTCGCGGGTGGCGCTGGTAGCCACCATCCGCACCGCCTCGGGACCGAGATCGACGCCGTTCTCGCGCATGAGGTCGGCGTAGCCGCGCAGGGCCGCGAACGTGCGCTCCAGGGCCTCGGGCGTGAACTCGCCCGTGCGGTCGACGCCCTGGCCGAGCCGCACGACCTCCATGCGTCGTTCGAGGTCGATAAGCTGCACGTCCTCGTCCTCCACCCCGATCAGCGCCGAGACCAGAAGCCGGATGGAGTTGGTGCCGCAGTCCACGGCCGCCACGGTGGTCACCTGGTCGTCCCTTCGCTGTCGTCGTGGTGCGCCCGCGGTCCTCCCGCGGCGTCCGCGCCCTCGCCGCCGGCACAAGCACAGGGCCCGTCCGCCCACCAGCGCGGCAGCGCGTCCAGCGCCTCCCGGCCGAAGGGGTTGGCGCCCGGCCGCGCCAGCTCGTGGGCGACCAGGGCGTGCAGGCACTTGACCCGCTCGGGCATGCCGCCGGCGCTCTGCGTGCCCTCGGGCAGTGGATCGCCGCCGTCGCTGCGGGTCTGCTCGGCCCGCTCGTCCAGGTAGGCGCGGTGGGCGCGCTCGTAGTCCGCGCGCAGCTCCGGGTCGTCGGCGAGGCGGTCCTGCATCCGGCGCATCGCGCCGCCCGCCTCCAGCGTCCCGATCGCCGAGGCAGCGCGCGGGCAGGTGAGGTAGTAGAGCGTGGGGAACGGGGTGCCGTCCTCCAGGCGCGGCGCGGTGCGCACTACGTCGGGCAGCCCGCACGGGCACCGGTGGGCCACCGCCCGCAGGCCGCGCGGCGGGCGCCCGAGCTGGGCCCGCACCGCTGCGGCGTCTGCGTCGTCGACGGGGTCCGGCGGGGCGGCGTGTTCGGCGGAAGTCATCGCGCCTTCAGCGTAGTGCCCGGTGGCACCCGCTGCGCACGCCTCGCGGACGGCCCGGCCGCCCGCGACCTACCATCGGGGCCATGGCCGATACCTGGATCGCCGACTTCTGGTTCGATCCCTCCTGCCCCTATACGCGCGTCACCGCTCGGTGGCTGGCGGAGGCCGCCCGGGTGCGCCCGATCAGGGTGCGCTGGCGGGTGATGAGCCTGTCGGTGCTCAACGAGAACCGCGACGACGACCCCGAAGGCGACCCCGAGGGCTACCTGTGGATCCCGGCGCGCATCTGCGCCGCGGTCCAGGCCGAGCACGGCCACGATGCGCTGGGGCGCTTCTACGACGCGCTGTGGGCCTCCCGCGAACGGGAGGACGACTACGCCGCGGGGTTCGAGCAGGCGCTGGTGCGGGCGGGACTGCCCGCCCATCTCGCGCGGTCCGGGACCTCCGACGCCTACGACGAGGCGCTCCGGGCTTCCCACGAGGAGGGCTTCGGTCTCGTCGGCGGCGACACCGGCACTCCGGTGCTGGCCGCCACCGCGCCGGACGGCAGGCGGGCGGCCGCCATGTTCGGCCCCGTCGTCTCCAGAGTGCCGCGCGGAGAGGACGCAGGACGGCTGTGGGACGGTGCCGTGCTGGTGGCCGGCACCGCCGGGTTCCACACTCTCAAGGGCCCGCCGGAGGCCGAGATCGCGGACTGAGCCGGACGCACGCGGCACGCCCGGCAGGCCGGGCGGATCGCCTCAGTCGCCGGGCCGCCCGTCGGACGCGCTCCCGTTCTGCTCCGGGCTGTCGGCGGCCAGCACGGACTTCCACACCTGGGTGAACCACGGCTCGCCGGATCCGGCCGCGGCGTCGGCGTCCTGGTCGTCGGAGTCGGAGACCACGACATAGGCGCGCTCGCCCGGGTACTGGTAGTGCAGCCGGGTGCGGGCCTCGCGCTCGATGTAGGCCGGGTTCTTCAGCTGCTTGTTGCGCTCCTGGAGGTCTGCGACGGCCTGCTCGGTCTGCGCCTGTTCCTCGCGCAGCTCGGCGATGCGCGCGCGCTGGGCCAGGTACTCGCGCAGCGGGTAGGCCAGGCTGAGCGCGATCACGCAGATCACCAGGGCGAGGATCGCCGCACGGCTGGTGAACGCCGGGCGCGTGCGCCCGCTGCCGGAGCCCGGCGGCGCTCCGCCCCGTCCCCCCGACGAGCGGGAGCCCGATCCGCGCCCCGGGCTCTTGGCCGCGCCGCTGCGGGTCTTGGAGGAGGGGGCCGCACCGATGGGCACGACCTTGGAGGGCTTCGACTCGCTCTCGCCCGCTCCGGCCCTGTCCCTGCTCCCGCCCCCGGCCCCCCTCGCGGCACCGCCCGGGGTTGTGCTCCCGCGGCTCCCGGCTGCTGCCGAAGCGCCAGAGGCCGGCGGCCGGCCCTTCGCGGGGCGCGGCCGCTTCGGCTGCTCTGGCACCTCGGGCATAAGCGGTCAGACTAGCCCTGCGGGCGGAAGCGCGGGAAGGTCGACACGCCGGCGTACAGGGCCGCGTCGTCGAGCTCCTCCTCGATGCGGAGAAGCTGGTTGTACTTGGCCACGCGCTCGCTGCGGGCGGGGGCGCCGGTCTTGATCTGGCCGGCGTTGGTCGCCACGGCGATGTCGGCGATGGTGGTGTCCTCGGTCTCGCCGGAGCGGTGGGAGATCATCGCGGTGTAGCCGCTGCGCTGAGCCAGCGAGACCGCATCCAGGGTCTCGGTCAGGGTGCCGATCTGGTTGACCTTGACCAGCACCGAGTTGGCAGCCCCCTCGGAGATGCCGCGCTGCAGCCGCTCGGGGTTGGTGACGAACAGGTCGTCGCCCACGATCTGCAGGCGCGAGCCCAGCGTGGAGGTCAGCTGCGACCAGCCGGACCAGTCGTCCTCGTCCAGCGGGTCCTCGAGTGAGACCAGCGGGTAGGAGTCGGCCAGCTCGCCGTAGTAGGCGGCCATGTCCTCGGCGCTGCGGCTCTTGCCCTCGAAGCTGTAGACGCCGTCGGTGCAGAACTCGGTGGCGGCCACGTCCAGGGCCAGTGCGATGTCGCGCCCGGGGGTGTAGCCGGCCTTCTGCACCGCCTCGATGATCAGGTCCAGCGCCGCGCGGTTGCTGTCGAGGTGCGGGGCGAACCCGCCCTCGTCGCCGACGCCCGTGCCCAGCCCGTGCCCCTTCAGGACCGACTTCAGCGCCTGGTAGACCTCGGCGCCCCAGCGCACCGCTTCGCGGAAGCTCGCCGCCCCCACGGGCGCGACCATGAACTCCTGGATGTCGACGTTGGTGTCGGCGTGTGCACCGCCGTTGAGGATGTTCATCATCGGCACCGGCAGCAGGTGGGCGTTGGGGCCGCCGATGTAGCGGAACAGCGGCAGGCCGGAACTGTCGGCCGCCGCGTGGGCGGTGGCCAGCGAGGCGCCGACGACGGCGTTGGCGCCCAGCCGGGACTTGTCGGGGGTGCCGTCCAGCTCGATCATGGCGCGGTCGATGAGCCGCTGCTCCTCGGGGGCGAAGCCGATCAGCTCGTCGGCGATGTCGTCGTTGACGGCGGCCACCGCCTTCTCGACGCCCTTGCCGCCGAAGCGGTCGCCGCCGTCGCGCAGCTCGACCGCCTCGAACTGCCCGGTCGACGCGCCGCTGGGGACCGCCGCGCGCGCGGTGGTCCCCTCGTCGAGCAGGACCTCCACCTCGACCGTCGGATTACCGCGGGAGTCGAGGATCTCCCTCGCCTGCACTGCCTCGATCGACGACAACGTTGCAACTCCTTCGATTCGTGTGCGGACCCGGCTCAGGCGCTTGTTGCGGATGTGACGCGGCAGGTGCGGCCTTCCCGACTGCCGGCGCGGGCCCCAGCCGCACCCTGTGCGATCCGCCCGAGCCACGGGCGTCACCCGCCACCCTAGCGATCGGGGGCGGCCGCGGTCCTGTCGGCACCCGAAATTGGTCTAGTCCACACCGGACGCCCCGAAACCGTTGGAGATCGGCGGTGGTGCGCCGACCGCAAAGAACCCCCGGCCGGACAACCGTCGCGCCGATGCATGGCGTCTATCCCTACTAAAGAGGTATAAATAGAGGTGTTACTTCGACATCCCTGATCCCGGAAGGCCGCCCGTTATGCAGACGCTCGTCCTCCTGGGTTTCGTCGGCCTGCTGGCGCAACTCATCAACGGCAGCCTGGGCATGGGCTACGGGATCAGCACGACCAGCGCCCTGCTGGTCATCGGCACGAGTCCCGCCCTCGCCTCGGCCACGGTCAACCTCTCCCAGGTCGGCTCGCAGATCGCCTCGGGCTTTGCGCACTGGCGCTTCGGCAACGTCGACTGGGCGGTGGTCTGGCGCATCGCGCTGCCCGGCGCCCTGGGCTCGTTCGTCGGAGCCGTGTTCCTCAGTCGCCTGTCCACCGATGCCGCCGGTCCGCTGATGTCCACGATCCTGCTCGTCCTGGGCACCTACCTGCTGGCGCGGTTCACCTTCCGCGACCTCCCGCACCCCGACCTCAGCCGGCCCCTGCGCACGGTCTTCCTCGCCCCCGTCGGCCTGTTCGCCGGGTTCATGAACTCCACCGGCGGCGGGGGCTGGGGACCCGTGGGGACCTCCGCACTGCTGGCCAGCGGGCGGCTGGAGCCGCGCAAGGTCATCGGGTCGATCAGCGTGGGCGAGTCGGCCGTGGTGGTCGCCGGCAGCATCGGGTTCGCCGTCGGCCTCGGGTTCGGCGGAATCAACATCACCTGGGTGGTCGTCCTGCTGCTGGGCGGGCTGCTGGCCGCGCCCATCGCCGCCTGGCTGGCCAGCCACGTGCCCGCGCGCATGCTCGGCTCCCTGGTGGGCGGACTGATCATCTTCACCAACACCCGGGTCCTGCTGAGTAGCGAGGCGGTCAGCGCCTCCGCCGGCGTCTCCTTGGCCGTCTACTGCGCGGTGGCCCTGGGGTGGGCGGCCGCCGTCGCCTGGTCGCTGCGCGCCCACACCATCGAACGGCGCATGCGGCGCGCGAACTCGGCACCCGAGCACGCTGCGGCCACCGGGGGCGCCGACTGAGCCGCGGGGAGGAGTGCCACCACGCGCCTGTCGGCTGTATCCGAAACCGCGTTTTCGGCCCTGACTTCAGGGAAGATGGCAGACGCGCGCCCATGCCCGAACCCTCCTGCCGCCGCCGGTGCCCGTCCCCTCGCGTCCTGCACCCCCCGCTGAACCCGCGGCACCAGGGCGCAGGCGCGCGGCGAGCGGGACCGACCGGCGCACCCGAGGCGAGACGGAAATGGCGACACCAGCAACCGGCGTGAACGCCCCGCCGCCGAGCGTTCCGACGCGGCGCCGCAACGCCGAGCTGGTCATGACGCTCTTCGCAGTAGGCCTGTTCGCGCTGGTCCTGAGCCTGGCCGGCCTGCAGGTCGACGGCAGCGTCCCCGACCGGTTCGCCCTCTACACCTGCGTCTTCGGCGGGCTCGCCGCCACGGCGCACATCGCCGTGCGCTTCCTCGCGCCCTGGGCCGACCCGCTGATCCTGCCGCTGGCCACCGCTCTCAACGGCATCGGCGTGGCCGTGATCTGGGGGCTGCACGCCTCCGCGGGCGAGGGCCCGAACGAGTCCGACCGGCAGCTTCTGTGGACCGCGCTCGGCATGGCCGCCTGCATCGCGGTCCTCGCGGCCGTCCGCCGCCCGGCGGCGCTGCAGGGCTACCGCTACATCACCCTCACCGGCGGGCTCGTACTGATCATGCTGCCGATGCTGCCCGGCGTCGGCATCGAGGTGTTCGGCGCGCGGCGGTGGATCGGCTTCGCCGGCTACACCGTGCAGCCCTCGGAGTTCGCCCGCATTCTGCTGATCGTCTTCCTGGCCGGATACCTCGGCCACAAGCGCGACGTGCTGGCCCTGGCGGCGCGCCACCTGCGAGTGGGCGAGGTGAAGGTCTTCAGCCTTCCGCGTATGCGCGACTTGGGGCCGATGACCGCGGCCTGGGGCGTCGCCATCCTGCTCCTGGTGGGCACCCGCGACCTGGGCACCTCCCTGGTGCTGTTCAGCGTCTTCCTGGCGATGCTCTACGTCGCCACGCGGCGCAAGTCGTGGGTGGGCATCGGCCTCGCGATGTTCCTGGCCGGGGCGACTGTGGCCTGGCAGGTCTTCTGGCACGTGCGCCAGCGGGTGGCCATCTGGCACTCCCCCTTCGACCCGGACGTCTACCGGGAGGTCGGCGGCAGCCGCCAGCTGGTGCAGGGGCTGTTCGCGATGGCCGACGGCGGGCTGACCGGCATCGGCTTCGGGAACGGCCGCACCACCGGCCTCTTCGCCTCCGACAGCGACCTGATCCTTGTCTCCGTCGGCGAGAAGCTGGGCCTGACCGGGTTGATGGCCGTCCTCCTGATGCTGCTCCTGCTGACCGAGCGCGGCTACCGCACGGCCCTGGTCTCGCGCGACGTATTCGCCAAGCTGACCGCCTCCGGAAGCGCGTTCCTGCTGGGCTTCCAGGTTTTCGTGGTGCTGGGCGGCGTCACGCGGCTCATCCCGATGACGGGCATGACCACGCCGTTTCTGTCAGCGGGCGGCTCGTCGCTGGTCTCGACGTGGATGATCATGGGCCTGTGGCTGCGGCTCAGCGACACCGCGCGCCGCCCCAGTTCCGCCGTGCCCGCCCGCGATTCCGCCGGCATGCCCGAAGCCGGGCAGCAGCCGGGCCGGGCGCTCTTCCACGCACCCTGAAGCCGCTCGACCTACCAGTAGGCGCGCCACTGCTCGGGGGTCAGCGAACGCGGATCGAGACCGTCGGCGCGGGCCGCCGCCTCGGCCGCGCGGACCCGGGCGTCGAAGCGCCGCGCCGCCGAGCGCAGGTCGATCTCGGGATCGGCGCCGCTGCGGCGCTCGTCGGCGACGCCGGCGAACAGCGCACCACCGCCCCCGCCGTCGTCGCCCACCAGATCCTCGGGGACCCCGTTGCGCACCGCCCGCTTCTGCAGCTCGTAGGCGAGCAGCGCGGCGGGCTGCCCGAAGGGGACGCCCTCCAGCACGGAGTCCCCGCGGCCCTTCTCGGCGCGCTCGGCTGCCTTGATCTCCTCCCAGTTCGCGCGTACGCCGTCGGCGCCGTCGACCTCCGCACCGCCGAAGACGTGCGGGTGGCGGCGGGTGAGCTTGTCGACGATGCCGGCGGCGACGTCGTCGATGGTGAACCCGTCGGCGCCGCGCTCCTGGGCCACCCGGGAGTGGAAGACCACCTGCAGCAGGACGTCGCCCAACTCCTCGCGCAGCGTCGCCAGGTCGCCCTGCTCGATGGTCTCCAGCGTCTCGTAGGCCTCCTCGATGAGGTACTTGGCCAGCGAGGAGTGCGTCTGCGAGGCGTCCCACGGGCACTCGCGCCGCAGCACGTCCATCACCCCGACCAGGTCGAGCAACCGGCTTCCGAGCGCAGCGCCTCCGGTGCCGTCCGCCTCGCCGCCGGCTCCGGCGCCGCCGTCCGGCGGGGTCCCGCCGCTGTTCGGGTTCATGGCTCTGTGGCCCCTTCCGCTTCCAGACTCCCCGGCTTCCACGGTTCTCCGCTCCCGGCTTCCGCCCGCCCTCAGACGTTCTCGGCCGGAAGCCAGCCCCCGGCGCGCAGGGCGGAGAGCACCTCAGCGACCGACTCGCCCACGGAGCGGCCCTCGGTGTCGAGCACCAGCTCGGCGTCCTCCGGTTCCTCGTAGGGGTCGGAGATCCCGGTGAACTCGGGGATCTCGCCCGCCCGCGCCTTAGCGTAGAGGCCCTTGCGGTCGCGCGCCTCGCACACCTCCAGCGGAGTGGCCACGTGCACCAGGAAGAAGTCGCCGACCTCCTCGACCATCGCGCGCACCTCGGCGCGCGTGGCGGCGTAGGGTGCGATGGGCGCGCAGACCGCGACGCCGCCGTGGCGGGAGATCTCGGCCGCGACGTACCCGATCCGCCGCACGTTGAGGTTGCGGTCGGCGCGCGAGAACGTCAGGCCCGCCGACAGCATGCGGCGCACGACGTCGCCGTCGAGCAAGGTCAGCGTGCGCCCCGACCGGCGGATGCCCTCGGCCACGCCGCGCGCGATGGTGGACTTGCCCGAGCCCGAGAGCCCGGTGAACAGGACGGTGAGCCCGCGCTCGGTGCGCGGCGGCCGGATGCGCGCCAGCTCCCCGGCCACGCGCGCCGGGGTGAACCACGGGGGCAGAGCGAGGCCCCGCGCCAGCGTCTCCTCGACCTCGGCCCCGTCCGGCAGGTCGGCGGCCGCCTCCGGCGCCACCTCGCCGACCGGGCGCCACTGCTCCTGGGCGGTGTCGTAGACCCACCCGGGTGCGGCGGCGACCGGGACCGGCGCCTCCTCCTCGGCGCCGTGGGACGGCGCGGAGTCGAGGGCCAGAAGGCGCGTCGCACCGTAGGCGGCGGCGACGTGGGCGTGCAGCAGGTCGCGGCGCTCGGCGGGCAGCCCGGCGGCGCCGTCGGCGCTCCAGCGGGGCAGGGTCGCCACGACGAACCGGGCGGGTGCGGGCAGCAGCGGCTCGGCGGCCAGCACGACCGGGGCCAGGCCCTCCGTCTCCAACGGGGCGTCGATGATCACCAGCACCTCGGCGCGGTCGGCGCCGGCCAACTCCTCGGCGGCGGCCCGGACCTGGTGGAGCTCACGGTGGTGCAGAGGGCGGGCCGTGACCACGGCCAGCACCGGGACGCCGCCGTCGCCGGCGAGCTCGCGCTGGCCGCGGACCTCCGCGGGCGAGAAGCGCAGATGGCGCAGCGCACCGTAGACGGGAGGCTGCGCGAAGCGGACCTCGCCCGCCAGCCGGTGGCCGGGCGCGCCCGCGCCGTCGCCGTCCTCGGCGCCGGCCCACCAGCGCTGGCCGACCCGCAGCTCGGCCAGTGGCGCCCCCTCGGGGTCGGTCAGCGTCAGCCGCTCGGCCTCGGCGAACTCGTCGGGCACGGGCAGGGTGACCGGTATCGGCCACGGGGTGCCGTCAGGCAGGCGGCCGCGCTTGGCGACCGAGGCGGCCTCCTCCCGGGTCATGAACCCGGCCAGCGGGTAGGCCCCGTTCAGGATCAGCTCCAGGTGGGCCAGGCTTACCGGATCGGGCGCGAACACCGGTGCCGCCGCCTCGTCCCCGCTGCGGTCACTGCTGTCGCTCAACCCGGCCTCCCCGTTCGTCTGCGCTGCCACGTCTGCGCAACAGCGTATTGGGCGCCGCGTGCGGACGGCATCCCGCCCGCCTTCCCGCACAGCCCTCGATAAGGGGTGCTTCGCGCGGGCGGTGCCGACCAAGCGCGCGAGGGCCGGGAACACCCGGGGCCGCGGCGGCGTTGTCACTAGTGGTCGCGCACGTTGGCGACCGACCGGCCGCCCCAGTGCGACCGGCCGATCCGCGCCCGGAACGGCCGGGGGCGCAGGTGTGCGCCCGCCGGTTCATCCCGACTCCACCTTCCTTCTCCGGTTCTCCGGACGATCACGCCCCGCCCGACCGCTGCCGCTGGCGCGGCCCCGGCGGGCAGAGCGGGGGGACATGACCCGGACCACATCCCGGATCTCCGACTCCGTGCACCCGCGACCGGCGAGCGGCGTAGGCTTGACCCCGGGGAGTACGACCACCCGCCGCGGGCCGGGCACCGGTCCTCGGCGGCTCGCGGCCGATCCCCCGCACACGGCAACCGCATCCGCCGGACACCCGCTCCCCCGACCGCGCACCGCGGAGCCCAGCACGGCCGAATCCCTGTCACAGCCTTCCCTCTGGTGATATGAGCCTTACCGGACTTCTCTCGGTCGTCGCCGACGACCCGGCCCTCAGTGCGGCGGTCGAGACCGCCCGCACCGGCCATGACCCGCACCTCGACCTCGTCGCGCCGCCGTCGCTGCGCCCGTTCGTGATCGCCTCCCTGGCCGCCGGCGCCCCCGTGGGCGCCGAGCGGCCGGTGCTCGCCGTGACCGCGACCGAGCGCGAGGCAGGCGACCTCGCTGAGGCGCTGGAGTCCCTGCTGCCGGCGAACTCGGTCGCCCTGTTCCCGGCGTGGGAGACCCTGCCGCACGAGCGCCTGTCGCCGCGCTCGGACACGGTCGGTCAGCGCCTGGCCGTCCTGCGCCGCCTGGCCCACCCCGACCCCGCCGACCCGCTCACGGCGCCGCTGCGCGTCGTCGTGGCACCGATCCGCAGCGTCCTGCAGCCGCTGGTGGCAGGGCTCGGCGACCTCACTCCGGTGCGCGTGCGCCCGGGCGACGAGGTCGAGTTGGAGGGCTTGGTCCAGTCGCTGGTCGACGCCGGCTACGCCCGCGTCGACCTGGTCGAGAAGCGCGGCGACATCGCCGTGCGCGGCGGGATCCTGGACGTGTTCCCGCCCACCGAGGAGCACCCGCTGCGCCTGGAGCTCTGGGGCGACCGGGTCGAGGAGATTCGGTACTTCCAGGTCGCCGACCAGCGCTCGATCGGCGAAGGCGACCAGTCCGAGGCGGCCTCGGGCCTGTTCGCTCCGCCGTGCCGCGAGCTCCTGCTCACCGGGCCGGTACGCGAGCGCGCCCGTGAGCTCGCCCAGCGGTACCCGGCCCTGGCCGAAGTGCTGGACAAGCTCGCCGAGGGCTCCTCGGTCGAGGGGATGGAGGCCTTCGCCCCGGTCCTCGCCGAGCGCATGGAACCGCTGTTCAACTACCTGCCCGAGGGCGCGCACATCGTCGGCTGCGACCCCGAGCGCATCCGCACCCGCGCCCTGGAGCTGGAGGCCACCAGCCGGGAGTTCCTGGACGCGTCCTGGATCAACGCCGCGTCCGGCGGCGAGGCGCCCATCGACCTGGGCGGGTCCGCCTACAAGTCCATCGCCGAGGTCCGCGCCGACGCCGACGCCCTCGGGCTGCCCTGGTGGTCGATCTCGCCGTTCGACTCCGGCCCCGCCGCGGCTTCGGCCGAGGCCGCGGACGACGAAGGCGGCGGCCGGCGCGGCGACGCCGGCCGGGAGATGGGCGCGTCGGCCGCCGACACCTACCGCGGCGACACCGAGCGCGCCCTGGCGGATGTGAAGTCGTGGCTGCACGACAGCTGGAGCGTCGTGCTGCTGACCCCCGGGCACGGGCCCGCCGAGCGCCTCGTGGCCATGCTGCGCGACGCCGGCTTGGGCGCGCAGCTGCGCTCAGAGGTCGACACCCCGCCCGACCGCTCCGTGGCCACGGTGGCGACCGGCGTGCTTGAGCACGGGTTCGTCTGGCGCTCGGTGCGGCTGGTCGTACTGACCGAGACCGACCTGGCCGGGCAGCGCTCCTCCACCCGCGACATGCGCCGCATGCCCAGTCGGCGCCGCGGCACCGTCGACCCGCTGCAGCTGAAGTCGGGCGACTACGTCGTCCACGAGCAGCACGGCGTTGGCCGCTACATCGAGATGGTCAGCCGCAACATCCAGGGCGCCACCCGCGACTACCTGGTCATCGAGTACGCGGCGACCAAGCGCGGCCAGCCGGGCGACCGGCTGTTCGTGCCCACCGACCAGCTTGAGGAGGTCACCCGCTACGTCGGCGGCGAGGCTCCGACGCTGTCCAAGATGGGCGGCGCCGACTGGTCCAAGACCAAGAGCCGCGCACGCAAGGCCGTACGCGAGATCGCCGGCGACCTCATCCGGCTCTACAGCGCCCGCCAGGCCTCGCCCGGGCACGCCTTCGGTGCCGACACCCCGTGGCAGCGCGAGCTCGAGGACGCCTTCCCCTACGTCGAGACCCCCGATCAGCTCGCCGCGATCGAGGAGGTCAAGCAGGACATGGAGAAGTCGGTGCCGATGGACCGGCTCATCTGCGGCGACGTCGGATACGGCAAGACCGAGGTGGCGGTGCGCGCCGCGTTCAAGGCGGTGCAGGACGGCAAGCAGGTGGCGTTGCTGGTGCCCACCACACTGCTGGTCCAGCAGCACATGTCGACCTTCTCCGAGCGCTACGCCTCCTTCCCCGTGACGGTGCGCGCGATGTCGCGTTTCCAGACCGACGCCGAGGCCGAGGCCACCCGCGAAGGCCTGCGCAAGGGCGAGATCGACATCGTGATCGGCACGCACCGACTGCTCTCCAGCGAAACCAGGTTCAAGAACCTCGGCCTGATCGTCATCGACGAGGAGCAGCGCTTCGGCGTCGAGCACAAGGAGACCCTGAAGCGACTGCGCACCCAGGTCGACGTGCTGGCGATGTCGGCGACCCCCATCCCGCGCACCCTGGAGATGGGCATGACCGGCATCCGCGAGATGACCACCATCCTCACCCCGCCGGAGGAGCGCCACCCGGTGCTCACCTTCGTCGGACCCTACGAGGAGAAGCAGATCGCGGCCGCCGTCCGGCGCGAGCTGATGCGCGAGGGCCAGGTGTTCTTCGTGCACAACCGGGTGGCGTCGATCGACAAGGTCGCGTCGTCGATCAGCCGGCTCGTGCCCGAGGCCCGGGTGGCTTACGCGCACGGCCAGATGAACGAGCAGCAGCTCGAACGCGTCATGATCGACTTCTGGGAGAAGAACTACGACGTGCTGGTCTCCACCACGATCGTGGAGTCGGGGCTGGACGTGCCCAACGCCAACACGCTGATCGTCGACCGCGCCGACACCTACGGCCTCTCGCAGCTCCACCAGCTGCGCGGGCGCGTGGGCCGGGGCCGGGAGCGCGCCTACGCCTACTTCCTCTACCCGCCGGACAAGCCGCTGAGCGAGACCGCGCACGAGCGGCTGGCCACAGTCGCCCAGCACACCGAGACCGGCGCGGGCATGTACGTGGCGATGAAGGACCTGGAGATCCGCGGCGCGGGCAACATCCTGGGCGCCGAACAGTCCGGGAGCATCGCCGGAGTCGGGTTCGACCTGTACGTGCGCATGGTCGGCGAGGCCGTCCGCGAGCTCAAGGGCGCCCCCGACGCGGGAGGCGCCGAGGAGTCCGAGACCAAGGTCGAGCTGCCGATCGACGCCCACATCCCGCACGGCTACGTGCCCGGCGAGCGGCTGCGGCTGCAGGCCTACAAGCGCATCGCCGGTGTCGGCAGCGAGGAGGACGTCGCCGCGGCCCGCGAGGAGCTGGTGGACCGCTACGGCCCGCCGCCCGAGGCGGTGGACAACCTGCTGGAGGTCGCCCGGTTCCGGGTGCTGGCCAAGCGCGCGGGGCTCACCGACGTCGTGCTGCAGGGCAGCCAGATCCGGTTCGCGCCGGTCGAGCTGCGCGAGTCCCAGCGACTGCGACTGCGGCGGCTCCACCCCAGGGCCGTGTACAAGGAGCCGGCCCAGACCCTGCTGGTGCCCGCTCCGAAGGCGGGCGGCCTGGGCGGCCGCCAGCTGCGTGACCTGGAGCTGCTGACCTGGTGCCGTGAGCTGGTCGGGGCCGTCTTCGAGCCCGGCAAGCAGAACACCGCCGCGCCCGCCTGAGAAGCCGCCGGCAACAGGACCCGATCCCGTCGATCTTGTAGCCATCGCAAGGAAAGCGATGGCCATTGGCGATTGCCACAAGATCGGCGGGGCTGCTGTCGAGACCCGGCCCGTCTTGCGCGTGGATCACCTGCACCTGACCTTAAAACGACTACTCTTGGTGTTTGGTTCAGCACCTAAAGTGGTAATCGGGGAATGGAGCGGGCCGGGATGGACACCTCCGCCGAAGGAGACCTCGCAGACGCGGCGGCCGCACTGCGCCGCCGGTGGCGTATCGCGGCGGCCTGCGCCGTCGCCGGGCCGCTTCTGGCCTCGGGTGCGCTGCTGGCGGCCCCGCCCACCTACACCTCCGTGACGGCCGTCCACGTCCGCCCCACAGGCGTCCCCGAGATCACCGGCGAGCAGTCGGGCCGGACCAACGGCGAGGTCAACCTCGACACCGAGGCGCAGATCGTCCGGTCGGCCGAGGTGTCGGCGGCGGCCGCCGAGCGGATCGGTCCCGGTGCCGACCCCGCCGAGCTGCGGCGCGAGGTCGAGGTCGGCGTTCCCCCCAACAGCAGCGTCCTGCGCATCTCCGCACCCGGCCCCGATCCCGCCGCGGCCCGCCGCGCCTCTGCCGCCTTCGCCGGCGCCTACCTCGACTACCGGGCCGACCAGGTCGACCGGCAGATCGGCGGCACCCTCTCCGCCCTGCGGGACGAGGCCGACTCCCGCTACGCGGAACTCGACCGCCTCACAGCGGAAGGCGGCGCCGAGCAGGCCCGCATCACCGCCCTGCAGAGCGAGATCACGGAGCTGAACAAGGAGATCCACCCGCTCGCGGCGCTGCGGGAGTCGGTGGTCCCCGCGCAGGTCATCACCTCCGCCACCACACCCGAAGAGGCGACGTCGCCGGTTCCTCCGGTGTGGCTGGCGACGGGCGGCGCGCTGGGGCTGGCGGCCGGAGTCGCGGCGGCCTTCGGCGCCGAGCGGCGCGACCGCAGGCTGCACACCGTCCGCGACGCCCGACGCGCCGCGGGCCTCCCGGTACTGCTGCACGCACCGCGTACCGGCGGACGCGCACGCGGAGGCGAGCGTGCACGGGCGCGAGCGCGCCAGGAGGCCAACCGGGCGGCACTGAGCCTGGTCGCCGACCTCGGCCGATCCGGCGGCCGGTCCTGCGGCGCGGTGGTGCTCGTGCCGGGGATCGGCGGCGGGGCGGCGACCGCGGCGGCCGAGGAGCTCGGCGCCGCTCTGGCGCGCATCGGCGCCGACGTACTGCTGGTCCGCGCCGACCCGGCGTCCGCCGAGTGGGCCGACAGAGCAGAGGCCGCGCCCGTCGGCGCCGGCCTTGCCGACGTGCTTCTCGGTGGCGCCGACCCCGCCGAGCTGGAGCGCCGCACCGCGGCCGCGCCGGGCCTGCGCACTCTGGACTACGGCAGCGCCGACGCGACCGACGTGCTGCAGCGCCCGGCCACCGCCCGGTTGCTGGAGCGGCTGCGCGAGCAGGCCGACGTCGTCGTGGTCGCCACCGCCCCCACCGCCGAACGCGCCGACGCCTACGCGCTGACCCGCTGCGCCGACGCCGTCGTTCCGGTCGTCGAACTGGCCGCCGACCGCGCCGACGACCTGCGGTCGGCGCTGGACGCGTTCGCCTCCCTCGGCGCACACGTCCCGGGCGCCCTCGCCGCCGAGCCCCGGAAGAAGCGGCAGCACCGCGGCCGCAGCGGCCGGGCGGGCGAGCGGACCCGCGCGGTGGACGGGCGCGCAGCCGGGACGGGGATGCCGCGCGCCGGCTACCCGGCCTCGGCCCCGCACGGTTCACCGACCGGATCGCCCGGCGGCGAGGACCGGCACGACGGCACCGACCTCACCCTGCAGCGCTGATCGGGATGGCAGGAATCCGGCCTCCCGAAGCCTCCCGGACAACCCGCCGCCGCGCCGCCCGCACGTCCGGCGGCGCCGCAGCGGCCCGCTCGGTCGTCCGGGCAAGGACGAGACGATGAGCCGGCGGTCGCCGCAGCCGGCGGCGGAAGCCGCCGGGGCCTCGCCGCCGACCGCTGCGCCCTCTCCCACCGGACCCGGGGCCGACCCGTGCACGCCCGCCGCCGGCGGCACGGGGCGACGGGGCCTGTTCTCCCCGGGCTGGCCGGTCGTGTGGCTGCTCGCCGGCTACCCGTTGTGGTGGGCGCTGGGTCTGGGACGGTTCGCGTTCGTCGCGTTCGCCCTGCCCATGGCCGTCGAACTGGTGCGCCGACACCGCGCCGCCGGCCTCCGGCTGCCTCCCGGCTTCGGCCTTTGGGCGCTGTTCCTGCTGTGGTGCGCCGCCGGGCTGAGCCTCATCGGCACCGCGCCGCCGGGCACGCTGCCCGGAAGCGGCGGGATCCTCGGCGCACTGGTGCGGTTGGCCGTCTACCTGTCGCTGACGGTCCTGCTGGTCTACGTCGGCAATCTGAGCCGCCGCGAGCTGAGCGACCTCGCCGTCGCGCGGTCCCTTGGCTGGCTGTGCCTGGCGACCGTCGCCGGCGGCCTGCTCGGGATGGCGGCGCCGGGATTCGGGTTCACCGCGCCGACGGAGTTGCTGCTGCCCGCCGGCCTGGCGGCCGATCCTTATGTACAGGAGCTCGTCCATCCCGCGTCCGCTCAGGTCATGGAGGTACTCGGCTACGAGTCGCCGCGGCCCAAGGCCCCCTGGGAGTACACCAACACGTGGGGGAACATGCTCTCCCTGCTGCTGGCGTGGCTGCTGGCGGGGTGGATGCGGTGGCGCGAGCCGGGCGCCGACGGCCCCGTTCCGACGCGGCGCACGCGCGCCGACCTGCTCCGCGCCTGGACGGCGGGCACCGCCGTCGTCCTGGCGGTCGCGCCCGTCGTCTACTCGCTGAACCGCGCGGTGTGGGCGGGCCTGGCGCTGTCCCTGGGCTTCGTCCTGGTCCGACTGCTGCGCCGGGGCCGGGTGGTCGTGGTGGCGGCCGTGAGCGCCGCAGCGTGCGCCGCGCTGGCCGTCGCGCTGCTGTCCCCACTGATGGACGTGGTCCGCGAGCGGCTCGACAACCCGCACAGCGACGACGGCCGCGCCGCCACCAGCGTCGCCGCCGTACAGGCCGCCAACGCCTCGCCCGTGCTGGGCTGGGGCACCACCCGCGACATGGCGGGCAGCTCGCAGTCGATCGCGATCGGCCCCTCGCCCGACTGCCCCGGCTGCGGCAGCCACACCATCGGCAACAACGGGCAGTTCTGGCTGCTGCTGGTCGCCCACGGCTGGGGCGGCGCGGCGCTGTTCCTGGCCTTCTTCGGCCAGGTGGTGTGGCGCTACCGGCGCGAGTCGACGGTGCTGGGCACGGCGGCGCTGCTATCGGTGCTGCTCCTGTTCTGGTACATGTTCTTCTACGTCGCCCTCGCGGCGCCGCTGGCCGTCACCATGATCGCGGTCGCCCTGCTGTGGCGGCGCGCGGCCGAGGGCGCCGGCGGAGGCCCCGCGCCGGGGGGTGCCCGGTGAACGGCGAGACCACGTACCTGACCGGTCTCGCCGAGGTGCTGTGGCCCTGCGGCGGCCTGCTGGGGCGCGGTGAGCCGGGAAGGGTCCGCGGCGGGCCGGCGCGCGAGGGCACCGGCAGCGCCTACCTGCCGGTCCCCTCGGCGCACAACCCGCGGATGATCCTGCCGGCGGGCAACCGCTACGCCGCGGCCCGCGCGATCGGCGCCTTCGCCCAGCGCCATTCGCTGCGGGACCGGCTGCGTGCGGCGGCCCTGACCGCGGCCTTCGCCAGCGGGATGGCGCCGCTGCTGCTGCGCGACCGGCTGCACGTGGGGCCGGGCCACACGGTGGAGCACGAACTTTCGGCGGCGCTGGACCGCCGCGTGGTCATCGCCGTCCACGTCGGTCCGCCGCGCGCCAACCGGAAACCGGTCCTGCTGCTGCTCACCCCGGCGGGCCGGACCGTCGGCTACGCCAAGATCGGCGTCAACGAGCTGACCTCGCGGCTGGTGCGCGCCGAGACCCGCGCACTGGGGCTGCTGGCCGAGTCGCACCTGCGCGACATCACGGTGCCCCGGCTGCTCCACGAAGGCGAGTGGAACGGCCGCCCGCTGCTGGTGCAGGACGCTCTGCCGGTCGGCAGCCAGACCGACCGGCCCACGCGCCGCCAGCTGCTGCGCTGCGTCGTACAGATCAGCGCCCTGGAACCGGTGCGGGTGCTCCGGCTGTCGCTGAGCCCGTACCGTTCCGCGCTGGCCGAGCGGATCGCGGCGCTGGGCGGGCGCCCCGAGACGGAACCGCTGCGCGCGTGCCTGAACGCGCTGCCCGACGTCCGGCTCCCGTTCGGTGCCTGGCACGGCGACCTGACCCGGTGGAACATCGCCGGAACACCCCGGCGCGCCTTCGTATGGGACTGGGAGCGCCTCGCCTTCGGCGTGCCCGTCGGCTTCGACGCGCTGCACTACGAGCTGAACGAGTGCGTCCAGGACGGCGTGCACCCGGGTGTGCACCGCTGGCTGGACTCCGGCGCCCGGCTGCTGCGCGATCCGCTGATCACCTCTGCCGGCCTGGTGCCCGGCACCGAGGCCACGGTCATGGCGCTGTACCTGCTCGACCTGGCGACGCGCTATCTGCAGGATCGCCAGGCCGAGGCGGGCGGCAGCCTGGCCGCCGTCGACGACTGGCTGCTTCCGGCGCTGTCCGGCCTGCGGGAGCGCGCCGCCCGCGAGATCGGGGGGGCCGGATGAGCCGCGCCGGCACCCGCTGCCGGTGTGAACCGCCCGTGCCCTTCGCCGGTGCCGCGGAATCCGGAAAACCCACGGAAGGTGAGCGATGACGCATGCCAACACCCGCCGGCTGCCGGTGCCGGAGCCGGTCAAGCGCTCGGTCCGCTCGGTGCACACCGCGCTCGGGCAGGCCACCCGGGGCGTTCGCGCGCTGCCGACGTTCGTGGTGGCCGGCGCGCAGCGGTGCGGCACCACGTCGCTGTTCCACGCCCTGGTCCAGCACCCGCAGGTCTTCGGCCCGCCGCTGCGCAAGGGGGTGCACTACTTCGACACCGACTACCACCGCGGTCTGGACTGGTACCGCGGGCACTTCCCGCTCCGGGCCCTCGTCCGCCCCGGCAGCGGGCGCCCGCGCATCGAGGTGGGCGAGTCCAGCCCCTACTACCTGTTCCACCCGCTTGCGGCCGAGCGGCTCTCCCGCGATCTGCCGGGCGTGAAGGTGGTGGTGATGGTGCGCGATCCGGTCGAGCGCGCCTACTCCGCCCACAGCCACGAGTTGGCGCGCGGCTTCGAGACCGAACCGTTCGAACGGGCGCTGGAGCTGGAGGCCGAGCGGCTGCGGGGCGAGGAGGAGCGGCTGCGCGCCGACCCCGCCGCGCACTCCCACGCCCACCAGCACCACTCCTACCTGGCGCGCGGCCGCTACGCCGAGCAACTGCGCCGGCTGGAGCGGCACGTGGGCCGCCACCGGCTGCACGTCGTCGAGAGCGAGGCGTTCTTCGCCCGCCCCGAGCAGGCCTTCGCCGGAGTCGAGGACTTCCTGGGCATCGCCCACTGCGACCGGATCCGGTTCGGCAGGCACAACGCGCGCGCCCGGGACGCGATACCCGAGCGGCTGCGTGCCCGCCTGGCCGAGCACTTCGCCGGGCACGACCGGGATCTGGCCGAATGGTGGGGACGTGAGCCGCTGTGGCGCAGGTGAGCACCGCCGGCCACGGCCGGGCAGGGCTGCGCCGGGTCGCCCGCGGCGGCGCCATGAACATGGCCGGCGCCGCTGCCGGAGCGGTGCTGAACCTGGCCATCGTGGTCGCGGTCGCCCGGGGGTTCTCCGCCGACACGGCCGGATTGCTGTTCTCGGCGACCTCGGTCTTCCTTCTCGCATCGGCGGTGGCCAACCTGGGCACGCCCAGCGGCCTGGTGTACTTCCTGGCCCGGTTGCGCGCCCGCGGCGCCGAGCACGCCGCTTCGCGGGTCCTGCGCACCGCCCTGGGGCCGGCGGCGGCCTCGTCCCTGGCGGGTGCCGTGGCGATGTTCGCGCTCGCCGACGACCTCGCGTCGCTCATGGGCGAACCGGACGCCGAGGCCTACCTGCGGCTGGTCGCGGCTTTTCTGCCCTGCGCGGTGCTGACCGACGCGGCGCTGGCCGCCACGCGTGCGCACCACGTGATGCGGGCGGGGGTGCTGCTGGACAAGGTGGGCCGCCCGCTGGCGCAGCTGGTGCTCATCGCCGCGGTCGCGGCGAGCGGCTGGGCCGGACTGCTGACGGTGGCCTGGGCGGGCCCCTACCTTCCGGCGGCCGTCCTGGCGTGGTGGTGGATGCGGCGCATCCTCGGGGCGCATCGCACAACGCGGGAGGCGCCGCCGTCACCGGTGCGGCCGGTCGCCCCCGACTCGCCGCGCCCGGGCCGGACGGCGGCAAACGCCGAGTACGCCGAGCACCCCGGGGACGAAGTGACGCCCCGCGCGTTCTGGGCGTTCTCGCTCCCCCGCTCCCTTGCAACGGTCGCTCAGCTCGGCATCCAGCGGCTGGGCATCGTGTTCGTCGCCGCGCTGGCCGGCCCGTCCGAAGCCGCGGTGTTCACCGCCGCCTCCCGCTTCCCGGTCGCCGGGCAGTTCGCTGCCCAGGCGCTGCAGTACTCCGCCGAACCACGGTTGGCCGAGCTGCTGGCCGAGGACGACCGCCGCGGCGCCAACACCCTCTTTCGCGCGAGCACTGCATGGCTGATCTGCCTGAGCTGGCCGTTGTTCCTGCCGGCGATCGTCTACGCACCCCTGCTGATGGAAACGTTCGGCGCGCGCTACGCGGCCGGCGCCCCGGTGCTGGCGGTGGTCTGTCTGGCGCAGCTGCTCGCGGCGGCCCTGGGGATGGGCGACCTGGTGCTGGCGATGACCGGGCGCACCCGGCTGAACCTCGCGAACAACCTGCTTGCGCTGGCCGCCAACGTCGCGCTGTGCCTGGTGCTGGTGCCTTCGACGGGCGCGGGCGGCGCGGCGGCGGCGTTCGCGGGGGCGGTCGCGGTGCGCAAGGCGCTGCCGCTGGTCCAGCTGGGGCGCTCGCACGGACTGCACCCGTTCGGTGCCAGGTGGGTGCTGGCGGCGGGAAGCTGCCTGGTGTGGTTCGGCGGCGCACCCCTGCTGTGTGCGGCGGTGCTCGGCACGGGACCGTGGTCGCTGGCGGTGGCGATGGCGATCGGCTCGGCGGGGCTGGGAGCGACCCTGTGGCGCCTGCGCGACCGCCTGGAACTCGACCACCTGCTGCGCCGGGACGCCGTCCTGTCCGGGCCCGGCTGAACCCGGCCGGGCGGCGCGGCCGTAAGGAGGCGAGCCGCATGTCGCCGCCAGTCCGTCCGGGCGGTTCCCCCGACCTGCGCGACATCAACCCTAAGTGACCAAGAAATCACTTCTGGTTATGCGATGATGACGGCATGCCAACCGCCCCGGTCCTCTTCGTCGCGTCGAGCGGCGGCCACCTCGCCCAGCTGTGGTCACTGCGGCCCTGGTGGTTGCAGCACAGCCGGATCTGGGTCACCTTCCCCACAGCCGAGGCCCTGCGGCTGCTCGACGGCGAGGACGTGCGCCCGGCCTACCATCCCACCACCCGCCACCTGGGCAACCTGCTGCGCAATACGGTGCTCGCGGTGCGCACCCTGGCGCGCACCCGCCCGGCGGCGGTGGTCTCCACCGGCGCCGGGGTCGCCCTGCCGTTCTTCGCGCTGGCGTGGCTGCTGCGCATCCCGACCGTCTACATCGAGGTTTACGACCGCATCGACGTCCCGCCGCTGACGACGCGGCTGTGCCGGCCCTTCACCCGCCTGCACCTCGCGCAGTGGGAGGAGCAGCGCGCGTTCCTCCCCGACGCCATCACCGTGGGACCGCTGCTGTGACCGGCGAACACCGCGGGCCGGAATCAGCCGAACCCCGCACGACCGCCGAAGGAGCCGACCGGGGCGCCGCCGAAGCCGCCGGCGCGCGCCCGCTGGTCCTGGTCTCCGTCGGGACCGACCACCACCCCTTCACCCGGCTGATCGACTGGGCCGACTGCTACGCGTTCGACCGCCCCGAGGTGCGGGTCCTGGTGCAGCACGGAGCCTCGCGGGCGCCAGCGGCGGCCGAGGGCACCGCCTGCATGGACCGCGGCGACCTGGGGGCCGCCATGAGCAGGGCCGCGGCCGTCGTGACCCACGGAGGCCCGGCCACCGTCGTCCAGGCGCGCGAAGCCGGGCGCCTGCCGATCGCCGTGGCCCGCGATCCCGAGCTCCGCGAACACGTCGACGACCACCAGCTGCGCTTCGTGGACCGGCTCGAGGAGGCGGGTCTCGTGCGGGCCTGCTCCAGCTACCAGCAGTTCTGCGCCACCGTCGACAAAGCGCTGGACCAGCCCGAGGACTTCCGGCCGCGCGAGCCGCACAACGGCGGCACCACCGCCGCCGCGCTGCGCGCGGGCCGCCTGATCGACCTGCTCGCCCGTCCGGCCGCTCCGCACGCCGACCGGCCGCCGCCGCTTCCTCCACCGGACTCCGAGCTGCCGGAGATCACCGCCGTGGTGCCCACGTGCGACCGCCCCGACCTGCTGCGCCGGACCCTGGAGCACATCCGCTGCCAGGACTACCCGGCCACCGTCCATACGATCGTGGTCTTCGACGGCACCGAGCCCGACCACTCGCTGGCGAGCGCGGACGGACACCGGCCGGTGCGGGTGCTGGCCAACTCCGCGGCGCCGGGCCTGGCCGGGGCCCGCAACACCGGCGTACTGGCCGCCCCGACCGAGCTGGTCGCCTTCTGCGACGACGACGACGTCTGGCTGCCCGGGAAGCTGCGGGCTCAGGCGGCGGTGCTGTGCGCCGAGCCCGGCACCGAGCTGGTGTGCTGCGGCATCCGCGTCCGCTACGACGGCTCCGAGTCCGACCGGCTGCTGCAGCGCTCCAGCGTGGACTTCGCCGACCTGCTGCGCTCGCGGCTGACCGAGCTCCACCCGTCCACGTTCCTGCTGCGGCGCAGCGCCCTCGTCGAGGGGTGCGGCGGCGTCGACGAGCAGATCCCCGGCGGGTACGGCGAGGACTACGAGCTGCTGCTGCGACTGTCCCGGCGCGCGCCGATCCGCACCGTGGCGGAGCCGCTGGTGCGGGTGCTGTGGCATCGGCGCTCCCACTTCGGCGGCCGGTGGCAGACGATCTCCGCCGCCTTGCGCTGGCTACTCGCGGCCTACCCGGAGTTTCGGCTGGTGCCGCGCGGCTATGCCCGCGTCGCCGGCCAGATCGCCTTCGCCGAGGCGGCGGCGGGGCGGCGCGGCGCCGCGGTGGAGTGGGCGGCGGCGGCGCTGCGCGCCCATTGGGGCGAACCGCGCGCCTACCTCGCGGCGGCCGTCGCCTGCGGGGCGTCCGCGGGCGCGGTCTTGCGCATCCTGCACAGGCGCGGCCGGGGCGTCTAGCCGGGGCGGGCGTGTTCCGGCCGGACTCCCGGCGAACCGGTCGCCGGTGCTCTCCCGGGGCCCGGGTGGGCCGGGCGCGGCCTCACCCCTCGCCCCGCGCTCGGGCGCGCAGCTTGCGCGCCCGGTCGGCGATCTCGATCGCCTCATCGACGGCCTCGCGCGCCTGGTGGGGGACGGTGACGTAGCGGTGGCGGGAGGCCTGCAGGTAGCCGCGGGTGGCCTGGTGGTTCCGCAGCACGCGGAAGTCGCAGCTCGGAGCGGTGATGCCGTCCCACAGCTTGACGGCGCGGACGCGCTCGTATTCACGGAGCGTCTCGGGGATGTCGGCGTACCACTCCCGCGTGGCCGCCGGGTCGCCCGGGATGGGCACGGTGCCCATCTCACCGATCATCACCGGCTTGTCCGCGTCGATGCCGTGTTCGGGCCCTTCGTTCTGGAACCACTCGTAGGCGGGGCGCAGCGCCTCTTCGAACGTGTCGACATGGTTCCAGCCCGGCTGCAGCTCGCAGCCGGTCATGTTGTAGGCCTCCCAACTGATCCAGTCGACGTAGTCGTCGCCCGGCCACAGGCTGGGCAACCGGTCCAGGTTGCCCTTCCAGCCGGTGACGTTCCAGACGAAGACAGCGTTGTCGGCGCCGTTGGCGCGGTAGAGGTCGACGATGTGCCGCCAGGCGCGGACGAACTGCTCGGGCGTGCCGCGGGTGTTGTAGCGCTGGTTCGCGTCGGCCTCGTGGTCGAAGGTGACGAAGAACGGGCGGCCCAGGTCGGCGATGCGCCGCGCCTGACCGCGCAGGGAGTCGTCGAAGCGGCCCTCGATGATGTCGCCGTAGCCCTGGACCGGGTGCCCGTCGGCGTTGAAGCGCCGGGCCTCGATGTTGGCATGGAGGAACCGCCCCTCCTCGGCCAGGCGGCGCTCCGCGGCGGTGGGCACGCGGTGCTGGTCGACGCCGTGCCAGGTGTAGACGATGTCCAGGGGGCGGTCGACGGCCTCCTCAAGGGGCCGAACGTCGCCGTGGTAGGGACTGGCCCCCCACCACACGCCGCAGCTCGGTGCCAGGATGTCATCGACGGTGCAATCCGCAGAGCGATAGGCGGACGGCGTCGGCGAAGGCCCCGGAAGCCCCGGATAGCCCGGATAGCCCGGATAGTCCTGCGACGGCTCGACGCCGGCGCCGGGCGTCTCTGCGGCCGACTGCGAGGGGAAGCCGAAGATCGGCCAGGATGTCTCGGCGGCGTTCGACGGGCCCTCCCCCGTGCGCCCCGCTCCCGACGGGGCTGGAGTGGGCTCGGCCGCCGTGCTGGAACCGGAACCGGGATCGGGCACCGACGTGGCCGGGCCGGAAGCCGCAATCGCGGGCGACGAGGCGGAGGGCGCGGCCGACGCCCTCGGCGACGCGGCGGCGCCGGGCTCTGCCGAGGAGCCGTCCGCACCGCCGGTCGGCGACGCGTACCCGGCTGCGGGCCCGACCGCGTCGGTGCGCTGGGTGGAGGCGCCCACCACGCCGGTGGGCGTGCACGCCACCACCGCGACCGTCACCGCCAGTGCGGCACCGCCGCACCGTCCGGGCGTGCAGAGATACGGTACGCGGCGGGCGGCGTGCCCGCTGCGGCCGGTACCGTCATCTCGCCGTCGTTCTCCCATAACAAAGAGATACCATCTAAACACGGAGTGCTACATGTCGTCGCAATCGCTCGGCGCGTCGCATCCCGGAAAATTCCGACACCGCGTACCGCCAGCGCGGCCGGTCCGCCGGACCGGCCTCCTCCGGCGTCCACGGTGCGGGGCGGCGACTCAATAGCCGAACCTCGGCCGACTCACGCAGGTCAGCGCAGAGACCGCGGCCCGCCCTGCCGGGGTGAGTCCGCTGCGCCACGCGGTGTCGGCGCGCACCCGCACCGCGCCGGTGCGGAACCGCATCGGGTTGCCCGAAACCGTGTGGGTGCACGACAGCCGCGCCGTCCCCTCGGCGTCCACGGGCAACGCTCCGGTGTGGCCGGCGAACGCCGCCACGGCACCGAACTCGCCCGCGGGGTCGGCCGCGAAGTCCTCGTAGCGCACCCGGAGGGTCGGCACCCCCAACCGGGTCAACCGCGCCAGCACCTCGTTCTGTGCCGTCCACTGCACAGCGGCGCGGCCGGGCGAGTAGCGGGCCATCTCCTGCTCGGGGCTGGAGGCCGTCGCGTCGGGCCGGGGGACGCGCTTGCTCCAGGCGTGCGCGACCGCGCGGGGATCGCGCAGCACGTGCACCAGCCGCAACCGCCGCCCGTAGCGGTGGCGCAGGCAGGCGGCCAGCGACGCGTGCTTGCTGGAGTCGACGACCACCGGGCATCCGCTCACGCGCGCGGCGGCGGCGTAGAGGCGGTCGTAGAGCGCGGTGTAGCGCATCAGGGACTCGGCTGTGCGCGCCGGCGGGCGGCTGCCCAGCAGGGCGGGCACGAACCGCGTCCGGTCGACCGCGCCCTGGAGGGCGAGCGCCTCCGCCGGGTCGAGGCGGTCCCAGCCCCCGAACGCGGCGGCCCCGACCTCCTGCCAGAAGCCGCACTCGCCGAAGGGTGCGCCGCAACCGCAGGCCTCGCCGTCGATCAGCGCCCGGCGCCACAGGTGCACGACTTCGCCCAGCGAGCACACGCCCGGCAGCTCGCCCAGCAGTCGCTCGACCAGCGTGGAGCCCGATCGGCCCATACCGCCGACGAAGAGCAGTTGGAAATCGTCCACGGCCGCACTCTAGTACGCCGCGTGTCCACCTGAACACACTCGGCAATCGAACGTCGGGGCCGGTCCGCCCCGCTCCGGATCAGAGCGGCGCGTGCACGGGCGAACCGGCCCCTCTGCGCCCTACTCGGCGCGGACGATCATCCCGGCGGCGACCGTGGTGTTGCTGCCCTCCTCGATGAGGACGAAGCCTCCGGTGAGCCGGTTCTCCTTGTACTCGTCGGCGAATAGCGGCTGGGTGGCGCGCATGCTCACCCGGCCGATCTCGTTCAACGAGAGGTCCTCGGCGTCCTCGTCGCGGTGCAGCGTGTTGACGTCCAGCCGGTAGCGGATGTCGCGCACCATGACCTTGGCGTTGCGGGTGGTGTGCTTGATGACCAGCCGGGACCGCGGCGTGAGCTTGCGGCTCTCGGCCATCCAGCAGACCATCGCCTCGATGTCCTGGGAGACCACGGGCTGGTTGTTGGGCCGGCACAGCATGTCGCCGCGCGAGATGTCGATCTCGTCCTCGAGCAGCATCGTCACCGACATGGGCGGGAAGGCCTCGTCCAGCTCGCCGTCAGCGGTGAGGATCTTGGCGATGCGGCTCGTCAGCCCCGACGGCAGGTGCATGATCTCGTCGCCGGCCTTGAACACGCCGCCCGCCACGGTCCCCGCGTAGCCGCGGTAGTCGTGCAGCTCGGGGTCGGCCGCGCGCTGCGGCCGGATGACGAACTGCACGGGGAACCGCGCATCGATCAGGTTCCGGTCGGAGGCGATGTGCACGTGCTCCAGGTGGTGCAGCAGGGAGGAGCCGTCGTACCACGGCATGTTGATGGAGCGGTCCACCACGTTGTCGCCGTGCAGGGCCGAGATCGGGATGTAGGTCAGGTCGCTGACGTCGAGCTTGGTGGCGAAGTCCGTGAACTCCTGCTTGATCTCCTCGAACCGCTCCTGGGAGTAGTCGACGAGGTCCATCTTGTTGATGGCGACCACCAGGTGGGGCACCTGCAGCAGCGTGGCCAGGAAGGCGTGGCGCCGGCTCTGCTCCTGCAGGCCCTTGCGCGCGTCGACCAGGATGACCGCCAGGTCGGAGGTCGACGCCCCGGTCACCATGTTGCGGGTGTACTGGATGTGCCCGGGGGTGTCGGCGATGATGAAGGTCCGCCGCGGCGTCGCGAAGTAGCGGTAGGCGACGTCGATGGTGATGCCCTGCTCGCGCTCGGCGCGCAGGCCGTCGGTGAGCAGTGCCAGGTTGGTCTGCTCCTCGCCGCGGCCGCGGCTGGTGCGCTCGACGGCGTCGAGCTGGTCCTCGAAGATCGACTTGGAGTCGAAGAGGAGGCGGCCGATCAGGGTCGACTTGCCGTCGTCGACCGAACCGGCAGTGGCGAACCGCAGAATGTCAGTACTCATATGCACGCGTTCCAAGTGGGTGGGGAGGGCGCCGGGGCTTAGAAGTAGCCCTCGCGCTTGCGGTCTTCCATGGCCGCCTCGCTCGAGCGGTCGTCGGCGCGGGTCTGGCCGCGCTCGGTGATGCGCGTCGCGGCGATCTCGGCCATGATCTCCTCCAAGCCCGTGGCCGAGGAGCGCACCGCACCGGTGCAGGTCATATCGCCGACTGTGCGGTAGCGGACGGTCGCCTCGAAGAGCTCCTCGTCATCGTTGCGGGCGATGTAGGGGCTCTCGGAGAGCAGGATGCCGTCACGCTCGAAGACGGTGCGCTTGTGCGAGTAGTAGATCGGCGGCAGGTCGAGGTTCTCGCGGGCGATGTAGCCCCACACGTCCAGCTCGGTCCAGTTGGACAGCGGGAACACCCGGATGTGCTCGCCCCGGTTGATGAGCGTGTTGTACACGTTCCACAGCTCGGGGCGCTGCGCCTTGGGGTCCCACTGGCCGAACTCGTCGCGGAAGGAGAACACCCGCTCCTTGGCGCGGGCCTTCTCCTCGTCACGCCGGGCGCCGCCGAACGCTGCGTCGAAGCCGTGCTGGTCGAGGGCCTCCAGCAGCGCCGAGGTCTGCAGCCGGTTGCGGCTGGCCCAGCGGCCGGTGGGCTCGACGACCTTGCCGGCGTCGATCTGCTCCTGCACCGAGGCGACGACGAGCTTGACCCCGGCCTCCGCCAAGCGGCGGTCGCGGAACTCCATGACCTCGGGGAAGTTGTGCCCGGTGTCGACGTGCATCACCGGGAAGGGGATCGCACCCGGCCAGAAGGCCTTCTCGGCGAGCCGCAGCATGACGATGGAGTCCTTGCCGCCCGAGAAGAGCAGCACCGGCCGCTCGAACTCCGCGGCCACCTCGCGCATGATGTAGATCGCCTCGGCCTCCAGGAAGTCCAGCTGGGAGAGCTGGTACCTGCCGAGCGGTGCCGTACTGGCCTGACTCATGAACCCGCCTCACGCTCCTATGACGCACACGAGGGGTGGCTGCCGTGCACTCAGCCCGCCGCGTGTGGATCCGCGCCGTCGCGCTCGGCGACGCCGCGGATACTAGCCAACAACATATTCGACAATTCCGGTCGACAGACAAGAATATCCGGGAGCGAGGGATCGGTCCTGTTGTAGGACAGTTCGCTGCCGTCGATGCGCGACGTGTGCAGGCCCGCCGCGTTCGCGACCGCCACCGGGGCCGCGCTGTCCCACTCGTACTGACCGCCCGCGTGCACGTAGATGTCGGCGATGCCGAGCAGCACTGCGCAGATCTTGGCGCCGGCCGAGCCCATCGGGACGATCTCGGCGCCCAGCTGGTTGGCCAGCCGCTGCACGAACTCCGGAGGGCGGGTACGACTGGTGGTGATGCGCAGCCGCTGCTCGTTGGGGCGCTCCTCGGGCAGCCACGGCGGGTCGACGGTCGAGACCGTGCTCCCCTGGGCGGGAAGCGCGACCGCGCCCGCGGCGAGCTCGCCGTTCTCCCACAGCGCAACGTGCACGGCCCAGTCGGTGCGGCCGGACTCGGAGAACTCCCGAGTGCCGTCGAGCGGATCGATGATCCACACTCGGCGGGCGCTCAGCCGCGCCTTGTCGTCGATGCCCTCCTCCGAGAGCACCGCGTCGCTGGGACGCAGGCGGCCCAGGCTGGAGAAGAGGAACTCGTGCGACGTGCGGTCGCCGAGAGTGCGCAGGACCTCGGGCTCGTCGAACCCCTGCCGGGCCCGGAGCCGGAGCAACTGCTGCCCCGCCTCGGTCGCCAGGTCACGCGCGACTTCATGATCGTTTCGGATGCTGCTCACCGGCCTTAGTACGCTCCCGCTCCGCGGACAACTGCTGACCATGTCTTCCACAGGATCTGGACGTCCAGGGTCAACGACCAGTTTTCCACGTATCGCAGGTCCAGTCGGACGGATTCCTCCCAGGAGAGGTCCGACCGGCCGCTGACCTGCCACAGCCCTGTCATGCCCGGCTTGACCACCAGGCGCCGACGCACGTCGCGGCCGTATAGCGCCACCTCTTCGGGCAGCGGGGGCCGCGGACCCACGAGTGACATATCTCCCCGCACGACGTTGATGAGCTGCGGGAGCTCGTCCAGCGAATAGCGGCGCAACCAGCCGCCGATCGCGGTCACCCGGGGGTCACGGCGCATCTTGAAGAGTACGCCGTCGTGCTCGTTGACAGGACGGAGTCCCCGCTTGAGGTCGTCCGCCCCGACCACCATGGTACGGAACTTGTAGACCGTGAACTCGACACCGTCCTTGCCGACTCTCGTCTGGCGGAACAGCGCCGGACCTCCGTCCGGCGCGCGGATCACCGCGGCAAGTCCGAGAAGGAACGGCGCGAGCGCCGTCAGGGCGAGTGCGGCCGACGCCCGGTCGAACAGTCCCTTGACCACGCGCCTCGCACCGGCCAGTTCCGGGTGCTCGACGTGCAGCAGCGGCAGCCCCGCCACGGGGCGGATGGTGGTGCGCGGGCCAGCCACCTCCATCAGGGCCGGGGCCACCGTCAGGTCGGTGCCGCTCTTCTCCAGGCGCCAAGCCAGCCGGCGCAGCTCGACGCCGTCCATCTCCGGGCAGGACAGCACCGCGACGGTGTCGGCGCCGGCCCGCTCGGCGGCCTCGGCAGCGTCGGCGAAGCCGCCCAGCACCGGGCAGCCGTCGACCTCGCCGCCGGCGGCCGCCTGCCCCGGGGGCAGGCACACGCCGATGACGCGCATTCCGTGATAGGGCTCGCGGCGGAACTGCCGGACCAGGTCGCGCGCGGACTCCGGGTGGCCCACCGCGACCACACCGCGCATGCACCGCCCCCGCGCGCGCATCCGGTGCAGCCGCTTGCGCCAGGCGTAGCGCATGACCAGGCTGGCCGACACGACCGCGGCCAGCGCCAGCAGCACGTATCCGCGGGCGACGTCGACCCGCGCGGCGTAGGCGCAGACGGCCACCCCCGCCGTCAGCACCACGCCCGCGCTGAGTACGCGGCGGAACTCCTCGGTGCCCTGCCCGATGAACCGGCGCGCATAGCCGCCGCCGACCGCGACCACCAGCATCCACAGCACGGGAAGCGCCAGCGAGAACATCAGGTACCCGTGCCCCGCCGGGGTCTCCAGGGGGTCGGCGAAGCGGATGTGCAGCGCGCACGCGCCCGCGACCGCGCCGGCGCAGGCGTCGATCCACCGTAGTCCGCGGACGTAGGAGCGCATCCAGGCCGGAGCCGCTCGGACGGTCGGCGCGCCTGCGGCCTGCGCCGGGACCCGTTCGACTACGACCATAACCCCCACCTCGGCACGGCCCCGCTCCCCGACCGGACTCCCGCGCGGACGCCCCGAACCGCCCGACGGCGCAGGGGGCGGGCGGCATCCTGCGGCTCCCGGGCGCCTGGACGGCACGGCACGCGTCCGAATCCGGTACGCGGGGAAACAAGGGGTGCGTGAACGCGACCTGACGCGAGCGATCATAGCCAAACGTGACTACCGCGTCGCGCGACGTGACGGATCGTAACCGGAAAAGCCGTGTCGCCGCACCGGATTCGGGCCATGCCGAATCGGGACGGCCCAGGGGATGAGCTGCCGAGCGCCCCGTGCGGCTTCACGGGGCGGAACGGTCGGCGCTGGGCACGCGCGTCCGCCGGTCCGAAGAGCGCAGGCGGGCCGGGAGCGGTCAGGCGGCGGAGTGGTAGATGTTCTGCGCCTTCTCCAGGCCGTCCGTCAGCACGGTCTCGACGGCGTCTGCGGCGCGCTCGACGACGACACCCAGCTCCTTGCGCTCGGTGGAGGAGAAGTCCTTGAGGACGTAGGCGGCTGCGTCCATCCGCCCGGGCGGGCGCCCGACGCCCGCGCGCACGCGCAAATAGCCCGGATCGGACAGGGACTCGCTGACCGAGCGCAGGCCGTTGTGCCCGCCCGCGCCGCCGCCGCGCTTGAGCCGCAGCGCGCCGAAGGGGACGTCCAGCTCGTCGTGGATCACCAGGACGCGCTCCGGCGGAACCTTGTAGAAGCGGCTGAGCGCCGCGACGGGGCCACCGGAGAGGTTCATGTAGGTGCGCGGCTTGGCCAGGACCGCGGGCACGCCCCGGATACGGGCCTCGGCGACCTCGGCGCGCGCCTTGTGTGCCTTGAACCGCTGCCCGCAGCGCTCGGCCAGGGCATCGGCGACCATGAAGCCGACGTTGTGCCGGTTGCCGGCGTAGGAGGGGCCGGGGTTGCCCAGACCCACCACCAGCCAGCGCTCGGTCTCGACCGGGGCCACCTCACCGCTCCGCTCCTCGGCCGGCGCGCCCGCGACCGCGCCGGATGACGGCGCCACGCCGCCGGGCAGGATCCGCCGCAGGAGAGCACGCATAGCCGTCCGCCGTCCGATTCCCTATGTCGCGTGCGCCGCGCTCCCGCAGGCGCGCGGCGCAGCGCTGCGGCCGGGGCACCCGCGGTGCGGGCGCTCCCGGCCGATCGCCTCGGACCTACTCCGAGGAGGAGGAAGACTCCTCCGACGACGACTCGCCGGACTCGTCGGACTCGCCCTTGGCGACCGCCTCGGCCACGTCGGCCGCGACATCGGCCTCCTCGGTCTCCAGCGCCTCGACCTCCGCGTCGCTGCGCTCGGGGGCGATCGTCAGGACGATGGTCTCGGGGTCGGTCGCCAGTTCGGTGCCCCTGGGCAGCTTCAGGTCGGCCGCCGTGACGTGCGCGCCGACCTCCAGGCCCTCGACGTCGAACTCGACGCCCTCGGGGATGTGGGTGGCCTCGGTCTCGACCTCGACGGTGACCAGTTCCTGGTTGAGCACGCCGCCCGGCGCGATCTCGCCGGTCAGCGTCACCGAGATCTCGACGTTGACCTTCTCGCCCTTCTTCACCACGATCAGGTCGACGTGCTCGAGGAAGCCCTTGATGGGGTCGCGCTGCACGCTCTTGGGCAGCGCGAGGTTGTCGGAGCCGGTGAGGCCGTCGACGCGCAGGAGCACGTTCGGGGTCTTCAGGGCCAGCATCAGCTCATGGCCCGGAAGCGTGATGTGGCGAGGGTCGGTGCCGTGGCCGTAGAGGACGGCCGGCACCTTACCCGCGCGGCGGACGCGCCGTGCGGCGCCCTTGCCGAATTCCGTGCGCGGCTCGGCAGCGATGCGTACCTCGGACACGACAAAACTCCTCGGGATCGTCCCCGCGAACCGCGGGGAACACGACTTTACGTAAAACGGCTCCCGCGTAGACGGCGACGTCCTCAGGGGCCGAGGGGCCGCTGCCTGCCGACGGCGGAACGGACCCGCGCCGCATGGAGCACACCCGGAACGGGCGCGAACACTCGCCGACGGCGCCGCACCGGCCGCGGAGGTGCGGCCGTGTTCCTGTCCAGCGCCCAACGCGTCCCAGCGGGAGCTGGGGACACCCGATCCAGTCTAATGGCTCTGCCGGGCCCCTCGAACATATACCGACGCCTGCGGACGCGCTCACCGCGCCCGCAGGCGGACCGCTCCGGGCCCCGGGTCAGCCCTCGAACAGGCTGGTGACCGAGCCGTCGCTGAAGACCTCGCTGATGGCGCGCGCCAGCAGAGGAGCGATCGACAGCTGAGTGAGCTTCTCGAACCGCCGGTCCTTGGGGATCGGCAGCGAGTTGGTGATCACGACCTCGGAGATGCGGGAGTTCTGCAGCCGCTCGGCGGCGGGCCCGGAGAGCACGCCGTGCGTCGCCGCTGCGATGACCTCGCGGGCGCCCTGCTCGAACAGGGCGTCGGCGGCCTTCACGATGGTGCCGGCGGTGTCGATCATGTCGTCGACGAGCACGCAGGTCCGGCCGTTCACCTGGCCCACGACCTCGTGCACCTTCACCTGGTTGACCACGTCGGGGTCGCGCCGCTTGTGGATGATCGCCAGCGGCGAGCCCATGCGGTCGGCCCAGCGGTCGGCGGTGCGCACCCGACCGGAGTCGGGCGAGACGACGGTCGACTCCTCGGACGGACCGACGCGCGACTGCACGTAGTCGGCCAGCAGCGGCAGCGCGAACAGGTGGTCGACCGGACCGTCGAAGAAGCCCTGGATCTGGTCGGTGTGCAGGTCGATCGCCATGAGCCTGTCCGCTCCCGCGGTACGGAAGAGGTCGGTCATCAGGCGGGCCGATATGGGCTCGCGGCCCCGGTGCTTCTTGTCCTGGCGCGCGTAACCCAGGAACGGTGTCACCAACGTGATGCGCTTGGCCGATGCCCGCTTCAGGGCGTCGACCATGATCAGCTGCTCCATGATCGACTCGTTGATCGGGTCGGAGTGGCACTGCAGCACGAAGGCGTCGCACCCGCGCACCGACTCCAGGTAGCGCACGAAGATCTCGCCGTTGGCGAAGTCCTGGAACTTCGTCGGCGCGACCTCGATGCCGAGCTGATCGGCCACCTGCTCCGCCAGATCGGGGTGCGTGCGCCCTCCGAACAGCATGAGCTTCTTCTGACCCGCGGCCTTCATGCCGGTCACTTCAGAGATCCCCCACAGACACTGACTCAGTCAACCTTCATCGCGGCGCTCGACGGACCCGGAAGGCCCGTCCTGCGCCCGTTCGGCCGCCTCCGCGGCGGCCGTTCCCGGGCGCTTGCGCCCTACCCAGCCCTCGATGTTGCGCTGCTTGCCGGCCGAAACCGCCAGCGCACCGGGCGGGACGTCTTCGCGGATCACGGTGCCGGCACCGGTGTAGGCGCCGTCGCCAACGTGTACCGGCGCGACGAAGGTGTTGTCGCTGCCGGTGCGGGCGTGGTCGCCGACGGTGGTGCGGTTCTTGGCGACACCGTTGTAGTTGACGAACACCGAGGAGGCGCCGATGTTGACGCCCACGCCGATGTCGGCGTCGCCGACGTAGGTCAGATGCGGGACCTTGGAGCCCTCGCCGACGGTGGAGTTCTTCACCTCGACGAATGCGCCGATCTTGCCGGCGGGCTCGATCACGGTTCCCGGGCGCAGGTAGGTGTAGGGGCCGATGCTGGTGTTCGCGCCGACTTCGGCGTCGTCGGCGACGACGTGGCGCACCCGGGCCTCGGCGCCCACGCGGGTGTCGCTGAGCCGGCAGCCCGGACCGACCACGGCGCCCTCGTCGACGACGGTGCGGCCCAGCAGCTGGGTCTGGGGTTCCACGACCGCGTCGACACCGATCTCGACGTCGGCGTCGACCCAGGTGGAGGCGGGGTCGACGATGGTCGCGCCGGCGCGCATGTGCCCGTCCAGCAGCCGGTCGTTGAGCATCCGGCGCGCTTCGGCCAGCTGCACGCGGTCGTTGACGCCCTGGATCTCGGTCCACTCCCGCGCGACGGATGCGCCGACGCGGTGGCCGTCGCCGCGCAGGATCGCCACGGCGTCGGTGATGTACTCCTCGCCCTTGGCGTTGTCGGTGGACAGCCGGCCCACGACCGAGGCGAGGCGGGCGCCGTCGAAGGCGTACATACCGGAGTTGATCTCGTCGACGGCGCGCTGCCCTTCGGTGGCGTCGGCGTGCTCGACGATCGCGGTGAACTCCCCGGAGGGGTCCCGGACGACGCGGCCGTAGCCGGCGGGGTCGGGTACCTCGGCGGAGAGGACGGTGACGGCGTTGCCGGCGGCCTCGTGCGCCTCGACGAGGTCGGCGAGGGTGCGGCCGCGCAGCAGCGGCGTGTCGCCGTAGGCCAGGACCACGGTGCCGGACAGGGCCACGCCCTGGGCGGCCAGCTCCTCCACGGCCATGCGCACGGCGTGGCCGGTGCCGTTCTGCTCCTCCTGCACGGCGGTGGAGACCGCCGGGGCGGTGTCCTTGAGGTGCTGGGCGACCCGTTCGCGCGCATGGCCGACCACCACCACGGTGCGCTCGGGCTCCAGTTCGTCGGCGGCGGCCAGGACATGGCCGAGCATGCTGCGGCCGCAGATCTCGTGCAGGACCTTGGGAAGCCTGGACTTCATACGGGTGCCCTCGCCCGCCGCAAGGACGATGACGGCAGCCGGACGGCTCACGCTCACTGGCGGAGACTCCTCATGTCGCTGGCGGATGCGGATGGTCCCCGCGCCGGCGCGGGCGGGGTGTCGCGGACGCGGCGCGACGCGGCTCCCCGCGGCGAGCGCGGGGCCGACACGACGTATCCGTTCGGTTGACGGCGCTCGACGGGGTGCCTGGCAGGCGAATCACGGACAGGCCAGACCGCGGCGGGGCCGACATGGGCAGGATACATGTGGCCTTTGGACGGCGCGGTTGCGGCCGCCGGGCCCGCCGCGCGTGCATCGGGGACTGCGGCGGCGCTGAAACGCGGGGCCGGAGCGGCCATCCGGGGGAAACGGCGGGGAATCAGCGGGCAGCGCCTGTGAAATTCGCGACGCGCCGCGGCCGCGGCCGCGGGCGACGCGGACGCAAGCGGCGAGACGGGCCGCGGGCGCCCATCGCACCGGCGCGCGCCGCTGCACCGGCGGAGTCCGCGCCCGCTCGGCTCCCGGGGAAGGATTCGAACCCTCACCTCAAGGCACCAAAAGCCTGTGTCCTGCCATTAGACCACCCGGGAAGGGGGATTCCGCCGCCCGCCGGGCGGCGCGATCCGCATGCCAACGATAGCGGCTCCGCCCGGACGTCGGCACATCCGTGGTCCCCGCTCCGCCTCCCCCGCTTCCCGCGGTGCGCCCACCGCCGCACTGTCGGCGGCCGGCCCGCCGCCAACAGTGCGGAGAGCGGGGCGGACGAAGCGCGTCCCGCCGTGGATCACACGCGCGGCGCTGCGACTTTCACCGCCGCCCTTTCGAACCTACGAGGGCGTAGGTTACGGTTACGTAGGTATAGGTTCCGGCGGCCGGCGCGATCGGCGACCGGAGCAGGAAGACTCCGCGCCGACTTCAGCAGTCAGGCCCGCGAACGAGGTGGACACATGACCGCAGCACCCGAGCTCTCGCCCGACCAGGCGACCCGGCGGACGCCCGAACCCGAACTCGACCCCGAGGGCCGGGGCAGGGTGGAGCGCTACACCGTCTTCGCCTTCGTCTTCGTCCCGCTCCTGGCTCTGGTGGCCGCGGTGCCCTTCGCCTGGGGCTGGGGCCTCACGCTGACCGACATCGTCATCGGCGCGGTCTTCTACGTCGTCAGCGGGCTGGGGATCACGGTGGGCTTCCACCGGCACTTCACCCACGGCTCGTTCAAGGCCAACCGCCCACTGCGCATCGCGCTGGCAGTGGCCGGCAGCGTGGCCATCCAGGGCTCCGTGATCAAGTGGGTGGCCGACCACCGGCGCCACCACAAGTACGCCGACGCCGAGGGCGACCCGCACTCGCCGTGGCGCTTCGGCGACGACTGGCGCTCGGTAGCCAAGGGCCTGTACTACGCGCACATGGCCTGGCTCTACCTGGACGAGGAGAAGACCTCGCCCAAGCGCTTCGCCCCCGACCTGCTCAAGGACGACGACATCCGCCGCGTCGACCGCCTGTTCGGCCCGATCGTGCTGTTCTCGCTGCTGGGCCCGGCGCTGATCGGCGGCCTGGCCACGATGTCCTTGTGGGGCGCGGTGACCGCGTTCTTCTGGGCCGGCCTCGTGCGCGTCGCACTGCTGCACCACGTGACCTGGTCGATCAACTCCATCTGCCACACCATCGGCGAGGAGAACTTCGAGGTCCGCGACCGCTCGCGCAACGTCTGGTGGCTGGCCATCCCCTCCTTCGGGGAGTCCTGGCACAACCTGCACCACGCCGACCCCACGTGCGCCCGCCACGGGGTGCTCAAGGGCCAGATCGACATTTCCGCCCGCGTCATCTGGATGTTTGAGAAACTCGGATGGGCGAGCAAGGTCCGGTGGCCCAACACCCAGCGCCTTGCCGCCAAGCGCGTCGGCGCCGAGAGCTGAAGTGAGTCCACCATGGCAGCGGTCAGCGGGAGCGAGAAAGGCACACGGTCGCGCCGCAAGCGCATGACCGGCAGGCAGCGCCGGGAGCAACTCCTGGACATCGGGCGCGAGCTCTTCGCTGAACGGGGCTTCGACGCCACCTCGGTCGAGGAGATCGCGGCGCGGGCTGGAGTGTCCAAGCCGGTCGTCTACGAGCACTTCGGCGGCAAGGAGGGCGTCTACGCGGTCGTCGTCGACCGCGAGATGCAGATCCTGCTGGGCATGGTCGGCGACTCGCTGAACGCCGACACCCCCCGGGGCAAGATCGAGAACGCGGCGCTGGCGCTGCTGCGCTACGTCGAGGAGTGCAGTCAGGGCTTCCGCATCCTGGCCCGCGACTCCCACGCCGCCTCGGGCACCGGCAGCTTCGCCAGCCTGATCAGCGACATCGCCACGCAGGTCGAGCACATCCTGGCCGAGGAGTTCAGCAGCCGGGGCTACGACCCCAAGCTCGCCCCGATGTACGCGCAGTCGCTGGTGGGCATGGTGGCCCTGACGGGCCAGTGGTGGCTGGAGGTCCGCAAGCCCAAGCGCGAGGTCGTGGCGGCCCACCTGGTGAACCTGGCCTGGAACGGGCTGTCGAACCTGGAACCCAAGCCGCGGCTGGACCACATCCAGCACAAGCGAGGCGACGCCTAGCGTCGGCGCCGCGCGTGCGGGGCCGCCGGACCGCGTACCGCGGCGACTATCTTGATATCAAGAGATATGCTGACCGCATGCGTGATGAGGTCGACGGTCTGATCGAGGCGTGGCGCGCCGAGCGCCCCGATCTCGACATCGAGCCCCTCCAGGTGCTGAGCCGGGTGTCCCGGCTGGCCAGGCACCTGGACCGTGCGCGGCGCGCGGTATTCACCGAGCACGATCTGGAGCCCTGGGAGTTCGACGTCCTGGCCGAGCTGCGCCGCTCCGGGCCGCCCTACGAGCTCAGCCCCGGCAGGCTGCTGCGGGCCACGCTGGTCACCTCCGGCACCATGACCAACCGCATCGACCGGCTCGCCGACGCCGGCCTGGTGCGGCGCGGCCCCGACCCGGCCGACAAGCGCGGCGTGCTGGTGCGGCTCACCCCCGAGGGGCGCGAACGCGTCGACGGCGCGCTGGCCGCGCTGCTCAGCTACGAGGAGTCCCTGCTGGCCGGGGTCTCGCGCAGGGACCGCCAGAGCCTCGCCGCACTGCTGAGGTCGGTGCTGTCCCCTCTCGACGAGTAGCCGCCGCGTCGGCCACTCTTATGACCCGGCGGCGTCCGTCCCCGCTCGCATCGGGACGCCGCACCGGCGCGCCACCGGTCCCGCGTGCAAGAGACGGAGTCGACGACATGGACAACCGCTGGTGTTCCGCCGCCGCAGCGGCGGCGGCCCTGGTGCTGGCCGGATCGCTGGCGGCCTGCTCGGCCGAGGGCGGGCAGGAGGCGCCGCGCAAGAGCTACTACCTCTCGCTCGGCGACTCGCTGGCCGTGGGCGTGCAGCCGCAGCCCGACGGGACGCGCGAGGAGACCTCCCAGGGGTACGCCGACGCGCTCTACCGCACCCTCTACGACCGCGACTCCACGCTCGAACACGAGCGCATGGGGTGCGGCGGCGAGGACAGCACCACCTTCGTCGACGGCGGCCTTCAGAACTGCGCCCAGCGCTACGAGGAGGGTTCGCAGCTGGCTCAGGCCGAGCGGTTCCTCAAGGAGCACCGCGACCGCACTGCGCTGGTGACGGTGGGCATCGGGGCCAACAACTTCACCGGCTGCGTTATGGAGGCCGCTCAGGGGTCGCAGGCGGAGGAGCCGGGCGAGTCGGGAGCCGCCGGCTCGGGGACGGGCTCAGGCGGGGCCGACGGCGGCGGGAGCGGATCGGGGCTGTCCGGGCTGGGGAGCATCGACCGCGGATGCGTGGACGACGGCCTGGAGCGCCTCCGCGAGGAACTGCCGCTCATCGCGTCCCGCCTGCGCGACGCCGCGGGCCCCGACACGCGGATCGTCGGCATGACCTACTACAACCCCTTCCTGGCCGCCCTGCTCCTGGAAGGCGGTGACGCGGGGGCCCGGGACGGCGAGAGCGGCGGAGAGCCCCGCAATGGGACCGTGGAGTACGCCATCGGCGTCTTCGAGGAGATGAACACGGTCATCACCGAGTCCTACGAAGACGCCGGGATCGGGGTCGCCGACGTGGCCGGGGCCTTCCACTCCTCCGACTTCGACGTGCCCGCCGGCAGCGAGACCGGCATGCCCGCCAACGTGCAGCGCGTCTGCGACTACACCTGGATGTGCAACACGGCCCGCGGCCCCGACATCCACACCAACCGGGCCGGGGCCGCAGCGATCGCCCGGGCCTTCGCCTCGCGCATCGAGATGTAGCCGGAACCGCCCGGCCGGCGGTCGGCGGCCGCTCCGGCGGAACGGCCCCACCGACCGTGAAGCCGGAACCGTACGCGCGGCGGCGCAGGGGTCCGACCGGCGCCGGGGTCGCGTCGGGAACTGTTCCTGCTGCTCAGCACGGCGAAGCACGTCACTCGCCCAGCTTCTCGGCCTCCACGAGCCACTGTTCCTCCAGTTCGTCCTTCTCGGCCTGGAGCGTCTTCAGCTCGGAGTCGAGTTCGGCCAGCCGCGCGTAGTCGTCGGCCGCCTGGGCCATCTGCTCGTGGAGCTCGGACTCGCGGGTGCCGATGCGGTCGAGGCGGCGCTCGATGCGCTGGGCGTCCTTCTGCACGGTGCGGCGTTCGGCGGCCGAGAGCGCCGGAGCGGACCCGGGTTCAGCCGCGGTGCCGGGCTCGGCACGGCGGCCGGGGACCGCAGCGCCGGCGTCGGTCTGGCGCGCGCGACGCTGGAGGTACTCCTCGATGCCGCCCGGCAGGAACAGCAGGTCACCGTCGCCCAGCAGCGCCAGGACGCGGTCGGACACCCGCTCCAGGAAGTAGCGGTCGTGGCTGACCACCACCAGCGAGCCCGGCCACCCGTCGAGCAGGTCCTCCAGCTCGGTGAGGGTCTCGATGTCGAGGTCGTTGGTGGGCTCGTCCATCAGCAGCACATTGGGCTCGTTCATCAGCAGCCGCAGCAGCTGAAGGCGCCGCCGCTCGCCGCCCGAAAGGTCGCCGATGGGGGTCCACTGCCGCTCGCCGCGGAAACCGAACCGCTCCAGCATCTGGCTGGCGGTGAACTCCCGCCCGCCGATGGCGATGTTCCGGCGGATCTCCTCGACCGCCTGCAGCGGACGCAGGTCGGGCGCCAGCTCGACGAGGCTCTGCGAGAGATGGGCCAGGTTGACGGTCTTGCCGTGGCGGACGCGCCCGCCGTCGGGGTCGCGCTCGCCGGCCAGTGCGCGCAGCAGCGTGGTCTTGCCCGAGCCGTTCACGCCGACCAGGCCGATGCGGTCGCCCGGCCCGAGCTGCCAGGTCAGGCGGTCCAGCAGGGCGGTGTCGTCGGCGGTGAGGGTGAGGTCCTCGGTGTCGATGACCGACTTGCCCAGCCGGGTGCTGGCGAAGCGCACGAGCTCGACGGTGTTGCGCGGCGGCGGTTCGCCCGCGATCAGCTCGTTGGCGGCGTCGATGCGGAACTTCGGCTTGGAGGTGCGGGCGGGCGGACCGCGGCGCAGCCAGGCCAGCTCCTTGCGCATCAGGTTCTGCCGCCGCTCCTCAGCGGCGGCCGCCAGCCGCTCGCGCTCGGCCTTGGCCAGCACGTAGGCGGCGTAGCCGCCCTCGTACCGTTCGACGCGCCCGTCGACGACCTCCCAGGTGCGGTTGGTGACGGCGTCGAGGAACCACCGGTCGTGGGTGACGACGGTGAGCGCCTCGCGGCGGCCTCGCAGGTGCTCGGCCAGCCACGCGATGGCCTCGATGTCGAGGTGGTTGGTGGGCTCGTCGAGCACGACGAGGTCGTGGCTGTCGATCAGCAGCCGCGCCAGGGTGGCGCGGCGACGCTCGCCGCCGGAGAGCGTGGCCATCGGCGCGTCGAGGTCCCACCCGGACAGCAGGCCGCGCAGCACGTCGCGCACACGGGCGTCGCCGGCCCACTCGTGTTCGGCGAGGTCGCCCAGGACGAAACCGCCGACCGTGGCCTCGGGAAAGGTGTCGCGCTGCTGCAGGAACCCGATGCGCAGGCCGCGGGTGTGCACGACGCGGCCGGTGTCGGGCGGGGTTCGGCCGGACAGCACGGAGACCAGGGTGGACTTGCCGCCGCCGTTGCGCCCGACCACGCCGATGCGGTCTCCCTCGTCGATACCGAGGGAGACGTCGTCGAGCAGTACGAGCGGCCCGTAGGCCAGGGACACGTCTTGCAGGTTCACGAGATTCGTCATCGTGCTTTCCATTGTGGTGGCCTGCGCGGGCGCCTGCGACCACGGTCCACAGGCGCCGCCGCGCCGCCTGCCCCTGCCCCTGCCCCTGCCCCTGCCCCTGCCCCTGCCCCTGCCCCTGCCCCTGCCCCTGCCCCTGCATGATCCGACACCCCGGCCTGCAGCACAGCCGGGCGGTCAGAGGCAGAGGCAGAGGGCAGGCCGTCAGGGCAGGAAGAACGCGCGGGCCCGCTCGGCGATCCCCGCGGTGTCCAGCCCGTGCGCCCTGTCGTGGTCGGCCGGGGTGCCGTAACCGCGGACCTCGCCGTCCCTGCGCACACCCAGCGAGCGCTGCCGGTGGCGACGGTCCTCCAGCGCCGCGGCGACCTCGTGCGCAGAGGTGCCCTCCAGGTACGGCTCGACCACGAGCACGTCGGCCTGCCCGGCCCGCGCCGCCAGCCCGTTCAGCCCTTCGCGGTCGAAGGGGCGCACGGTGGCGGCGTAGGCGACCGTGACGTCGAGGCCCTCGGTGGCGGCCAGGACGCGGTCCAGCATCGGGCCGACCGCGACGACCACGCCGCCGGAGCGCCCCGAACCGGCGCGCACGGTCTGCAGTCCCGGCCCGATCGGGCGGGCGGCGGCGTTGCCGCGCTCGCTCAGCCGCACGTAGACGTTGCCGTCCTGGCGCAGCGCCTCCTCCAGCAGCGGGGCGACCTCGGCCGCGTGGCCGGGAACGTGCACGGTCCAGCCCGGCAGCGAGTCCAGTAGGGCGACGTCGCCGGGCGCCATGTGGGTGCGGCCGTAGTGCGCGCCGTCGTAGGAGGCGCCGGAGCTGACCAGCACCGCGCCCGCCCCTTGATGGACCAGATCCAGTTTGACCTGCTCGAAGGGTCGCTCGACGAGGAAAGGCGCGAACGTGTGGGCGACGGGCCGCATTCCGGTCAGCGCCAGACCGCCGGCCACGCCGATCATCAGCTGCTCGCGGATGCCCAGGTTGAGGACGCGGTCGGGGTGGCGCCGCGCGGCCTCGGTGAAGCGGTCGGCGGAGATGTCGGCGAGCACGACGGCCAGCCGCGGGTCGGTCTCCAGCGCGGCGGTGACGGTGTCGGTGAAGGCGTCGCGCATCGGCTGCGCGACGACGGCCGCGGCCTCGGGCGGTGCGGTGGTCATGGACCTCATCCCTTCGGTCGGACGCGGGCGACCACGGCGAGCGGCCGACCGCTGTGCGGTGCGGTGAGTGCGTCGTACAGGGCCGACTGGTCCCGGCCGGGCGCCGAGCGCGCCTGCCAGCCCTCGCCGGCGAAGCGCGTCTCGATCCCGCCGGGCCAGCCGTGGGTGGCAGAGGCGTTGTCGACGACGACGGCCGTGAGGTTGTCCAGCCCGAGGCGACCCGCGGCGGCGATCGCCTCGTGGTTGCTTCCCTCGTCCAGCTCGCCGTCGCCCATGAGCACGAACACGCGCGGCCGGGTGCGCCCTTGGGCGCGCAGCCCCAGCGCCGTGCCCACGCCCAGGCCGAGGCCGTGGCCGAGCGAGCCGCTGCTGATCTCGGCTCCGGGGACCAGGACGCGGTCGGGGTGGTGGCCCAGGGGCGAGTCGAAGCCGGCCCAGCGGCGCAGTGTGGCCAGGTCCAGGAAGCCCTTGGCGGCGAGCACCGCGTAGTAGGGCATGGGGCCGTGCCCCTTCGACAGCAGGAACCGATCGCGGTCGGGGTCGCCGGCGGTTTCGGGTGAGACGTCGAGCACGCGGTCGTAGAGCACCCACAGCACTTCGCGGGTGGACTCGGCCGCGATCTGGTGCTTCTCGTCGCCGGTCATGAGCCCGATCAAGGCGGGCAGATCGGCGTATCTGGTGAGCGGCGGTGCGGTTGTCATGGCGCCAGTCTCAGACTTCAATCAAGCTTGAGGTCAAGACCGGCGGGGGCGCCCGCACAATACTCGTGTTGTGATGCGGGACACATTCCCCGCACGGGTAGCGGGGGTGGCGGGCGATGCCCTCCCGCACGGGCGGGGATCACCTTGACGTGCGGGTCCAGAGCGGACCTTGCCCCACCACCTCCCGGCCCCGTCCCTCGACCGCTCAGACCACGCTCGCCCCCGGCACGTCCCCATACGAGGTGACGGCGTGCGCGCAGTCGGGTGCGGCGCGGACCGCCTCGGCGACCGCGTCGGCGTGGGCGGCGGACTCGGCCAGGAACGCGCACGTCGGACCGGAACCGGAAACGAACGCCCCCAGCGCCCCCGCCGCCCTGCCGGCCTGCAGCGTCTCGGCCAGCGCGGGACGGAGCGCGAGCGCGGCAGGCTGCAGGTCGTTGCCCAGCGCGGCGCCGACCGCCCGGGCGTCGCCCTCTGCCAGCGCCGCCATCAGCACCGGGTCGCCCTGGGGCGCCGGAGCGCCGGGGCGCAGGCGGTCGTAGGCGCCGAACACCTCGGGGGTGGACAGCCCGCCCTCCGACAGCGCGAAGACCCAGTGCAGGCGTCCGGCGCAGCGCGCAGGCGTGAGGACCTCGCCGCGCCCGGTCCCCACGGCGGTGCCGCCGACGAGCGGGAACGCGACGTCGCTGCCCAGCCGGGCCGCCAGGTCACGCAGCCGGTCGCGGTCCAGGCCGGTCCCCCAGAAGGCGTTGCAGGCCACGAGCGCGGCCGCGGCGTCGGCGCTGCCGCCCGCCATCCCGCCGGCGACCGGGATGGCCTTGCGCAGGTGCAGGTGCACCGGCTTCCGCGCTCGACTTCCGGGTGCTTCGCGCGTTTCGCTCGCGAGCAGCTCGGCGGCGCGCCAGGCGAGGTTCGACGCATCCAGCGGAACGCGGTCGATGTGGGAGGCCGGACCGGGGCCGGCGTCCTCCGCCGAGATCCCCGCAGGGCCCCCGGTTGCGCGCGTTCGCGCACCGGTGACGGTAACCTCGTCGAACAGCGCTACTGCGTGGAAGACATTGACCAGATCGTGGTATCCATCTTCGCGCGCCGGCCCCACCGCCAACTGAAGGTTCACCTTCGCGGGGACCCGAACGGTTACGGCGGTCGTAGTGGTCACGAGTCCTAGATCGTAAAGGAACACCCACCCCCGTGAATCCCCCTTCCGCGAACCCGGGCGCCCGCGCGCGCCCTGCGGTCGGCTGACGGCGGTGGGCGGCCCTTCGGCGGTCACATGCCCGCCCCGGGGTCACGGCTGTCCGGATGCGGGCGCCGTGGCCTGCCCGGGTGGGTATCCGGACACGATCACCGCTACCTTGGGGCCAGGCGGAGTTTGGACACCGTCGGGGAGGGTCGCTTGCCGTCGGATGGGCTCCCGAAGAACCTGGAACCGTTGGCTGCCGGAGATCCGGCGACCATCGGTCCCTATGTGCTGGCCGGTCGCCTGGGCAGCGGAGGAATGGGGACGGTCTACCTCGGCCGTACCCCCGAGAAGGGCGCCCAAGTCGCGATCAAGGTGATCCGGCCAGAGCTCGCCTTCGACGAGGCCACACGCGCGCGCTTCCGCGACGAGATGGAGAACGCCCGCAGGGTCGCCTCGTTCTGCACGGCCAAGGTCCTCGACCACGGCACCTTCGAGGGCCGCCCCTACATGGTGACCGAGTACATCGCGGGCACCGCTCTGGCCGAGCACATCGCCGAACACGGCGCTCTGGACTCCAGCACCCTGCACGGCTTCGCGCTGGGCGTGGCGGCCGCGCTGGCGGCCATCCACCGCACCGGGCTGGTGCACCGCGACCTCAAGCCGGCCAACGTGCTGCTGTCGCTGTCGGGGCCGCGCGTGATCGACTTCGGCATCGCGCGGGCGATGAACACGGCCACCAACCACACCCAGACCGGCATCGTCATGGGCAGCCCCGGGTGGATGGCGCCCGAGCAGCTGCTGGAGGAGAAGGTCACCACCTCCGCCGACATCTTCGCGTGGGGCTGTTTGGTCGCCTTCGCCGGCAGCGGCGTGCACCCCTTCGGCAACGGCGACGCCATGACGCTGGGCAAGCGCGTGCTGTTCGCCGAGCCGCAGATCGGCGACCTCGACAGCCCGCTGGACCGGCTGGTCGCCCAGGCGCTGGCCAAGGAGCCCGAGCGCCGCCCCAAGGCACAGGACCTGCTGCTCGAACTGACCGGCGGGGAGGGCGAGTCCTCCAGCGGCGGCGGGGACGCCAACGAGATGGTCAGCCATGCGCTGCACAACTCGTGGCGGCCCAACCTGCCGCCCATGGCGCCGATGCCGCAGCCCGGCCCGCCGCCCAACCCGCACCACACCGCCACCGGCATGCCGCATCCGCCGCCGGCCCCTCACGGCCCGCCCCCGGGCGCTCCCCCCGGTCAGCACTACCCGGGTCCGCCGATGCCCGCGCAGCCGGCCCACCACAGCCAGCCCATGCCGCGCCCGGCCGGCATGGGGCCCCAGGGCGCCCAGGCGCAGGCGGCCCCCGGCGCTCCGGCGCCGCAGGCGCCCCCGGGCCCGCCGCAGGGGCCCGGCGGCCCGCAGCCTCCGGGCCAGGGGGGCGGCCCGCAGGGGCCCGGCCCCCAAGGCCCGCAGGGCCGACAGACCGGTCAGTTCTCCGCGGTGTCGCCGAACCAGACCGGCCCGATCCCGCAGGTGCCGCCGGCGCCCGACCCGGGCCAGGGCTCCCGCCCGCACGCCCAGCCCTACGTCCCGCCCGCGTCTCTGCCGCCGCACCGGCCCATGCAGCCGGGCAGCCGCAAGCGGTGGGTGGCCATCACCGCGATCGCCGCAGCGATCCTCGTGCTGCTGCTGTTCACCACGCTCACCCTGCTGGGCATGCAGAACCTGATCTGGCCGGGTTCGGCCGAGGGTTCCGAGGAAGGCAACCAGTCCAACAGCGGCGGCTCCGACGGCGAAGGCGACGCCGATGCGGCTCCCGGCGGCGCCGAGGGCCAGCAGTCCGACGAGACAGCGGCGGCCAACACCGCCAGCGACAGCCGCATGGTCTTCGAGGTGCGCGAATACGAGTGCTCGCCGCGCATCGAGGGCCGGTCCACCGTCCACCGCGGCACCTACTGCGTCTTCGCGCTGAACGTGCAGAACACCAGTTCCGAGCGCATCACGCTGGAGCACGACCAGCAGCGGCTGGCAGTGGGCGAGCAGGAGTTCCAGTCGGCGTCGGAGCCCTCGATCAGCGAGAGCCAGGCCCCGCTGTGGCGGTCCATCCCCGCGGGCGCCGACGCCGAGGGCAAGCTGGTGTTCCTCGTGCTGGAGGAGTCGGAGGTCGACTCCGGCGCGCTGCACCTCAGCAGCGGCGACGGCGGCTCCCCCGCCGTCGTCGACGTCACCGCCGTCACCAAGGCGGGCTGAGGGCGGAGCCACCACCACCGTTGATCTTGTAGCTATCGTGATGGCAATCGATTTCCATTTGCGATAGCTACAAGATCAACGGGCTTCGGCCCCAGGCTCCGCCGCATGGCCGGCGCAGGCGGCGATCCTGGTGAACGCGGAGATGTCGAGCGACTCGCCGCGGGCGCGCGGGTCCACCCCGGCGGCCCGCAGCACCCGCTCCGCGGCCGGCGCCGACCCCGCCCACCCGGCCAGGGCGGCGCGCAGGGTCTTGCGCCGCTGGGCGAACGCGGCGTCGACGACGGCGAACACCGCGCGGCGGTCCGGGGCCGCGTCCTCACCACCCGCGGCGCCGTCGCCGGCCCCGGGAGGCGCGCTCCTACGGGTCAGCGCCACGAGCCCGGAGTCGACGTTGGGGACCGGCCAGAACACGCCGCGGCCGACGGACCCGGCCCGGCGCACCTCGGCGTACCAGGCGGCCTTGGCGGAGGGCGACCCGTAGGTCCGGCCGCCCGGTCCCGCGGCGAGCCGGTCGGCAACCTCGGCCTGCACCATGACCAGCGCACGGCGCAGGCTCGGCAGCAGTTCCAGCAGGTGCAGCAGCACCGGGACGGCGACGTTGTAGGGAAGGTTGGCCACCAGCGCCGTCGGGGCCGGGCCGGGGATCTCGGCGACGCGCATCGCGTCGGCGGTGAGCACCCGCAGCCGGTCGGCGTAAGCGGGGGCGAACTCGGCCGCGGTCCGCGGCAGCACCTCGGCCAGGCGGGGGTCGATCTCGACGGCGGTCACCGAGCGGACGTGCGGCAGCAGCGCCAGCGTCAGCGACCCGAGTCCGGGACCGACCTCCAGCACCGTGTCCTCGGCTCCGACCCCGGCGGTGCGCACGATCCGCCGCACGGTTCCGGCGTCGATCACGAAGTTCTGCCCGAGTGTCTTGGTCGGCCGGACGCCCGTGCGCTCGGCCAGGCGCCGTACGTCGGCCGGCGTGAGAAGCCGCGCGCCGCCGGTGGAGTCGGATTCGTTCACCGCAACATTGTGGCAGCACACGCAGTCGTCGGCGGGCGGGAGGCGGGAGCCGGGCGCCCGGCGGGGCGGCGCGCGCCGCCCCGCCGGGTAGCCTCACCCTCGGGAGGATCCCTGGATGACGAACACGGCCAAGCGGGCGGGATCGCAGGCGGGTGCGACATCCCCTGCCGCACAGTCCACCGCGGGACCAACGTATCGGGCCCGTCGGCTGACCGTTCTCGACGCGCCATCGAGTCTCGGCTTGCGTCCGAACGCTCACGGCGGAGTCCCGGGAACCTACAAGGCGCCGGGCATTCTTCGCGGCACCGGACTCGTCCGGGATCTCCGCGCCGAGGACGCGGGAGCCGTGGTTCCCGCCCCCTACAACGCCGCTCGGACTTTCGGCACAGTACGCAACGAGGCGGCGATCGCCGACTTCTCGCTGCGTCTCGCCGACCGGCTCGGAGGGATTGCCGACCGCCGGGGCACGGCCGTCGTGCTCGGAGGCGACTGCAGCATCCTCGTGGGTGTGGGTGTGGCGTTGCGCCGCCGAGGCCGATTCGGGCTCGTGTCATTCGACGGCTTGGATTATCGGCATCCGGGAAACAGTGATGCCGTGGGATCCGCCGGCGGTGAGAGCCTGGCTCTTGTGACCGGGCTAGGCGGATCGCTCGCGGACCTGGATGGCCTGCGTTCCTATGTCCGATCCGGAGACGTCGTGTCGATCGGCCCCCGCCCGGACGACGAATTCGCGACCGAGGCCGCCCGCAACGGCATACGCGTCATCGACAGTCGCGTTGCCGCGCGCGCCCCGGCAGAAGCGGCGCAGGAAGCGCTGGACACGGTCACTCGTCCCGAGCTCGACGGGTTCTGGGTACACCTGGACGCCGACGTCATCGACCCCGGCGAGATGCCTGCCGTCGACAGTCCCGAGCCCGAAGGGCTCTCGTTCGATCATCTCACCGCTGCGCTTGCACCGTTGCTGGCCGACCCCCGGCTGGCCGGACTCGATGCGACGATCTACGATCCCGACCTCGACCCGCATCTGCGCTGCGGCCGCAGGCTGTCGGATCTGCTCGTATCCGCATTCGCCCAGGGTCCCGAAACACCGCTTTCCGCGTAGCACGGCCCCGGAGGCGCATCCAGGCGACCCGCGTCGGTCGACTTCGACCGTCCGGCGGCGCCTTCCGGATCCGCAGTCATCCGATCCGGGCCGCCGCCGGGCGCGTGCGCGGTGGGGGGCCGCTGCGGGCGGAGGCGGGCCTACAGCGCCTCGGGCCGACCCGTGTGCCGCGGCAGCGCCCCGCCGTCCCAGCGGGCCCGGGACATGTCGACGCGGTCGCCGCCGGAACGCATGGGGGTGGCCTCCGCCGCGTAGTGGGACAGGGCCTCGACCTCGTGTCCCTGTGGAGGGGAGCCGTCGGCGCGGATGACCCGCCACCAGCAGACACCGCCTCCCCACGCCGACATCACGGCGCCCACCTGGCGGGGACCTCCCTCGCCCAGGTATTCGGCGATGTCGCCGTAGCTCATCACGCTGCCGGGCGGTATCGCCTCGACGACGTCGAGTACCCGGTCCACGTACTCGGTGGGGCGGCTGAAGGCGTGCGACATGGGCCGATCGTAGTAGCGGCGCGGCGCCGGGACCGAGCCGCGGCCCCTCGGGGGCTCGGGCGCCAGAGGACGGGGCAGCTCAGCTCGTCAGGCGCCGGCTCGACGGCTGCGGCGGGACGATGCGGCGGTACAGGGCCATGGCGTCGGGCAGGTTGGCCGCTCCGACGACGACGGCGATCGTGCCGCATATCCAGGCCGTCCAGGACGCGGGCGCGTTGCCGGTGAAGGAGAGCAGCCACGGCGTGGCGATCAGGAGCAGCCCGGTCACGGCCAACGCGATCTCGGTGACGAACAGCTCGGGGTGGATGATCGACAGGCAGGCCAGGAACACCGTGAGGATGCCGACCAGGAACAGCGCGGCCATGCCAACGCCCAGCATCCCGTGCCAGGCGTAGCTGACGACCACGGCACAGCCCGCGATCAGGGCCGTCCAGTCCGCCAACCTTCTGGTGCCGCGCATGTGGACCCACCTCCGAGCGTCGGGTTCCGCCGCCGGGGTGATTCCTACCCACAGGTCCGGCGTTCCAACGGTCCCCCACGTGCGGCACCGCGGGCGGCACCGGAGGCGTTGAGCCGCCGCGGCGCAGTGCCGCGGCGGCCCGGATGGGCGGGGACGGGCTCCTCGGGCGCGGTACGCGTGCCCGCCTTCCGCCTAGTAGGTGGGCAGGCTGGGGTCGACCTGGTGGATCCAGGACAGCACCCCGCCGCCGACGTGGACGGCGTCGCCGAAGCCGGCGCCCTTCAGCGCGGCCAGCGCCTCGGCCGAGCGCCCGCCCGACTTGCAGTGCAGCACGACGCGCTTGTCCTGCGGCAGCTTGCCGAACGCCTCGCCGTTGAGGAACTCCCCCTTGGGGATGAGCACGGCGCCGGGGATGCTGACGATCTCGTACTCGTTCTTCTCGCGGACGTCGACGAGGTAGAAGTCCTCGCCGTTGTCCATCATGTCCTTGAGCTCGCCCGCGGTGATGGTCGCGCCCTGGGCGGCCTCCTCGGCCTCACCGGACACGGCCCCGCAGAACGCCTCGTAGTCGATGAGCTCGGTGATCGGCTCGCCCTCGGGGTCCTTGCGGACCTTGACCGTCTTCCAGGTCATCTCCAGGGCGTCGTAGATCATCAGGCGGCCGACCAGCGGGTCGCCGATTCCGGTGATCACCTTGATGGCCTCGTTGACCATGATCGAGCCGATCGAGGCGCACAGGACGCCGAGCACGCCGCCTTCGGCGCAGGAGGGCACCATGCCTGCCGGAGGAGGCTCGGGGTAGAGGTCGCGGTACTGGGGACCGTACTCGTTCCAGAAGACGCTGACCTGGCCGTCGAAGCGGAAGATCGAGCCCCACACGTAGGGCATGTCCAGCAGCACGCAGGCGTCGTTGACCAGGTACCGGGTGGCGAAGTTGTCGGTACCGTCCAGGACGAGGTCGTAGCCCCGGAAGATCTCCAGCGCGTTGTCGGAGTCGAGGTGCTCCTTGTGGAGGTTGACCGTGACGTAGGGGTTGATCTCCTCGATGCTTTCACGGGCGGACTCGGCCTTGGGCTTGCCGATGTCGCTCTGTCCGTGGATGACCTGGCGCTGGAGGTTGGACTCGTCGACCTCGTCGAAGTCGACGATGCCCAGCGTGCCGACGCCGGCGGCGGCCAGGTACAGCAGCGCGGGCGAGCCGAGCCCTCCGGCGCCCACCACCAGCACCTTGGCGTTCTTCAGGCGCTTCTGGCCGTCCATGCCCACATCGGGGATGATCAGGTGGCGGGAGTAGCGGCGAACCTCGTCGACGGTGAGCTCGTCGGCCGGTTCGACCAGCGGCGGCAGCGACACAGCAGCTCCTCAGCATTCCTCATCGGTGTCACGTCCCCGGGGCGTCGACGGTGGACGCGGGGGCGTACGGGCACGTGACGAGCTTGCATTAGTAGCCAACCTACGGGGTGGGGTTTCGCATTCCCGCCGCGACCCGAGCGTTGGAGCCGAGTGCGTCACGCCTCGTCGGAGCGTTCCTCCCAAGCGCCCGGGAAACCGCGCGCTCCGGCCCGCGCGGGCCCCGGGCGCCTTGCGGAACCGCCGTCGACGGCGCGCAGGAACGAGCGCACCTCGCGCCCCACCCGTTCGGGGCACTCCATCATCGGCACGTGGCCGGTCTCGGGCATCAGCACCAGCCGGCTGCGGCGGAAGGCGTGTGCTGCGCGAGCGGCCATGCGCGGGTCCACGAACCGGTCGCCGGTGGCGTAGACGAGGAGCACGGGGCAGCGCACGCGCGCGGCCTGCGCCCACAGCGAGCGGTGCCCGCGCCGCACGTACTCTGCGACCATGCCGCGCAGCGACCGCAGCACCGCCGTCGAGGCGTGCTCCTGCGCGTCGCGTTCGCGCTCGGCCTCAAGCGCTTCGAGGACCCGCCGCGTGGGCGCGGAGGACGGGTCGAAGTAGGTGGTGGCGAGCATGTCCTGCACGCGGACCTCGGGCGGGCGGCGCTGCATCATCGCATAGCCGGCCGGACCCAGCACCGGAACCAGGGAGGCGGCCATCTGGTAGGGGATCAGCCGCGGGCGCAGGTCGGGCAGTGCCGGGGAGACGAGAGTGAGCGAACCCACCAGGTCGGGACGCTCGGCGGCCAGGCGCACCGCCACGGCGCCGCCCATGGAGTTGCCGATCAGGTGGACCGGTCGCCGGCCGGCGGCGATCAGGCGGGCCACGGCGCCGGCGTGGGCGTCGATGCTGTAGTCGCCGTCGGGCGGCGGCGGGGACCCGCCGAAGCCGGGCAGGTCGGGCGCTTCGCCGGCCCATTCGGAGCACAGCACCCCCATCAGGTCGGTCCAGTTGCTGGAGGAGCCGCCGAGCCCGTGGACGTAGACGGCGCGGCCGCGCTCGCCGCCGTGCGCAGCGGTGTCGGCGCGGACGAAGACCTCGCGGCCGTCGCCGATTCCCACGGGCCCGCCCGGCCAGGGGTCGATGGGCTCTGCCATGTGCGTCCTCCCCGAGGCCGGCTGCGGTGGCGCTGGTGCGCGTGCGCGCCGAAGCGCGGCAGGATACCGGCCGCAACGGCGCATCCCCCATGCTCCACAAGGCGCGCTTAGACGCGCAAGAGCGGGTAGCGGTCCTGTGGACGGCGGCCGCTCCGGGGGGATTCCCCATTCGGAGCGGCCGCGACCGGAGACCGAGTAGCGTGGGGCCCGACCCGACCACGTAGGGGGATGCAGTGGCTCAGCCTCAAGACGACGACACCGAGCGCCCGGTCGAGAGCGGCGACGCCGACGTCGACGAGCAGCGCGCCGAACTGGCTCCCGAAGGGGGCGACTGGACGCGCCGCGGGCGGCTGGACGCCGAAAGCGAGGTGTCCGAGGGCGACGCCGTCGAGCAGCTGCGCGAGATCGACCTCGACGAGGACGAGTACCGCTAGCTCCCCGACCGCCGCCGCGACCGCGAGTCCGGGGCGCCGGGCGCCGGGGCTCCCGGCCGCTGGCGGCGGCCAAGCTACGTGCGAGTAAGATAGGGGCGGTACGCCGGGTCGAGGACGTGCAACCGGATCCGATGGTGCGTTCCAGTGCAAGGTCGTCGAGCGCGGCAGGCTGCAGGCCGCGAGGAGTTCGGAGGGTGTCGCCGTGACAGCTCCTTCAGACGCCCGCCCGCGGGGGACCCGCCTGCCCCGGATGGCCCGCCGCCGCCAGCTGCTGGCCGCAGCCCAGGAGGTCTTCGTCGCCCACGGCTACCACGCCGCGGCCATGGACGAGATCGCCGAGCGCGCCGGGGTCAGCAAGCCCGTCCTCTACCAGCACTTCCCCGGCAAGCTGGAGCTCTATCTGGCGCTGCTGGAGCAGCACTCCGAGGCACTGGTCGAGAAGCAGCGCGAGGCGCTGGAGAGCACCGACGACAACCGCCAGCGGGTGACCGCCAGCTTCCAGGCCTACTTCGACTTCGTCGCCGGCGAAGGCGAGGCGTTCCGGCTGGTCTTCGAGTCCGACCTGCGCAACGTGGCCGCGGTGCGTGAGAAGACCGAGCAGACCCTGCAGCGCTGCGCCGAGCTGATCAGCGGCGTCATCCGCCAGGACACCAGCATCTCCGACGAGGAGGCGCACCTGCTCAGCATCGGCTTGGTGGGTATGGCCGAAACCAGCGCCCGGTACTGGCTGAGCAACTACGGCGGTATCCCGCAGGAGGCGGCCGAGCAGCTCATCGCACGCCTGGCGTGGCGCGGCATCAGCGGCTGGGACCTCACCCGCGGCTGAGCGGGCCCCGGCGGCTCCCTCTTTCGACGCATGCGTACCGCGGGTTGTTCAACTCCGTGCAAACGACCGACAAACAATCACTTTGCGTGTTCGATCGTCACCCTCTGGTGATTCGGTGTATCCGTTATCGGGTAGTCGCGGTGGTGAGAAACAGTCGTCTCGGTTTCGCCGGGCGGACGCGGGGCGCGACCCGGGTACCGGCGGGGCGCCATGGGGGTGAAATCGCATGAACATCGAGCGGGGGTTAACGGACGCCTGGAGCGCCGTCGCCTCCTTCGTTCCACTGCTGGCCGCATTCCTGGTGATCCTGATCATCGGCTGGATCATCTCGAAGATCGCGGGCCGGCTCGTGGGCAAAGGACTCGGCAAAGCCGGCCTCGACCGCGGCCTCGAACGCAGCGGTGTAGGTGAGTACTTCCAGCGCAGCCGCTACAGCGCGAGCGAACTCTGCGGCAGGATCGTCTACTACGTCCTGCTCCTGATCACGCTGCAGTTCGCCTTCAGCGTCTTCGGACCCAACAACCCGATCACGCAGCTGCTGAACGAGGTGGTCGCCTGGATTCCGCGCGCGATCGTCGCACTGGTCATCGTCGTGGTGGCCGGCATGATCGCCAAGGCCGCGCGCGACATCATCTCCAGCGCTCTGGCCGGACTGAGCTACGGGCGCCTGCTGGCCAACCTCGCCGGGCTCTTCATTCTGGGCCTCGGTGTGATCGCCGCGCTGAACCAGATCGGCGTGGCGACCACCGTCACCCAACCGGTGCTGATCGCCGTGCTCGCCACTGTCGGCGGAATCCTGGTCGTGGGCATCGGCGGCGGCCTGATCCGGCCGATGCAGGCGCGCTGGGCCAACTGGCTCGACGCCGCCGAGCGGGAGACCGGGCGGCTGCGCGACGACTCCTACCGGGCCGGACGCTCCGACGCGATGCAGCCGGGTCCCGCTCAGGGCGCCCCGGAGGAGCCGACGAGGGAGCGCAGCGCTCCCGGCTCGGCGACCATGGGCGGCCCCGCCCCGAGCGGCCGCCGCGGCGGCGACCCGCCGCCCCCGCCCGAGCAGTGAGCCCAGGCCGGCGCCGGGGGCGCCGGCCCATCTGATCCCGTGACGCACATCCGGTGCATGCGAAGGGGGCGGAGCCGATCGATCGGCTCCGCCCCCTTTGCGCGTTTCCGCGGCCTGCCGCCCGCGCCGCGCCTGCGGCCCGGCGGTCTCAGAGCAGCTCGTCGTTGCCGAGCTCCTCGCGCGCGAGCCTGTTGATGCGGCGGACGATGAGCACCCCGGCGACCAGGACCGGAATCACGGCGATCCAGAAGGCGATGCTCGCCCAGCCGATGCCGATAAGCACCATGACCGCCAATGCGATCACGATGATCGAGGTGAACAGCGAGAAGTCGACGCGGTCCTGCTGAATCAGGACGCCGATCGGCGGTCGCGCCGCACCATGCCGGCCGCTCCCCATGCGCTCTTCCTTTCTTGCGGTGCGGGCACCGCGCGTACTCGTCCCGGAGTGCGGGTCCTCGCGGGCGGCTGCGGCCCCGCGTCCCGGCACCCGTCCCCGGGACGCCGACGCGCCGATGCGCCCGGGCCGCGAGCTGCACGGCCACCCCGGATCGGGCCAAGCCTACGCTCAGTCACCACGTTCACGAGGGGACTTCACGGATCGGCGCTGCGGCGCCGTCCGAGCCCCGTTTCAGGTGAGAGTCAGAACAAACTTAGCGGACGAATCCGTGTTCCTTGGCCAGTCTGCAGACCGCCAGCACGCGCAGTGTCTCCCAGTCGTAACCGTCGCAGGAGGAGTGCCAACCCCGTTCGCGGCATCCGTCCATGAAGCCGTCGAGGTATCGGGAGAGGCTGATGCGGGTCAGCGGCCCGCTGTCGGCGGCGATCGAGTCGCGCACCGCGGCGGCGTGCTGGTCCAGCTCAGCGGTCATCCAGGGCTCCATCGTGTCGCCAAGAGGACCGAGCAGCCCGAACTCTCGGGAGAGCCGGGCCAGCGGGCCTTCGGCATAGAACCCAGGACGCATGGATGGCTACCTCAGTACGGGGGACGGGGCGGGAACGCGACCGACTATATACGAAACGAAGAGCAAATCGTGACGCTCTATTGCAGAGCCCACAAGATGGACGCCCTGGACACAGCCCCGCGGCCCAGCCGCGGGCGGGGCCGTCCGCCCCGCCGCACCGTCAGGTGCTCAGGCCCATCGCCTCCAGCCGAGCGGTGTGGGCCTCGGTGAGGTCGGCGAACATCCGGCTCACCACGGCCAGGTCGGCGGCCTCGGCCGCCTCAGCACGGTCCCCGCCGTCCGCGGCCGCCGGGTCGGCGCCGGAGTCCTCGCCCTGCGCGGCCGTGCGCATGCCCGAGGCCAGCAGCGCCGCCAACTCCGGCCTGCGCGCGGCCACGCTCTGCGCCTGGCTGAGCGCCTCGCCCACCAGCCGGCGCGCCCACAGCGACAGCCGGCCGGCCAGTCGCGGGTCCTCGGCGATGGCGGCGCGCACCTGTGCGGCGACGAACTCGGCCCGGCCGGACTCCACGAGGGTGTCGCGGACGATCGCGCGGGTGTTCGGGTCGCACAGCTCGGCGACCTTGCTGTAGAAGTCGCCGGCGATGCCGTCGCCGACGTAGGCCTTGACCAGGCTCTCCAACCAGCTCTGCGGCTCGGTGCGCGCGTGCCATCCGTCCAGTGGGACGACGAAGGGCTCCATCGCCGCCTCCGGGTCGGCGCCCAGTTCGGCCAGGCGGTCGTGCAGGCGGCGGTAGTTGGCGTGCTCGGCGGCCGCCAGGTCGGCCAGCGCGCCCTTGCTCGCCAGGGTCGGTGCCAGTTCGGCGTCGCCCGCCAGGCGGAAGAACGCGACGAGTCGCGCGTAGGCCAGCAGGCCGAGCAGGTCGCCGGCACCCTCGGCGGCCGCCGGGTCGCCCTCTGCCGCACCGGACGGGGTCGGGTTCCGCTCGCTCACCGCGCGCCGCCCGCCGAGGACCGGAACGGCCGCTGCACTGCACTTCGAGCACGCTTGGTCATGGCGCACAGGGTATCGCCCCGGCACCGCACAGCGTCCCGGCACCGCACGAAAGCGCGCGCCACCGCACGTGTCCGCGCGGTCCCGGGCGAAGGGAGCGGGACTTTTCCGCGGCGGCGGCGCGTTGATGCTGCGGAGACGGCTGCGGAGACGGCTGCGGAGACGACCGCTCGCGAGAGTGACGCCGCTCTCCCGCTGCGTACGGAAACGCGGCATATCCAGCAGCGGAGCGGCGGGTTAGAATCGTTCGCAGTGGCCGCCGGGAGTCGGCCATCGCGCGGCGCCCTCGCTGCAGCCGTACCGCACCCCAGCGGATGCGGACGCGTTGCTGCAAGGCCGCGCGCGGCGGTCTCCACGCGGTCGCCCGCGACGCCGCGCGGTGTGCTCCGCGGCGAACCATGACAACAACCGTCACCGGCGCCCCGAACGCGAAGGTGAACGGGCGAGCGTCAGCGTCGACCGCCCGCAAGTGCCGGGACCGCCGGGACAACGCGGCGGGATAAGGAGCGTGAACGTGCGGCGGACATGCCCTCACACGCCCACCCGCCCGCACCCGGCGGCCGCTGACGTCCGACGACAGAAGGCGGACGGCCCTGCGACGGTACCGAACCGCGCCGCCGGGCCGCGCCGGGGACCCGAACCGGTCCCCGAGCCGCGCCGGCCGAGCCCCCAGCGGGCACGTGCGCGAGGAGCGCCCTGCCCGCCCCGGGCCACCGTCCGCCACACGCCACGGCCACGAACGCAGAAGCGGCCCGCCCAAAGGAGGCATGAGCCCTGACAAGCGCAGACACGAACGAAGAACGCCAGACGTTCCGCGGACTCGGAGTCGAACCCGAGATCGCGGACGCACTCGAAGCGGAAGGCATCGTCGAGCCCTTCCCCATCCAGACCCTCGCCCTCCCGCTCGCTCTCGCGAGCTCCGACATCATCGGCCAGGCCCGAACGGGCACGGGCAAGACCTTCGCCTTCGGACTCCCGCTGTTGCAGCGCGTCAAAGAGAAGCCGGGATCGTCCAAGAAGCCGCGCGCCCTGGTGGTGGTGCCGACCCGCGAGCTGGCCATACAGGTCGCGGCCGACCTCGGCACCGCCGGCAAGCGCACCGGCGGGCGGATTCTGACCGTCTACGGCGGCCGTGCCTACGAGCCGCAGATCGACGGCCTCAAGGACGGCGTCGACATCGTGGTGGGCACTCCGGGCCGACTACTGGACCTGGAGAACCAGAAGCACCTCAGCCTGCGGGACGTCTCGGCCGTCGTGCTGGACGAGGCCGACAAGATGCTCGACCTCGGGTTCCTGCCCGACATCAAGAAGATCCTCAGCAAGATTCCCGACGAGCGCCAGGTGATGCTGTTCTCGGCCACCATGCCGAGCGAGATCGTCTCCCTGTCGCGCAACTACCTGCGGCGTCCCACCCACGTGCGGGCCGGCGACGACGACGAGCCGGGCCAGGCGCGCATCCTGGACATCTCCCAGCACGTCTTCCGCACCCACCCGATGGACAAGCCCGAGATGCTCGGGCGGCTGCTCCAGGCCGAGGGCCGCGGGCTGACGATGGTCTTCTGCCAGACCAAGCGGGCCTGCGACAAGGTCGCCGCAGACCTGAAGGACCGCGGGTTCGCGGCCGCCGCCGTCCACGGCGACCTCGGCCAGAGCCAGCGCGAACGCGCGCTGCGGGCCTTCCGCGCCGGAAAGATCGACGTGCTGGTGGCCACCGACGTCGCCGCACGCGGCCTGGACGTCGACGACGTCACCCACGTGGTCAACTACGAGTGCCCCGAGGACGAGAAGACCTACACCCACCGGATCGGCCGCACCGGCCGCGCCGGGCGGTCGGGCACCGCCGTGACCTTCATCAGCTGGCAGGAGGTCGCGCGCTGGAAGCTGATCAACACGGCCCTCGACCTGCCGCACACCGACCCGCTCGAAACCTACTCCACCTCGCAGCACTTCTTCGAGGAGATGGGCATACCGGAGGGCACGAAGGGCCGCCTGGCCGCCGAACGGCGTGAGCGCGCCGGCCTGGAGGCCGAGAAGGTCGAGGACATCGGCGACACCGGGCGGCACCGCACCGAGCGCGGCGGCAAGGACGGGCGCGAGGAGCGCGGCGGCAAGGGCGGCGAGCGGCGCGGCCGCTCCCGCAACCGGCGGCGCACCCGCAGCTCGGGCGGAGCATCCGCGAGCGCATCGGGCGACACCGGCAAGACCGCCGAAGGCGGCGCCGGCGCCAAGCCCGAGTCCGACGGCGCTTCGGGCGGCGAGTCCCCGGCTCCCCGCAGGCGGCGGCGTCGGCGCACCCGCAGCGGCGTGGAGCAGCCCGGCAACGACCAGGCACAGTAGCCGCCGCACCCGCGTTCCGCGCGGCAGACGAGACCGGAGCCGCCGACCGGGCGGCATCCGGCGAACCACGACACCGGTCGCGGGCGCAAGGCCGCGACCGGGCGCGAGGGAGCGGACCGCCGACGGGGCCCGCGCAGAATGCAGCGCGCACCGGCCCCGTCTCCGGCACCCGGAACCGCTCCGCGCTGGTGGACCGCGCCCGTTGCGCGACGCACCGCGTCCCCGGCCCTGCGGCGGCGCCCGCAATCGGTGGCCGCGTCCCCGAGCGGCGCCGACCCGGGCGACGCGCCCCGCTCCCGCTCCCGGTCCCTCCCCCGACCCGCCGCCACCCCCGCGGCGGTTGTCCCGTTATGCGCGAGCGCCGGGCCCGGTCCGTCCGCGTCTGCGGTCACACCGTGGCGCATATAGTGAGCCGACGTGAGTACTCCTCGTTTCCTGGGCCTCCCGCCCGGCGTCCGGAACACCACCGTCCGCACCCCCATGGGCGATGTCGCGGCCTTGCAGGCAACGCCGTCGGCAGGCGGTTGCGAACGGCAGCCGGCGCTGCTCGTCCCCGGCTACACCGGTAGCAAAGAGGACTTCATCGCCCTGCTGCAGACCCTGGCGGCCGCGGGGCGCTCGGTGACGGCGGTCGACCTGCCCGGGCAGTACGAGTCCCCCGGCTTCGTCGACCCCGAGGAGTACACCCGCGTCGGCCTGGGCAGGATCGTGGGCGAGATCGCGCTGACCCTGGACGAGGGCCCCGTCCACCTGCTCGGCCATTCCTTCGGCGGGCTGGTGGCCCGCGAGACCGTCATCGCCGCCGCGGTTCCGCTGCTGTCCTTCACGCTGATGAGCTCGGGCCCCTCCGCGATCGGCGGGGGCCGCGCCGCCGACGCCCGGCGGCTCGTGGACGCCATCGGCCGCGCTCGCACGCGCGAGCGCCTGGAGGAGATCTGGGCCGAGCACCTGGACGCCCCGACCCGAGCGAGCGGCGTCTCCCCCGAGATCCACGCCTTCCTGCGCGAGCGCATGGTCGCCAACCACCCGGACGCCTTGGTGCACATGGCCGAGGAGCTGCTCAACGCGACCGACCGCACCCCCGAGCTCGCCCGGTCGGCGCTGCCCATGCTGGTGCTCTACGGCGAGAACGACGACGCCTGGCCGCCCGAGGCGCAGTCGGCGATGGCGGGGCACCTGGGCGCCGAGCGGATGGTCATCCCCGGCGCCGCCCACTCGCCCAACGTCGAGGCGCCCGAGACCACGGCGGAGGCCCTGACGGCGTTCTGGAACCAGGTTGAGTCCAAGGACCGCGGCGGCGCCTCGTAGCCTGCGCGCAGCCCGCGCAGCCCGCCGCACGGGGGCGCCATTCGCGCCGCCGCGCGTCCGGGACCGGGGGCCGCCGGGAGCGGGGCGCGGGCGGCTTTTGCTCACGGCCCCGCGCGCCCCGGCCGCGCACAGGACTGCCGACGGCGGGGCCGCGCGCGGCGCCGGCGGGAGCCCTGCGAAGCGCCCCCGGGCGGGAGTCAGCGGGTGGAGACCCAGGTGTCGAAGTTGTCCGACTCCTCGCCCACGGACGTCTCCGCGCCGCTGTCGGGCAGAACGCGGGTGTCGGGCGGCAGCGTCAGGATCATCTCGCCGATGGAGTGCAGCTGCTGGGTGTAGTCGATGTAGCCGCCCGCGACGGTGCCGACCTCGCCCTTGCGCAGGGAGTCGCCGGTGAAGACGACGCCCTTCTCGGCGATGTAGTAGGCCACGCTCCCGACGGAGGTGCCCGGGATCGGCAGGATGTCGACCTCGATGTCGCCGGCCTTCAGCGAGCCGCCGCCCTCGACCTCCAGGTCGGGGCGGTGCTCGGCGCCGTGCACGCGCCGCCAGGCGCGCAGCTCGCGCCGGTGCAGAGCGATGGGCGCCTCGTCGCGCTCGGCGACCTCGATGGCCGCCGCGAGGTGGGTGTTGTAGCCGTTGGTGCAGGCCACCAGGTAGACCTCGCGGTCCCCCACGGCCTCCATGATCGCCTCGGCGTCGTGCGCCGGGTCGATCACCACGACGCCCTCGTCGTCGGCGTCGACGATCCAGGTGTTGCTGACGACGTCGAGCTCCTGGTCCTCGGCCTTGAGCACACCGATGGTGCGGACGCGCTGCACGCCCTCCTCGTCGGTCTCGGATACGCCGGCGGTCTCGGGCTCGTCCTCGTCGGCGAACAGCGGCTTCACGCTCGCGACCACCGGGGCGGTGTCGTCGGACTCGTCGCGTTCGCCGTCCTCGTCGGCGGCGTCCTCCTCCTCGCCCTCTTCGGAGTCGCCGTCAACGGACGCGCCGGACCGCTCTGCCTCGTCCGCCTTCCGAGCCTTCGCGCCCGCGTCGCCCCTCCCCGGCTTTCCGGCCTTTCCGGACTCCGCGGCGGGAGTGTCCTCGGCGGTTTCGTCCGCAGCCTCCTCCCCCTCGGAGCCAACGGAGTCCGCGGCCTCGCCGTCCGGCTTCGCTGCGCCGTCCTTCTCCGCCCCGCCGGGCTTTTCGGCCGCGCCCGCCTTCCCGGCCTCGCCGCCCTCGGCCTCCGCCGTCGCCGGCTCCGCGCTCTCGGAGGCGGCGTCGTCGGCGGTCTTATCGGTGTCGGCGCCCTTGGTGGCCACCGCCGCCGCACCGGAGTCCCCGGCCTCCTCGCCGTCCTGCTTCTTGCCCTTCCGCTTCCAGAACACGGTGCCGACCCTTCGCTGTCCGTCGTGAACACTTGGCTGACGGGACCATTGTCACCGCCACACGGGCCACATCGGTACCCGTACCAGACGGCCGCCGATTATCCCATCCGGCGGCTAAACCGCCTATAAGACCTGGGAGCGCGGCCCCGCGCTGCGCTGACCGCCTCATCCGGCGGTGATGGGAACCGCTCCGGTCGCCGGTCGAACGAGGCGAGCGTACTCCTCAGGGGCGGTTCCACGGCAACCGAGCCGGTGGCCCGTCAGCTCGCCGTGGTCGTCGCTGGAACCGGTGACCGCCAGTTCCAGCCGCTTGGCCACGCCGCGCCAGAACCCGGCCTCCTCCTCGTCGTGCGCCGGGTGGTCGGCCTCGATGCCGCCGAGCCCCGCCTCGGCCATCTCCTCGACGAGCGCCAAGGGAACCGCACCGTCGGGCGTCGCCTCACCGCGGGCCGGGTGGGCGACGGCGCACACCCCGCCCGCGGCGCGCACCAGCTCGACCGCCCTGAGCGCGTCGAGCGCGTAGCGGGCCACGTAGCCGGGGCGGCCGAACCCGATCCAGGTGTCGAAGGCCTCGGGAACATCGGCGGCGGCACCGGCCTCCACGATCGCCCGGGCGATGTGCGGGCGCCCGATGACGCTCTCGGCGGAGGCGCCCGCGGACCCGCCTCCCTCGGCGGCCACGCCCGCCAGTTCGCACACACGCTCCCAGCCGACCGCCACACCCGCGTTCTGCAGCCGCTCGACCATGGATCGGGCCCGGATGGCGCGGTCGTCGCGGATGCGCCGCAGCTCGGCCGCCAGCTCGGGGTGGGCGGAGTCGAAGAGGTAGGCGAGCAGGTGCACTCCGGCACCCTCGTGCAGGCAGGACAGCTCCATGCCCGGGACCAGGGTGAACCCCGCAGGCAGGGCGGCGGCGGCCGCGGCGATGCCGGAGACGGTGTCGTGGTCGGTCAGGGCCAGGACGTCCAGACCCGCCTCCGCGGCGCGCCGGACGACCTCGGCGGGCGGCTCGGTGCCGTCCGAGACCGAGCTGTGGGCGTGCAAGTCGATGCGCATCCGCCGATCATTCCACGCTTGCGCGCGCTTCCGGCCTCCTGGCACGACCGCCTAGGCGACGGGCTTCAGCGCCGCGGCGAGGAAGGGGGAGGGTGCGCCGAAAGGGGGTTCCAACGCGGCGCCGCCGTCGTGGCGGTCCCGCAGGTCGCGCAGGTCGGTCAGCTCGGCGATGAGCACGGCGGCGTCGGCCGGGCTGAAGACGACCCACAGCCAGTCGGCCATGGCCTCGCCCGCGTAGGCCGCGCGCCCGCCACCGGTGTCGACGCTCCACAGCGCGATGTCGTGGCCGTCGTAGCGGACCTTGGCGTCGGGCGGCCCGGAGCCGAACCCGGTGCCGGGATCGGGTCCGTCGAGGCCTGCCAGGCGGGCACCGACGCCGATCCCCGGGTCTTCGGCCACCAGTGCCAGTTCGCCGACGCCGCCCAGCGGAGCGGGTCCGGAGAGCGCGACCGCGGCCCCGAGCGCGCCGCTGCGCTCGTCGCCGGCATCGGCGAAACCGGTGACGACCCATCCCGCGGGCAGCGGCCACGGCAGCCAGACCGGCACCTGGGTGAAGTCGAGCAGAACCTCCAGGGAGCCGCTGCCGGGCGTCCGCACGGGGTTCAGGGGGGCGACGGGTCCGTGGGCGTCACACTGCCACGCACTCGACCACAGTCCCGGCGGGTGGACGGCGCGTCCGCAACGGGGGCACGACGGATCCGACTTCATGACTGCCGGGAGGATACCCGTGACCACAGTGGGGAAACGCGGTCCGGGGGACGCGGCGGCACCAGCGTTGCCCGTGTCCCTCCTGGTGGAGGCGCGACGCCTGTCGCACCGCGGCGTCGGCTGTGCGGGTATCCGCCGCGCCGGGAGACTGCGGCGGAGTCCGCCTATGCGCCGGAGCCCGGCGCCGTCCACGGGGATCGGCCGCCCGGGCCGTCCGGGCCGTCCTGGGGCCCCTGGGCATACCCCGACCGCCACTGCGACGGGCCCGGAACCCGGTCGGCCCGGGGCTCCCAGTCCGGATGCGCGGACTGCTCCAGCTGCCACTGCGCTGCGGGGGCCCCAGCGCCCCATTCGGGAAGCGCGGCCGGAACACCCGTGGCGTTCGGCTCGCCGGCGTCGTCGGGGACGGTCCGGCGCACGCCCAGCCGCCGGGCCAGGTACACCACCGCTGCGCAGTAGACGGCGACCTCGACCGAGGTGCTGACGACCCCCTGCCAGGAGCCGCCGCCACTGGCCACCCGGTCGAGGGTGCCTTCGTATGCGCTGATGGAGAACGCGGTCAGGTTGTGCAGCACGTGCAGCCCCAAGGCGGCTTCGAGGCCGCCGGTGAACCAGGTAAGCCAGGCCATGGCGACGCCGAACACGGCGACGTCGAGCAGTCCCCAGCCGGAGTAGTCGTGCAGCAGGGTGAAGACGGTGCCGCTGACCAGGATCGCCAGCAGCGGCGTCCGCAGGAGCCAGGAGACGCGGCTCCCGCCGCGCCGCTCTCCGGCTCCGGCGCCGATCGAGCCCACCGCCTGCATCAGGAAGCCGCGCAGGGCGATCTCCTCGGCCGAGGCCTGGAAGGGCACGAGCAGCACGATCAGCACCAGGGCAGAGACGAAGCCGGAGCCTCCGGCGTACTCGCCGATGAACGCCGCGTCCGGGGAGGCGAGCCGCTGGAGGCCGAACAGCACGGCGAAGGAGACCACCAGCGCGGGCACGGCCGGCGCCAGGCAGCACAGCAGCCACCGCCACCGCATCCGCCCGGCGACGGAGAACAGGGTGCCGACCGGCCTCCGCTGGACCGTCCAGGCGGCGGCGAAGACGATGGGCGCCATCGTGGCGACGACGACCAGCTGCAGCACCAGGTTGGCCAGCGGCGAGCGGAAGACGTCGTCGCCCGTGCCCTGGATGCCGGCGACCACGGCGACCACCACCGCGGCGGTGGCCATGATCAGCTGCACGACCACGATCGCCACTACCGCGGCGACGACTGCCAGCGGCGGCATCCACCAGCGGTGGCGGCGGGTGCGTGCGAGTCGGTGGTAGGGAGCCCCGGCGGGCGGCGGGACGGTCCCCGAGGGGCCGCGGCGCGGCTGAACGGGCGGCGGCCACGCCCAGGCGGAGGAGGAGGCGTGCACCTCGCCCCGGCTCGCCGCCGGCGGCCACGCCCAGACCTGGTCATGGTGGTGCGCCGACCCGTCCGGGCTGATGGGCCCCTGCGGTTCAGACGACCAGGACGAGCCGGGTGGCGGCGGCGAGTTTCTCATCGTTTGCCGAGATTACCGTCCGAGGTTGTATTGGCCGTGTTAAGAACGCACAGACACCACGCGACTACCGCATCCGACCTGCAAAGACTTCGGCCGCGGCGCTCCGCGCGCCGCGGCCGCGCGTCCGCGGACCACGGGTCGGACCCCGCCCGCCGCCGGGCGCACGCCGCCGAGCAGAGCGGGACCGCTGGCGGCGCCGCGGTACGAGTGCGGTTACCGGACGGTATTCCAGCCCCGGTCAGGGTGAGTTACCTCACTTTCACCGCGGGCGCCACGCGGCGCACCCCTCCGCACGGGCGCGATCCTTCCCGGAACGCGGCGGCGGCCGCCCCTCCGGGTGCGGCCGCGGGAATCGGTCTGCGCAGGGAGTCGGGTTCTCCGGACCTCCTTGCATACCATGGGGACATGTCCTCCACACCCACCACCGAGCAGGTGAACGCGGCTCTGGCGACCGTCCAGGACCCCGAGATCCACCGCCCCATCACCGATCTCGACATGGTCAAGAGCGTCGAGATCGCCGACGGCGGTGTCGTGCACGTCGGCATCTACCTCACGGTGGCCGGTTGTCCCATGAAGGGGCGGATCGAGAACGACGTCACCAACGCCGTATCCGAGGTCGAGGGCGTCACCCGGGTGACCGTCGAGCTCGACGTCATGAGCGACGAACAGCGCAAGGCCCTGCAGACCAAGCTGCGGGGCGGGCAGGCCGAGAAGGAGATCCCCTTCGCCAAGCCCAACTCGCTGACGAAGGTCTACGCGGTCGCCTCGGGCAAGGGCGGCGTGGGCAAGTCGTCGGTGACCGTGAACCTCGCGGCGGCGATGGCCGACCTCGGGCACAAGGTCGGCGTGGTCGACGCCGACATCTACGGCCATTCGGTGCCGCGGATGCTCGGTGTCTCCGACCACCCCACCAAGGTCGAGGACATGATCATGCCGCCGACCGCCCACAGCATCAAGGTCATCTCGGTCGGCATGTTCACCCAGGGCAACCAGCCCGTGGTGTGGCGGGGCCCGATGCTGCACCGCGCGCTGCAGCAGTTCCTCTCCGACGTCTTCTGGGGCGACCTCGACATCCTGCTGATGGACCTGCCCCCGGGCACCGGCGACATCGCCATCTCCGTCGCCCAACTGCTGCCCGGGGCCGAGATCCTCGTGGTCACCACGCCGCAGCAGGCCGCGGCCGAGGTCGCGGAGCGGGCCGGGGCCATCTCCGCCCAGACCCACCAGCGCGTCGCGGGCGTCATCGAGAACATGTCCTACTTCATCGCGCCCGGCACCGAGGAGCGCACCCGCCTGTTCGGCGAGGGCGGCGGCCGGACCGTGGCCGAGGGCCTGACCAAGGCCCTCGGCGCCGAGGTGCCGCTACTGGGCGAGGTGCCCCTGGACATGCGGCTGCGCGAGGGCGGCGACGCCGGCCAGCCGCTCGTACTCAGCGAGCCGACCACCGAGGCGTCGCAGATCCTGCGGGGGATCGCCGACGACCTCGTCGGCAAGCCGCGCGGGCTGTCCGGAATGCAGCTCGGCGTCACTCCCATCGGAGGCGGCCGGTAGCTCCGGGGACCGCCCTTCCGACCCCGCCGGGGGCCGCCGTCGCCGACGGCGGCCCCCGGCTTCGGCCTCTTCGGCTCCCGCGCCGGGGCGCCGGTAGCATCGAAGCCCGCCGCCTCCCTCGCGACCCGGCGGGCCGCAGCGCCGCCACCACACACCGGAGGACCCGTTGCCCGAGTCCGAAGACGCCGACCGCTTCCGGCAGTGGCTCGCTATCGCCGCCGAGGAGGCGCGCGCCGGGCTCGACGAGGGCGGCGTCCCCATCGGCGCCGCGCTGATCGGCCGGGACGGCGGGGTGCTGGGCCGCGGCCGCAACCGCCGGGTGCAGGACGGCGACCCGTCGGCCCACGCCGAGACCGCGGCGTTCCGCGCCGCCGGGCGCCAGCGCGGCTACTCCGGCACGACCATGGTCACCACGCTCTCGCCCTGCTGGTTCTGCAGCGGCCTGGTGCGCCAGTTCGGGATCTCGCGCGTGGTCGTCGGCGAGTCGCGCACGTTCACCGGCGGACACGACTGGCTGGCCGAGCACGGCGTCGCCGTCACGGTGCTCGACGACCCCGACTGCGCGTCCATGATGGCGGAGTTCATCCGCGACCGCCCCGACCTGTGGAACGAGGATATCGGCGAGGACGCCGGCGGCGGCCCGTAGGGCGGCGCGTCCGCGTTGCCAAGCTCCCGGAACATCACAGGAAAGGCGCAGCATCGCCGATCTTGTGCCCATCGTGAAGGAAAGCGATTTCCACCTCCGATGGCCACAAGATCGACGGGGGTCGGATCGTCAGCGCTCTAGCGGAGGCCGCCGCTGATCACCCACAGGTGTCCGAAGGGGTCCCGGACCCTGCCCTGGCGCTTGCCGTAGGGGCGGTTCTCCACCGGGACGACCGATTCGGCACCCAGCCGCACCATGCGGTCCGCAGTCGAGTCCGGATCGGGCACCTCGGCCATGATGAGGACGGGCGAGCCGCCTGTCGAGCGGGGGTCGTGCCACCCCCACTCCGCGACGCTCTGCGCCACCGCGAAGGCGGCCGACCCGACGGTGATCTCGGCGTGGTTCACCACGCCGTGCTCATCGGCCGCACGGAAAGCCAGTACGGCGTCCAGCGCTTCGGTGTAGAAGCCGATCGCCGCATCGGCGTCGGATACGAGCAGTTTGGGACGGATCTCTGTGGTCATGCTCCGATGATCACGGCGAAGGGCGGGGCCAGCCTTGTAGATTTCGGCCTTCCTCAGCCAGCCATGCGGTCGGTGTCGTATGCAGGAGGTCCCGGAAGTCGCGAACGAGGTGGCTCTGGTCGTGGTAGCCGCTGTCAGCCGCCACCTCGGCCCAGGATCCGGCTCCGTCGCCGGCGCGGTCGACCGCGGCCGAGAGGCGCGCTACGCGCGACGCGAGCTTCGGACCGATGCCGAGCGCAGTGTGCATCACGTGCCGCAGGCGGCGCGGGCTCAGGTGCGCGCGCCGAGCCAGATCCTCAACGGGCACCCGCCCGGCACTCGCCCCGATGATCCGCAGTGGTTCGAGGGCGTCTCGAGCGACGGCGCCCCGGTCGGCCCGCTCCAGCCGCTCCAGGAGCCGGACCCGCATGAGCCGCTCCCGCTGCTCGGCCGTGCGGCCCGCCAGCTCCTCGCTCAGCCGCGGCAGCCACGGCAGGAGGGCGTCGGCGCCGACGCCGCCGGCGTCCACCTCGCCGAGCGGTACACCGGTCAGGCGGTGCATGGCCAGAGGTGTCAGCTCCACGTACACCGTCGGCTGGTGCGTTCGCAGGACGAGGGAGGGGGTCGCCTTCCCGGGCCGCATCAGACCCGCGACGACCGCCTGCATGCTGCGGGTGTGTCCGCCGTAGCGGACCTCGACGGGGGCGCCGAGGCTGAGGACGAGTCGGGTGGACAGCGCAGGCAGGGCTCTGTGCAGGCGCGGAGGGCCGGTGTGCTCGCCGGCCGAGACCACACCGATGCCGGCTTCGCGGCACGCGCGACGCAGGTCCACCCCTGCATTATCGCACCGCCCCGCCGGCCGGGGCCCGGCCGGTTGCCGCCGCGCGTTCGTCAGTCCGTGGTCGAGCCCAGGGTGATGTCGGTGGTGCGGCGCTCGCCGTTGCGCTCGTAGACGACCTCCACCCGGTCGCCGGCCTCGTACTCGCCGATGAGGCGGACCAGCGTGTCCGCGTCGGAGATGTCCCGCCCGTCGAACTGGATGACGACGTCGCCCGCCCGCAGGCCGGCCTCGTCGGCCGGACCGCCGGGCTCGACCGCCGAGACGTCGCTCTGCTCGTCGGGGACGGCGATGCGCGCGCCCTGGTCGTAGCCCTCGTCGAGCAGCACGCCCATCTCGGCGTCGCCCTGCGAGCCCGAGCCGCCCTCGCCCGCACCGCTGACGATGTCGTCGACGACGCCCTCGGCCTCCGCTGAGGGGATCGCGAAGCCCAGTCCGATGCTGCCGCTCTGGCCTCCCTGCGCTCCGCCGCCGCCGAGGGTGGCGATCGCGGTGTTGACGCCGATCACCCGGCCCTGGGCGTCGACCAGCGGCCCGCCGGAGTTGCCCGGGTTGATGGCGGCGTCGGTCTGCAGCGCACTGATGGCGGCCCCGCCGCTGGAGGAGTCCTCACCGAGGTTCACAGGGCGGTCGACGGCGCTGATGATGCCGGAGGTGACCGTGCCCGCCAGCCCCAGCGGCGCCCCGATGGCGATGACCTCGTCTCCGACCGTCACCTTGGCGGAGTCGCCGAACTCCAGCGGCTGGACGTCCATGGGGTCTTCCAGCTCCAGCACCGCAAGGTCGGACTCGGGCCGGGTGCCGACGACGCTCGCGCCGCTGGTCTGGCCGTCGCTGTAGACGACCTCCATGTCGGCGCCCTGCAGCGCCGAGGCCACGTGGTTGTTGGTGACGACGTGGTCGTTCTCGATGACGAAGCCCGAGCCGTTCCCGCTCAGCGACGTGCCGCCGTCCTGGATCGAGACCACACTGGGGCTGACGCGCTGTGCGACGCCCGCGACGGTGTCGGGAGCCCGGCTGGGGGCGTCGGAGGGCAGGTCGGTGTTGAGCTTGGGCGAGGACTCGCCTCCCGACGGGGCCGCGCTCTGCACACCCAGCGAACCGCCGAGTGCGCCGCCGACGCCGGCCGATCCGACCGCCACTACCGCGACGACGATCAGTACCGCCCACAGCGGCATCCCGCGCCGTTGCCTCTGCGGCCGGGGCGGCGGGAAGCCCGCTGCGGGGAAGTGCCCGGCGCCCGGCGCTCCTGGCCCTCCAGGGCCGCCGGGCGGCGCGACCGGTCCGCCCATTCCGGGACCGCCCTGCTGCGCGTAGTGGGGCACGCCCGGCGCCTGGCCGCCCGCACCCTGGATCGGCCACTGGCCGGTTCCGGCCACCGGACCGCCCGGCGGCGGAGGAGGCGGAGCCGCCCACGCGCCCGCCTGCGGCGGGCCCTGGGGAGGCTGCCACTGCTGCGCGTAGGCGGAGTCGGGTGCCGCGCCCGCCTCGGGCTGGGGCGGCGCGGCCGGTCCGCCGTTGCGGGCCTCGGCCGGCTGCTGCGGCGCGGGCCGCTCGGCCTGCTGCTCACCGGTCCAGGCGTCGGCCGGCTGCTGCGGCTCAGGCGGTTCGGACCGCTGGTCACCGGGGGGCGTGTCCGCAGGGGGGCGCGCGGCCTCCGATCGCCCCTCCTCCGAGGACTGAGGGTGCGACCAGGGCTGGTCGGCCCCGTCGTCGGGGGAACGGGGTCCGGTTTCGTCGGTCATCCAACTCTCCGTCTGTCGCCGCCGCCCCAATAGTGGAGCAGTCCGCATAAACCGGCTGTCAGGTCCACTGCCGGGCATCGCCACCGGCGGACCTTATGCCCCCCGGAGGGCGTTTCGCAGCGATTGGCAGCGTGAGTCCGCCCATGACGGACCTGTCTGGACCCTACTGGCCGAGCTTCACTCGGTCACAGTCGCGGAAATGTGGTCGAACCCCCGCAGGACCCGCGCCCAGAACAGGAGCGGATCCGCGTCGGGGAAGCCGTCGGCCGCGGCGTCGAGCAGACCGCTCGGCACCCGGCCCATGGCCGTGTAGACGAAGCCGTCGGCGTCCCACATCCGCTGCTGCCCGGTGCCGGTCCCGCCGGCGCCGTCCCTCTCTACGACCTTCCCGGCACCCTCGCCGGTTCCTTCGGATCCGCCGGGCAGGCGCCCCCGCTGGGCGAACACCGAGACGACCGAGAGTCCGTCGGAGTAGGCCAGGTGGACCACGCGGCCGCCTTCGGCCGGCTTGGTCCAGGCCCGCACGAGCCGCAGGTTCCAGGACGGGCGCTCGGGAATGTGCCAGCCGCGCTCGCGCAGGTCCGCCAACTCGCCGTCGGAGAGGTCCTCGGACCACGGGCGCGCCCGCTCCGCCTGCGCGGCCAGCGGTTCGGGATCGCCGTCCACGCGCACCTCGACGAACTCGGCCGCGTGCACGAGAGCGCCCGAGCGGTCGCGGGTCTCGCGGCGCAGCGGCAGTCCGGTGGACCGGTCGATCCACATCCGGCCGGCAACTGTGCCGTCGGCCCGGCGCGCCTCCAGCACGGTCGCCGAGCGCCCGCACATCCGGCCCGCGCCGGCACGGGTCACCCGATAGTTGGCGGCCAACTGGTCCAGCAGAACGCCGTCGGCCTTCCTCAGTGGCGGGGTCTCGCCGACCACCACCGCGCGATCGGGGCGCGTGCCGCCGATGTAGCGGTACCCGGTGGCCTCGCCTGCCCGATGCACGACGTCCACCAGCCGGGCGTCGGCTCCCGTGTTCACGAGCTGCACGCCCTCGAATGAGACCGAGCGGGCCGAGTCGGCCGCCCGGCGCAGCAGCGCCATGCCGTCGTCCTCACCGGGGGCGGGCACGTCGTCCGCCCGGGCGGTGGCCGATCCCGGTAGCAGCACGATGAAGACCAGCGACAGGGACAGCAGGACGAGCGGGACCCTGGCAGGCAGGCCGGATCGCTGGGCCGCTCTCGGGGGCGACGGCAGGGAGGGCACGCCGCCGTTCGACGGACCCGCGCCGCTCACCGGGGTTCGGGCGCGGGCGCGGAGGCCTTCGCCACCGCACCGGTCTCCGGGGCGCTGCTTTCGGGGTCGGGCACGGTGGCCTGCCGCGAGGTCACCGCGTGCTCGATGGCGTAGTCGTCGACGTTCGGAACGACGACCGGGGCGTCCTCGGAGTCGCCCCCGAAAACGAAGGCCGTCCCGAGCGCGACCGCCAGCACCGAGACGCCGGCGACCGCGTAGCGCGTGCGCTCCCAGCGCGGACGCAGCACCGACAGCGGGCGCTGCGGGCGTGAGCGGCGGGGCCGCGCCGGAGCGGGGTCCGGCGCCTCCTCGGCCACGGCGAGCGCGGTGTCGCCGCCGAAGGCGCGGGGCAGGCCACCGCCGATCGGCCGGCTGGAGCCCAGGGGCGGCATGGAGCCGAACCCGCCGGCGCCGCCCACGGGCGGCTGCGGGCCCTGTGCCGGCGGCTGCGCGGGCGGGCCGCTCATCGCCGAAAGGCGCCCCAGGAAGTCGGTGGAGGGCTCAGGGGAGTCCAGGCCGTACAGGCGGCGCTTGAGGCCCCGCAGCATCTCGGCCTCGAACCGGCAGTTCTCGCAGGAGGCCAGGTGCCGCAGGACGCGGTCGCGCTCGGCGTGTCCGAGCTCGCCGTCGACCAGAGCGGACAGGCGCTCTTCCATGTGGCCCATGTTCACTCCACCTCCCCGATGCTCGAATCGGCACCCGGAGCGCCGAGCGGGGACTCCTGGGCGGCCAGCCGCCGCCGGTGCTCCAGCGCCTTGCGCAGCTGGGCGCGCCCGCGATGGATCCGACTGCGGACGGTGCCGAGCTTGACGCCCAGAGTGGCGGCGATCTCCTCATAGGACAGGCCCTCGATGTCGCACAGCACGACCGGCGCGCGGAACTCCGCGGGAAGGTCGTCCAGCGCGGCCTGGATGTCGGCGTCGAAGTGCCGGTCGTCGAACGACTGGTCGGGCGAGGGCTCGCGGCCCTGGAGGCGATCGTCGGCGTTGTCGGAGAACCCCTCGAACCTGATGCGCTGCTTGCGGCGCGCGGTGTCGAGGAAGAGGTTGGTGGTGATCCGGTGCAGCCAGCCCTCGAACGTGCCGGGGGTGTAGCTGGACAGCGACCGGAAGACGCGGATGAACACCTCTTGGGTGAGGTCTTCGGCGTCGTGCTTGTTGCCGGTGAGGCGGTAGGCCAGCCGGTAGACCCGTGCCGAATGGTTGCGCACGACCTCGTCCCAGCTCGGCGGCTCCCACGGCTCGAAGTCCACGGCAGCGTCGGAGTCTGCCACCGCCACTCCCTTCGGTTCGCGTGCGCTCGCAGCGGCGGGCGGACCCGCCCCTGCGACGTCGACCGGTCGTGCTGGGGTCACCACCGGGCAGTCGGATAGTCGAAACGTCCCTACCCAGTTTGCAACACCGTCAAGGGGCGAATAAGTTCCCGGGGCCGCGAACACGCCGCGCACGCCCCCGGCAGGCTAGTCTGTGGCCTGGACCCGGTGGCGGGTGAGCACGTCGGCACACTCAGTGAGTCCCGACGCGCCCTCGCGTTCCGCGGTCCGCGCAAGCCGGCGCACGCCGCGTCCGCCATCCGGCCGCACCAGGTCCCGCGACGGGGCCGCCCGGCCCAGGCACCCATGTCAGTCACACGCGGGGAGGCCGCCATCGCCAGCCGAGACGACACACTGGCCCACACTCTGGCCCACATCGAGCAGTACGCCGTCGAGGACTCCACGCTGTCCTCGGCGCGCGAGGCCGGGCAGCGGGCCGAGTCATCGCCCATCAGCGCCTCCGGCGGGGCGGCGCTGCGCTTCCTGGCCGCATCGATCGGCGCCCGGGCCGTGGTCGAGGTGGGGACCGGGTGCGGCAGCTCCGGAATCTGGCTGCTTCGGGGCATGCGCGGGGAATCGGTGCTGACCAGCGTCGACATCGAGCCCGAGTACCAGGAGCTCGCGCGTGCGGCCTACCGCCGGGCCGGCTTCCCGGCCAACCGGGTGCGGCTGATCCTGGGGCGCGGCCTGCACGTGCTGCCACGGCTGACCGACGGGGCCTACGACATGGTCTTCGTCGATGCCGAGGCCGCCTCCTACCCGGCGTACCTCGCCGAAGCGCTGCGGCTGCTGCGCGTCGGCGGGATCGTGGTTTTCAACAACGCTCTGGAGGCCGCGACCAGCACCGACGGACCGCTGAGCGCACCCGACGCGGGCACGGCGGCGGTGCGCGAGGTCGCCCGCCTGGTCCGCGACGACGACCAGCTCATCCCGCTGCTGCTGCCGATCGGCGAAGGCCTCCTCGCGGCGATCCGCGAGGAGGCCCCTGCCGATGGCTGAGTCGGGCCCGGGAGGACGGCCGCGCTAGCCCGCCGCTCGGCCGGGGACGACGGGCGCCTTCTCGCCCGACAGCCAGCGCAGCAGCAGCCGGGTGGAGAACCCGGTCCCGCCCTTGCTCAGCACGCCCTCGTCGCTCGTGGAGCGCCCGGGGCCGGCGATGTCCAAGTGCGCCCACGGCAGGCCGCCGGTGAACTCGCGCAGGAACAGCGCCGCCTCGGCTGCGCCTGGCCGCCCGTAGTCGCCGTTGCCGATGTTGGCCAGGTCGGCCACCCGGGAGTCCAGGCAGTCGCGGTAGTCCTCGGTCAGCGGCAACCGCCACACGGGCTCGCCGGAGCGCTCCGCCGCCCCGCTCAGCGCGGCGGCGAGATCGTCGTCGCCGCTGAACAGGGCTCCCATGCCGGTGCCGAGCGCCAGTTTCGCCGCACCGGTGAGGGTGGCGACGTCGACGATGGCGTCCGGCGCCAGCTCGGCCACCGCGTATCCCAGGGCGTCGGCCATGACCAGCCGGCCCTCGGCGTCGGTGTTGAGCACCTCGACTGTGTGCCCGTCGTAGGTCGTGATCACGTCGCCGGGCCGCTGCGCCGAGCCCGAGAAGGAGTTCTCGGCAACGGCGAGCAGACCGGTGACGGCCACCTCGGAGCCCAGTTCCGCCAGCGCCGACATGACGCCGAGAACCACCGCGGCGCCGCTCATGTCGGTCTTCATCAGCTTCATGTTGTCGTTGGGCTTGAGGGAGAGCCCGCCGGTGTCGAAGGTGACGCCCTTGCCGACCAGGACGACGTGGCCGCCGGGGTTCTCGGGCCGGTAGTCCAGCCGCACCAGCCTCGGCGGCCGGTCCGAGCCGGCCCCCACGGCCAGGATCGAGCCGAAACCGTCGCGGACGAGCGCGCGCTCGTCCCAGATCTCGGTCGTCAGGCCGGACTCCGCGGCCACCGCTCCGGCACGCGCGGCCAGCCACGCCGGATCCTTCTCGGCCGACGGCGTATTGATCAGGTCCCGGGCCGTGCCGGTTGCCCGGGCCAAGGCCTTGCCGCGCTCGACCGCCGCGGCGGCGGCGCCGGAGTCGGCGCCCACCAGTTCGAGGGCCTCCACAGCCGCCGCGCCCGTGGCCGAGGAAGCCATGGAGAAGCGGTAGGAGGCCAGCATGACGCCTTCGACGAAGGCCTCCACCCCCGCAGCGCCGTTCTCGGCGGCCCCGTCCAGCAGCGCCACGGTGGTCGCCGCCGTTGCGCGCCCCCTGGCTGCGCGGGCCAGAGCGGCACCGGCGGCGCGCAGGTCGGCCGGGGCCGCATCGCCCACGCCCAGCAGCACGACCCGCACCAGTCCGTCACCGAAGTCGGCGGGGAACTGCGTGGTCTCACCCGGTTTCCCGGTCAGCTCGTAGTGCGCCACCAGGTCCGCGAGGGATGCGGGCAGCCGCGCGACCAGATCAGCGGGGTCGGGGCCCGCGCCGACGGTGACGGCGGCCGGCGCCTCGCCGCGGACGACGGGGATGGCCACCAGATCGGCGGCCGAGTCGATGAGGGTGCCCGCAACAGGGCGGATCTCTGTAGCGATCGGCACGGATGCTCGCAATCGTGGGGTGGGGTCTCGGTGGAGCCGCGGCCGCGTCGCGGTGCCGGCGGCACGCCCGTGGCGGCGGTGGGAGTCGCCGCCGGGCAGGGCGGAGGATCAGCCGACCACGCCGTCCAGGGCCTCCTTGAGCTCGGCGGCCTCGTCCGGCGTGAGCTCGACGACGAGCCGCCCGCCGCCTTCGAGCGGGACCCGCATGATGATGCCGCGACCCTCCTTGGTGACCTCCATCGGACCATCACCGGTCCTCGGCTTCATCGCCGCCATGCCGTATCCCCTTTCGTAGGAAACTCTCGCGGGGTGAATGGGCCGCTCCGGCGGAGATACCCCCTGCATCGGGGCGCCGGTCCGGGTCGCGCCGCATCCGCGTGACTCAGGGAACGAATCACTGTTCTGCCATTATCTCGGTTTTGGGAACCGATTGGGAACGATCGGACAGTGCCGGGACCATCGGCCCCGAGGAATCCGAACAGTAAGGTTATAGCCGCAGCGCACTTTCGCGGTCGCGGGGACCGCGCCACCAGCCGAACAGACCGGGAGATTGGCTTGTCCGAGTCAGACACCGCAGGCACCGCCGGCAGCACGTCCGAAGCGGGCGACGGGAGAGCCGGTGCGGACACCGGCGACTCCGCTGTCGGCTACGAGCTCGCCGACGGCGTCGCCACGATCCGGCTGAACCGGCCGAAGGCGATGAACTCGCTGACCGCGCAGACCAAGCAGGCCCTGCTGTCGGCGATCGAACGCGCCAAGAACGACACCGGGGCCCGCGCGGTGCTGCTCACCGGCAGCGGCAAGGCGTTCTGCGCCGGACAGGACCTGCGGGAACATGCGGAGAACCTCAACGAGGGCCGCGGACTCAACGGTACCGTCCGCGACCACTACAACCCCATCGTCCTGGGCCTGGCTCGCATGCCCAAGCCGGTCGTCGCGGCGGTCAACGGCACGGCCGCGGGGGCGGGCGCCTCGCTGGCCTTCGCCTGCGACCTGCGCATCGCGGCCGAGAGCGCGTCGTTCCTGATGGCCTTCGCCAAGGTGGGGCTGGGCTCGGACTCGGGCGCCTCGTGGACGCTGCCGCGCCTGGTCGGCCACGCCCGCGCGATGGAGATGCTGATGCTCGCCGAGCCTGTCCCCGCCGCGCGTGCCCTGGACGTCGGCCTGGTCAGCAAGGTGGTGCCGGACGACGAGCTGGAGTCCGCCGCACGGGAGCTCGCGGTGCGCCTGGCCGAGGGGCCCACGGTCGCCTACGCCACCATCAAGGCCGAGCTGACGTTCGGCTCCGGGCTGGACCTGGCCAACGCACTGGAGATGGAGGCCAGCCTGCAGGACCAGTGCGCCGAGACACGCGACCACCTCACCGCCACCGTGGCCTTCCTGAAGAAGGAGAAGCCGGAGTTCGAGGGGCACTAGCCCGCGCCGGCCGCCGCCGGCGCGCCCGCCGCCGCGGTCCCCCTCCTCACGAGAGGATCACGGCGATGACGACTCCCACCAGGACCACGACCAGGAGCGACGCACCCGCGACGACTCCGATGATGGCACCGGCCCCGCTGCCGCCTGCGGGCTTGGCCGGCGCGGGGCCCGCAGGGCCGTAGGGCTGCTGGGCGCCGGTCTGCGGAGCCGCGCCCCCCGGCCCGTACGGCGCGGGCGCCTGAGGCCCCGACCCCGGACCGCCGGGTCCCGGCGCGTAGGGCACCTGAGGCCCCGACGGAGCGGGCGGCGGCGCGGCGCCGCCGGGACCGTAGGGTGCCTGCGGGCCGGACCCGGGTCCCGGCGGCCGCTGGGGACCCGGGCCCTGGGGAGCCTGGCCGCCGGCCGGTCCCGCAGCGGCTCCCGGGCCGTAGGGCGAGGGAGGCGGCGTCGCGGGTCCCGGGCCGTAGGGCTGCTGCTGACCCGGCGGCGGGCCGGGCGGCCCGCCGGGGCCGGGAGCGGGCGGCGGCTGCGGGCCCGACGCGGGCGCGGAGTGGCCGGGACCGGGGCCGAAGGGGTGCTGGCCGCCGGTCGGCGGCGTCGGAGCAGGCCCGCCCGGGTAGGGGCGCTGCGGCCCGGAGGACGCGCCGTGCGGCGGCTGCGACACGGCTCCCGAACCGGGGGCCGCCCAGTCTCCGCCGGGACCGACGGGAGCTCCGGCGGGCGGTGGCGGCGTCTGCGGACCGCTCGGCGCCGCGGTCGCGGCCTGCACCCCCGGGCGGTACTGCGGTCCCGTCCCCGGCGGGGGCGCGGTGGGCGGGAACGAGCGGAAGACGCCCTCGTCGCCGCCCGGCTCCTCCGCGCCCGGTGGCAGGTTGTCACGCAGCTCGGCGGCGGTACGCTCGCGCGCCTCGGGAGCGGCCGCCGCGACCGCCCCGGCAGCCAGGGTGTGGATGGGCAGCGCCCCGGGTTCGCCCGCGGGGGCCGCGGGCTCCTCCGGTGCCGCCGGTGCCGCCGCGGCGGGGTCGGCCATTGCCACACCGAGGACACCCATCAGCGTCTCGGCCGCCGTGGGCCGCTCGGCGGGGTCCTTGGCCAGGCAGCGCGCGGCGATCTCGCGGAGCCGCCCGTCGAGCGCGCCCAAGTTCGGCGGCTCGGCGGTGACGTTGTGCAGCACCTCGTGCAGGGAGTCCTGGCCGAACGGGCTCCACCCGTTGGCCGCGTAGGCGATGGTCGAGCCCCAGGAGAACAGGTCGACCGCCGGCCCCAGCGCCTCGCCGGCGATCTGCTCGGGCGCCATGTATGCGGGCGTCCCGGCGATCTGGCTGGTGAGGATGGCGGTGCCCTCTAGGGCGCGGGCGATACCGAAGTCGATCACACGCGGCCCGTCGGGGCCCATGAGGACGTTGCCCGGCTTGAAGTCGCGGTGCACGATCCCCGCCTGGTGGATGGCCGCCAGCGCCGTCAGCGTGCCCACCGCCAGCCGCTCCAGGGAGGCGCCGCGCACGGGACCGTCACGCCGGACCACCTCGCGCAGGGTGGGCCCCTCGATGTACTCGCTGACGACGTACGGGGGGTCGGAGTCGATGTCGGCGGCCAGCACCTGGGCGGTGCAGAAGCGCGCGACCCGGCGGGCGGTCTCGATCTCCTCGCCGAGCTGCCTCCGCAGCCCGGCAGCGTCGATTCCGTCGGAGTGCAGAGTCTTGACCGCAACGGACGCGCCGTCGGAGTCGTCGCGGCCGAGGTAGACGACGCCCTGGCCGCCTTGCCCCAGGCGCGCGGTCAGCGAGTACCCGCCGATGCGTCCGGGATCGTCGTCGGTCAGGGGCTGGGTAGCGGTCATCTTCCCTCCACGGGCCGTGTTCCGCGCGCAGCGGGCGCGCGGACCTCAGCGGCGCCCACCCTAACGGAGAGTCCCGGTGGAGGTCATCGGAGTACCGTCATGCGAGACGGCGGTCCAGTGGGCCTTGAGCGTCCCTGCGGAATCCCCGCTCTCCACGACGAGCTCGGACTCGTCCACGCAGTTCTCCCCCGGGTCGTAGGTCTCGACGTAGTCGAAGGAGAGGCGGTCACCCGTGCGTCCGATCAGGTCGAGGCTGCCGCGGCAGTCCAGGGTGTACCACTCCGAGACGCCGCGCTCCTCGCCCTGCTCCAGCTTGACCTCGGCGCCCCAGTCGACGACGTGGTCCCCTTCCTCGTCGACCTGGCTCATCTCACCGCGCCAGGTACCCGCGTAGGACTCGGGCACGGACGATCCGTCGGCCGTCGCCGCGTCGTCGCGCTGCATCGCCCACACGGCGGCGGTACCGATGCCCGTTCCGAGCAGGACCACCGCCAGAACACCGACGATGAGGCTTCTGCGGCGCTTGGCGCTGTGCCGGGTGGAGCGCGGCGGCGGCCACAGCGACATCTGCCGAATCGGCGAGCCGCCGCTTCGCGGATCGGCGCCGTCCTCGTGGGAGGAGGAGCCGGAACGGCCGCTCACCGCGGGCTCCGAGGCACGGCCCGCACACGGGCTTCTGCTGTGATCATGGCGTTGACCTCCAAGGCGAACAGGCGCAGGGTGTCCGCTCACGGCTACAGCGACAGAGAATAAGCGACGCGTTCGGCCACCGTCGCCGACAAATGGCGATGAGGTGCACACAGAACGAAATCCACCCCCAAATCACCCATATCCGGCATGGGAACGAGGGGCGTCGAAAGGCTGCGGGAGCTGGATCGAACGGTGCGAGGAGCCAGCGGGAGGGCGGGACCGAACGGAGGGGACGCGCCCGCATCGCCCGCCGACCGCCCGTGTACGGGGGCGGCGCCGGTTTCCCGTGTGCAGACAGGAGCCTACAACGCGTCGAGCCGCCGCGCGCTCGCCGAGCGCGTCCGCCGGATCAGGCCGGACAAGCGCCCCGGGACCGGCGGAAGCATCCGCCGAGATGGTCGTCGACGACCCCCGCCGCCTGCATGGTCGCGTAGGCGGTCGTGGGGCCGACGAACGTGAACCCCCGCCGCTTGAGCGCCTTGGCCAGCGCGGCGCTCTCGGGAGTGGAGGCCGGGACGTCGGTGACGCGGTCGGGCACCCGGTGGTCCGTGGGCGCGTGCTCCCACACGAGCGAGGCCAGTCCTGCGGGAAGCTCCAGCGCGGCCCGCGCGTTGCGGATCACGGCCTCGATCTTGGCGCGGCTGCGAATGAGCCGCGCGTCGCCCAGCAGGCGCTCGACGTCGGTCTCGCCGTAGCGGGCCACGGTTTCGGGGACGAACCCGCAGAAGGCCTCGCGCAGGGCGGGGCGCTTGCGCAGGACCGTCAGCCACGAAAGGCCGGCCTGGAAGCCCTCAAGGCAGATCCGCTCGAACATGGCGTCGTCGCCGGTGATCGCCACGCCCCACTCGGTGTCGTGGTAGTTCCGCAAGTCCTCGCCCGCGAGCGCCCAGTGGCAGCGTCGGAGGCCGTCGGGGCCGGGCCGCGCGGTCGCGTCGTCGGCCGTCATCGCGCGCTCTGGCGCTGTCCCGCGGTCGCTCCCGACCCGCGGTCGGAGGCGCGCTCGCCGGAGCCGTCCGCGGCGGTCGAGCCGCCCTCGGAACCCTCGCGGCCGCCGTCGGGTCCGGAGTCCCCGCCGTCGTTCCCTGCGCCGTCCCGCTCTGCGCCGTCGGACCCGCCCGGCCCGACCGAGCCCGACCGGTCGCCGGCGTCCGCGGCGCCGCTCGGCGATCCGGCGCCGCGGGCGTGGGCGCCCGTGCGGACGGCCGTGGCGCCACCGCTGCCGCCAGGGGCGCGGTCGGGAGCCTCGGGCTCACGCGGTGCGTCCCAGACCGAGCCGGAGCGGGGGCCGGAGTCGGCCCCGGTCCCGGAGTCGGCCCCGGTCCCGGTGGCGGAGCCGGGGTCGGTGGCGGGGCCGGGGTCGGTCGGGGCCGGTGCGGGCCGCCCGGTCTCCTGCAGGCGCCGCTCCAGGTCCGCGATCCGGGCGTCGCGCTCCGAAAGCGCGCCCACCACGCGGCGCAGCACGTCGTCGACCGCGCGCACGTGATAGCCCCACAGCGCCAGCGGCAGCAGCACCCGGCTCACGTCGGAACCGGTCAGAGGGCGGTCGGCGGGGAGGTCCAACGGCGGATGGTCGGCCTCGAAGCGCGCCAGCTCACCGCCCTTCCCCATGACCACGAACGCCACGCCGGAAAGTACCGCCACAGTGGCGAGGGCGATCAGGACGATGATGATCGGAGACATTAGCCTCAATGGTGCCACAACCCCGGGGACTCGGTGCCGTCGCCGCCGCGGCGACGCGCAGGGTACGGACACACCGCGGCCTTGTCCGCGCACTCCGGCGACCGCGGGTGTGAGGCGGCCGGACCAGCGCGGACCGAAGGGGGGACCGGCCATGGAGGCGGCGGCGGACGAAGGGGGCGGCGTCCGGGTGGTGGCGCCCGGCGCGTTCGTCGAGGACGCCGATGACCTCGGCTACCGGCCCGCTCCCGAGGACGTGCGGCGCCTCGCAGAGCGCGGGCGCACGGTGCTGGTGCGCTGCACACCCCAGCGGGGGTCCGGCGCCGGAGCCGCACCGGAGGACGGCGCGGCCGCCGAGGAGGTGGCGCTGGCGTCGGTCTACGCGTGGCTGGGAGCCCGGGTCTTCGCCACCGGGCGGCCCGATGCGGTCCGCCAGGCGCTGGACCTGGTGGCGTCGGTTCAGGGCCGCCGCCCGCCCGCGGTCGCCCGCCGCGGGCTGGCCTAGATGTGAGGCCCCGGGGCCTCGAACCCCGTTGATCTTGTAGCCATCGTGAAGGAAAACGATTTCCAGTGACGATGGCTACAAGATCGACGGTAATGGGCCCGCGCGCCGGCCCGGCTCACACGTCCCGGGAGGACTCCGACGCCTGTTGCGCGGTCTGCATGTCCGCGGCCTCGTCGGCCACGCGCGCGGCCTCGAACTCGCGGCGGGCGAGGTCGACCTGGGACTTGCGGACGATCTCGACGACCTCGTCGGGGTCGTCGGTCAGGTGTATCAGGTCCGGGTCGCCCGGCGAGATCGTGCCCTCCTCCAGGAGCGTGCTGCGGATCCAGTCGCGCAGCCCCGACCAGAACCCGGTGCCGACCAGCACCACCGGGAACCGGGTGACCTTCCCCGTCTGCACCAGGGTGATCGACTCGAACAGCTCGTCCAGCGTTCCGAACCCGCCGGGCAGCACGACGAACGCCTGCGAGTACTTCACGAACATGGTCTTGCGCACGAAGAAGTACCGGAAGGTGACGCCGATGTCGATGAAGTCGTTGAGGCTCTGCTCGAACGGCAGCTCGATGCCGAGGCCGATCGAGGTGCCGCCGACCTCCTGTGCTCCCCGGTTCGCGGCCTCCATCACGCCGGGCCCGCCGCCGGTGATGACGGCGTAGCCGGAGGAGGCCAGCTTCGTACCGATCTCCTGGCCGAGGCCGTAGTAGGGGGTACCGGGCTTCGTGCGGGCCGATCCGAAGACGCTGACCGCGTGGCCGACCTCGGAGAGCAGCCCGAAGCCTTCGACGAACTCGGACTGGATGCGCAGGACGCGCCACGGGTCGGTGTGCACCCAGTCGGCCGGACCGCGGCGGTCCAGCAGCCGCTGGTCGGTCGTCGTCTCCGGTATTGCGTCTCCGCGATAGGTAAGGGGCCCCGCGCTGCGGGTTTTCCGAGATTCCGTCATGCGGCAACGCTATCCGGACTCGCCGAGCGCCATGCTGAATCCCAGACCACATCCGGGCGGCCGCAATCGGACGGGGGCGTGTCGGCGCGCGGGCCCGCCGGGCGTGCGCCGCAGGGGCTGTGCGGCCCCTCAGCCCGTCCCGGACAGCCAGGAGGCCATCCGCACCTCCGCTTCGGCGACCGCGTCGAGCGAGACCCACTCCTCGCGTGTATGCGCCAGAGCCGGGTCGCCGGGCCCGTAGTTGACGGCCGGCACTCCCAGCTCCGCCATCCGCGCGACGTCGGTCCAGCCGAGCTTGGCGCGAACCTCGCCGCCGCCCACGGCCGAGACGAAGTCGGCCGCCGCGGGATCGTCCAGTCCGGGCCGGGCCGGCGGTGCGGAATCGGTCACCCGGACGTCGAAGCCCTCGAACAGCTCGCGCAGGTGCTGCTCGGCGTCGAGGGAGGTGATGTCGGGCGCGAACCGGTAGTTCACGGTGACGGTGCACTCGTCGGGGATGACGTTGCCGGCCACGCCGCCGGAGACGAAAACCGCGTTGAGCCCTTCGTGGTACTCCAGGCCGTCGACCACCGGCTGCCGCGGGGTGTAGGAGCGCAGCACGTCCAGGACCGGACCGGCGCCGTGGATGGCATTGGTGCCCATCCACGACCGGGCGCTGTGCGCGCGCTCGCCGCGGGAGATGACCTCGACCCGCATCGTTCCCTGGCAGCCGCCCTCGATGACTCCGCCGGTCGGCTCCAGCAGCACCGCGAAGTCGCCCCACAACCGGTCGGGCCGGGTGCGCGACAGGCGCCGGAGGCCGTTGCGCTCGGCGTCGACCTCCTCGCAGTCGTAGAAGACGAAGGTCACGTCGTGCGCGGGCGCGGGCACCGTTGCGGCGAGCCGGAGCTGGACGGCCACGCCGCTCTTCATGTCCGAGGCGCCGCAGCCGTACAGCCGCCCGTCCACCGTGCGGGAGGGGACGTTGCCGACGATGGGCACGGTGTCGATGTGCCCGGCGAGCACCACCCTGCGGCTCCGCCCCAGCTCGGTGCGGGCGACGACCGCATCCCCGTCGCGCTCGACCGCCAGGTGCGGCAACCGGTTCAGGGCGGTCTCGATGGCGTCGGCGAGCGGGCGCTCGCCGCCGCTGACGGATTCGGTGTCGACGAGCTCGGCCGTGAGCGTGCGGACGTCGGCGGTCAGATCCAGCATGTCGGCTGCCTCAGGTTCGTCTCGGGTCTGCGGGAGGCGCGGCGCGCCCGCGGGTGCGCGCGGGCGCCCCGCGCCGGTCCCCCGTAGGCGCCCGGGCGCCCGTGGTCCGGTGCCGCACGCGTACGGGGGGCGCGGGAGGGCTCAGGCGTTGACGCCGTGCTCCCGCAGCAGCTCGTTCAACGCGAGCTTGTCGTGTTCCTGACCGGCCTCCAGGCGCTTGAGCACCAGCAGGCACGGCATGCCGAAGTCGCCGCCGGGGAAGCTCTTGACCCGGTTGGCTGTGACGCAGACCGACCAGGCGGGCGCCTCGCCGCGGGGGAGCTCGTCGCCGGACTCGGCGTCGAAGACCCGGGTGGACGAGGTCAGGATCGTCGCCGCCCCGAGCTTGGCGCCGCGGCGCACGCGCGCACCCTCCACGACCATGCTGCGCGAGCCGAGGAACGCGTCGTCCTCGACGACGACCGGCGACGCCTGCGGCGGCTCCAGCACGCCGCCGATCCCGACCCCGCCGGAGAGGTGCACGTTCTCGCCGACCTGCGCGCAGGAGCCGACGGTGGCCCAGGTGTCGACCATCGTTCCCGAGCCGACCCAGGCGCCGAAGTTGGTGAAGGAGGGCATGAGCACCACGCCGGGAGCCAGGTATGAGCCCCAGCGGGCGATGGCGCCGGGCACGACGCGGACGCCTTCCAGGCGTGTCTTGAGCGGGATGCGGTCGTGGTAGTGGAACTCGCCGACCGCGGCCTCCTGCATCCCGAGGACGCGGAAGCTCAGTAGGATTGCGCGCTTGGCGCGCTCGTCGACGACGACCCGGTCGGTGGCTTCGTCGACGAAGGCGACCCGGGCCTTGCCCGTGTCCAGCTCGTCGACCGCGCCGACGATCACGTCGCGGGCGTCGGTGTGGTCGGGGGTCAGTTCGGATCGGCGCTCCCAGAGGGCGTCGAGCTCCTCGGGAAGCGGACTGGTGAACGCGGTGGTCATGGCCACGGAGCCTACCGGTGGCCGACCCGCTCCCCAACCCGCCGCACGCGGCAGCGCCGCCGTCGCCGCGGCGGATCCGGTGCGCCGGTGCGCCGGTGCGCCGTGCAGGGCCGGATACGCTCCGTCACGCGCGGGCACGATTCACCCCAACGCCTTACTATGCGTGAAGACCCCGGACGCGAGAAGCGCGGCGGCCGATGCCGTGCCCAGGACCGCGCGGGGGTCGATCCTGCCAGCTGAGGCGCGCGGCCTCCCCGCCCGCGCCCCCAACCACTACGGTCTGCCTGTGCCTCGAAAGCTCAGAAGGGTCTCCGCCTTCTTCAAGATCCTCATCGCGCTCACGCTGGTCTGCGGAGCGCTGGTCGCCGGCGGGTACTACGTGATCTCCTCGGTGCGGCCGCTGGAGGTCGCCGACGAACCCGGGCCCGTCGAGAAGTGCACGTTCACGGCCGACGGCGACACCGACTCGCTCGAACCCGCGCAGGCCGCCAACGCGGCGACGATCGCCGGGGTCGCGCTCCGGCGGGACCTGCCCCGGCAGGCCGTGGTCATCGCCTATGCCACGGTCTGGCAGGAGTCGAAGTTCTACAACGTCGAGTACGGCGACCGGGACTCGCTCGGGCTGTTCCAGCAGCGGCCCTCCCAGGAGTGGGGGGACCCCGAACAGCTGATGGATCCCGTCTACGCGAGCGGGGCCTTCTACGACAAGCTCACCGAGATCGACGGCTACGCCGACATGCCGGTCTACGAGGCGGCACAGGCCGTGCAGCGCAGCGCCGACGGCTTCGCCTACGACCAGCACGAGCCCGTGTCGCGGCAGATGGCCGAAGCGTTCACCGGCGCGTCGGGGCCCGAGGTCGCGTGCGTGCTCCCCGACGGGGCGGGCGAGGCGGACCTGGACGCCGCGCGCGAGGAGATGGTGCGCGTCTTCGGCGAGGACCCCGCTGCGATCCCGCCCGGCGGTTCCTACGAGACCGGCGACCTGGGCTGGACGATGGCGCAGTGGGCGGTGGCCAGTGCCCAGGAGTACGGCATCAGCTCGGTGACCTACCAGGACCAGCGCTGGCGCGCCGCCGCGGGCGAGAAGGGCTGGCAGACGGTCCCAGACGGCGCACCGCGCGGCGAGATCGCGCTCTCCTAGGCCGCCCCGGGTCAGGCCAGGGCGCGCAGGCGCTTGGCCGCCGCTTCGACGCGCTCGTCGGTGGCGGTGAAGGCCACGCGCACGTGACCGGCGCCCGCCGGGCCGTAGAAGTCGCCGGGCGCCACGAGGACGCCGTGCTCGGCGAGCAGCGCCACCGATCCCCAGGCGTCGTGCTCGGGGTGGGCCGCCCACAGGTAAAGCCCGGCCTCGGAGTGGGTGATCCGCCAGCCCGCGGCCTGAAGGGCGCCGCGCAGCGCCCCGCGGCGGGCGGCGTAGCGCTCCTTCTGCTCGCGGGCGTGGTCGTCGTCGTCGAGCGCGGCGCGCATGGCCGCCTGGACCGGACCGGGCATGATCATTCCGGCGTGCTTGCGCACCGCCAGCAGCTCGTCGATCAGCGCCTGGTCGCCGACGGCGAACGCCGCGCGGTAGCCGGCGAGGTTGGAGCGCTTGGACAGCGAGTGCAGCGCGATCAGCCCTTCGTGGGAGCCGCCGCACACGTCGGGGTGCAGTACCGAGACGGGGTGGCCGCCCTCCCAGCCCAGGCCGATGTAGCACTCGTCGGAGGCGACCACGGCGCCGCGCTCGCGCGCCCAGGCGACGACCTTGCGCAAGTGCTCGACACCCAGCACGCGGCCGGTCGGGTTGGCCGGGGAGTTGATCCAGACCAGCCGCACGGGTGCGGGCCCGAGCGAGGTGAGGCCGTCGGAGGCCGCGGGGTCGGCTCCGGCCATGCGGATGCCGACGTCGTAGGTGGGGTAGGCGAGTTCGGGGTGGACCACGGTGTCGCCTTCGCCCAGACCCAGCAGCGTGGGCAGCCAGGCGACGAACTCCTTGGAGCCCAGCGAGGGCAGGACGGCCGCGGGGTCCGCGCTCACCCCGTGGCAGCGCGCCAGCCAGTCGGCCGCCGCCGCGCGCAGCTGCGGCGTCCCGTAGGTGGCCGGGTAGCCCGGGGAGTCGGAGGCCGCGGCCAGCGCCTCGCGCACGCGCTCGGGCACCGGGTCGACCGGGGTGCCGACCGACAGGTCCACCGCCCCGTCGGGGTGGGCGCCGGCCGTCTCCTTGTGCGGGGCCAGGCGGTCCCACGGGAAGGTCGGCAGCCGGTCGGCCACGCGCCTGCGCTCGGCCATGGTCTCCATTCCTCGATTCTCGCCGCTGCGGGTGCGGTACCGGTCATGCGACGTGCCGCCGCCGCGGCGCGGCGGCTCCGCACGTCCGGCGGGCGGGCCAGGCCGCTACCGGCGGCCCGCCCGGTCGAGGGGCGGACCGCCGTGCGCGGCCTAACGGAGCGCCGCGCCCTACTCCTCTGCCTGCGGGGGCAGCTTGGCGACCACGGAGTGGTCGGTGTCGAGCTGGCCGACCTTGGAAGCGCCGCCGGGAGAGCCGATCTCGTCGAAGAACTCGACGTTGGCCTTGTAGTACTCCGACCACTGCTCCGGAAGGTCGTCCTCGTAGTAGATGGCCTCCACAGGGCACACCGGCTCGCACGCGCCGCAGTCGACGCACTCGTCCGGGTGGATGTAGAGCATGCGCTTGCCCTCGTAGATGCAGTCGACGGGGCACTCCTCGATGCACGCCTTGTCGAGCACATCGACGCAGGGCTGCGCGATGACGTAGGTCACGTCGTACTCCTCTTCGGTCTTCGCCACGTTGACCGCGCGTAAGTGTCTTCGCTGTCACATAGCCTGGGCGATGCCGGGAGTCCGGAGCGGGACCGCCGGGCATCTGACACACGATTCGCAGTCTCCAGTATTGCGCCCACCGGGCTTTTCCGCGTAATTGGGGGTCGATCCCATGGGTCCTGGCCCGCGCCTGCGGCAGGAGCTGACCCCCGACGACATCGGTCGGCGCGCCACTGTGCGCCTCCGGCTGCCCGGCGGGGGGTTCCGGGATATCGTCGGGGTACTGGAGTCCTGGCAGGACGGCGTTCTGCGACTTCGCCGGCGCGACGGAAATGTGACAGAGGTCACTGCCGAGGACGTCGCGGGAAGCCGTATCGTGCCGCAACGACCGCCCATACGCAGGCGGGGGGCCGAGAGGCCGACGACGGACGGCTAGCGCCCCGCCGCGCGCGAGCCGCACCGCGGGCGCGCCCCGCGGTGCTTCGCCGCCGTCGATGTTGAAGGGGGAGGTGGCGAGTTCACGCCATGCAGGAGACCGTCGCTTCCGCCCTCGCCCAACTCGCCCGCTCCGACGGCCGGGCCGCCCAGGTCGCCGAGACGGCGCTGTCCACGCTCACCGACGGCCGCAACCTGGAGGCGCTGACCCAGCACACGGTCCAGGAGTTCTGCTGGTACGTGCTGCCGGTGCGCTTCTCCGCCGACTCCGCCGAGCGGGCGTTCGCGGCCCGTTCGCTGGGCCGCCTGTTCTCCCTGCTCGGCCTGGACCGCTACGCGGCCATCTGCACGTCGGGCACCACCCGCGAGATCCTGGAGAACCACCGGGTCAGCCACGACTCCGGCCACCAGGCCTACCGCCGGGCGATGCGCGCCTCCGGAGTCGAGCCGCCCGACCTTCCCGAGCTGACCTGGGGCAGCACGCTCGGCTCGGCCGAGATCGCGGCCTACCAGGCAACCTCGGCCTCCCTGGAGCTCGCCGTCGCACTGGAGGAACTGCGGCCGGGCACGCCCGCCTGGCGCAACACCCAGCAGCAGCGCACACGGGCGTTCCTGACCCAGCCCGACCCGCAGGGCCGCAGCAGACTCGACCGCGTGCGCGAGGAGCGGGTGCGCGCCTGGCTGTCCTCACCTTCGCACCCCCACCGCCAGCGGCTGTGGCCGCTGCTGGGACAGCTCATCAGCGGGGCCGAGACCCCGCCCGACGCCGCGGCCGCGCTGGCGCCGGTGGTGCGGCTGCTGGACTACGCCGACGACGGCATCGGGCTCACCCAGATCGGCTACATCTCGCCCAGCGTGGTCCGCGAGCTCTGCGCCGAGTTCGACTGGGGCACCTCTCCCTCGCCGCCGCGCAGCGAGACCGACTCCACCCAGCTCATCGCGCTGCACAAGCTGCTTCGCACCATGCGGGCGGTGCGCAAGTCGGGCCGTCGCCTGGTGCTCACCCGGCGCGGGAGGATGCTGCACGACGACACCGAGGCGCTGTGGCGTGCAGTGGCCGAGAGCGTACTGGACACCGACGGGTTCGCCCAGGCCGCCACCGAGACCCTGCTCGGGCTTCTGCTGTCCTTCTCGTCGCGCTCGACCGGCAGCCACGCCCGCGACACCTGCGGCGACATCGCCGAGGAGGCCCGCCTGGTGCTCGCCGACTCCGGCTGGGGCAACGAAGCCTCCAGCCGCCTTCCCGACACCCAGCAGGTGGGCTCGGTGCTGATCACGGTCACCTGGCTGCTGGAGACGCTCGGCTTCGTCGTGGGCGGCGACCTGCTGGGCGAGGGCGGCAGCCACCAGCTCACCAAGGCCGGGCACGCCTTCTCGCTGACCGCCATGCACATCTCGGCGACCACTCCTCCGACCTCGCTCTAGCCAGCCGCCGCCGACGGGACGGCGCCCGCCGCACAGCGGGCGGCACGCTCGGCGACCCGGTGCGCAGGGCCGGGGATGTGCGCCTAGCCTGGATGGCGGCGCGCCGCCGCCGATCCCCCGCGCACCGCGCCACCCGGCGCCGCGCGACTCGCCGAGCGCGACTCGCGCGGCCCGTCGCCGGCCTGCCGACATCCGCTATCCGACGAGCTGGAGCACCATGCCCGCGCCTGAGCCCACCGACCGGGAAGAAGACGCCGCACCGCGGCCGGACGCCGCGGCCACCGCCGAGGACCCCGGGGCGCCCGAGGAGGCGGCCGAGGGCCGGGACGGCGGCGAGGCCGGCGCAGAGCGTGCGGACGCCGACTCCCCCGATGCGGACGCACCCGCCGGCCGATCGGCGGCCGACCTGCTGCCCAGCCCGGTCTTCGTGCTGCTGCTGGGCGTGGTCGGCCTGGCCGGCTGGTTCTCCTGGACGCGAGCCGAGGTCGACTGGACCGGCGACGGCGCGCGGGTCTACCTGCCCTTCGTCTTCATCCTGACCGGGTGGATCGCCTCACTGGTCCTGCACGAGTACGGGCACGCCGCGCTCGCCTACCGCTTCGGCGACCGCTCCCTGCGCGGCGGCGGCTACCTGCGGCTCAACCCCCTCCGCTTCCGCGAACTGTTCTCCAGCCTGCTGATGCCGGTGGCGTTCCTGCTGCTGGGCGGGATCGGCCTGCCGGGCCCGGCGACCTATCTGGACGACTCCGCCGTGCCGAGCCGGGCCCGGCGCAGCCTGGTCGCCGCCGCGGGGATCGCCGTCAACCTTCTGCTCGCCGCCGCGGCTGCCGCCGCCGTTGCCGTTCTGGTGCCCTCCGGCATGTTCACCGACAACTGGATGCTCGGCGGGCTGATGTACCTGTGCTACCTCAACCTCACCGCGGCGGTGCTCAACCTCCTGCCGATACCGGGCATGGACGGCTTCGGCGTCGTCGCGCCGTACCTGCCCGGCGCAATCGCCGAGCGGGTGCGCCCGTGGGGGCTGTTCGGGGTCATCGCGGTGTTCGCGGTGCTGTGGGTGCCGCAGGTCAACGTCGAGGTGCCGCGGCTGATGACGCAGGTGTTCGCGGGCCTGGGGATGCCGCAGGTGGACGTCGGGTTCGGCGAGGTGCTGCTGCGGTTCTGGGTGTCCTGACGCCGGGAGCGCCACGGTGCTCGGTGCCGCCTCAGGGGCCGGGCTCGGTCGTCACGGCGGCGATGCCGACGGCGGTGAGGCCGCCGAAGAGGTAGCAGTAGTCGATCACGGTCGAGGTCAGCACGATGTCGCCGCCGGAGGTCACCGCGATCAGCGAGAACACGGCGGCCGCCCAGCCCAGCGCCGGGAGCACGGCGCCCAACCGCGAGCCCATCCCCCAGCCCGCCCCTCGGCAGGCGGCGAAGAGCGCGGCCAGCGCCGCCAGGAGCGCCACGGCGGCCGCCGCCTGCCCCGCCGGTCCCGCCAGCCACAGGTAGGACAGCCACCCGGCGATGACCGAGCCGCCGAAGCCGACCGCCGCTCCCGCGGCGAGCAGCACCGTGTAGCCCAGTCCGGTCACGACCGGATCGGCGATCCGCTCCGCCGCCCCCGTGCGGCGCTCGGCCGCGGCGCCGGGCGGGCGGGGTGGGTGCGGCTGCTGCTGTGCGGTCACGACGGGAGGCCTTCCTGGCGTTGCTGGTGGTCGCGGGCGCGCGGCGGACGCGGGCCCGATGGGCCCCGTCCCGCCCGTCCCGCCGGCGGGTAGGCCGGCGGCGGGTCAGGCGAACAGGTCCGTCTCGTGGCCGTTCGGCCCCCGGCGCGCCGCCGGGCCGGCGATCTGGCTGAAGTACTCGACCGCCTGGATCTCCTGCGCGATCCCGTTGGAGAGCGCGAACAGCTCGCCGTCGACGCTGATCTGGGTGGCGTGCGCGCGCATCGCCAGCACCTTGGCCGCCCAGTGCGCCGAGGCGTCCACGCGTGAGGTGACGAGGCGGTCCGGGGTGCCCGGCGCGATGTCGGCGGCGGTCGCGGGCGCCCGGAACGGCCCGGGGCCGCTGCGCAGCCGCTCGACCGACTCCTCCAGCACCGAGCCGGGCTGGGCGACGGCGTAGAGCTTGCGTGTCTGCCAGGGCGTACCGGGCAGGGCGCGCTCGGCGGCCTTCTGGAACGCGCTCACGGCGACGCGGTGCGCCTGGATGTGGTCGGGGTGGCCGTAGCCGCCGTTGTCGTCGTAGGTGACGACGACGTGCGGACGCACCTCGCGGATGAGCTGGGCCAGCAGGTGCGCTGCCTCCTCCACGTCGGCCCGCCAGAAGCAGTCGGGCCGCTCGTTTGCGGCGGCGCCCATCATTCCGGAGTCGCGGTAGCGGCCGGGGCCGCCGAGGAACCGGTGGTCGCGCACGCCCATCGCCAGGCAGGCCTTGTCCAGCTCGCCGACACGGTGCTCGCCGAGGGTGTCGTCCCGGTCGGAGCCCAGGTGCGCGAGTTCGGGCGGGATGATCTCGCCCTCCTCGCCGCGCGTACACGTCACCAGCGTGACCTCGGCGCCCTCAGCGGCGTACTTGGCCATGGTCGCCCCGGTGACGATGGACTCGTCGTCGGGATGGGCGTGCACCAGGAGCAGTCGCCGATCTGTCATGGTCTGGACGATACCCCGGTCGGGGCCCTCTGCACGGCACTGCGCCCGGCACGTCCGGACGCGCTCCGCAGACCCGCGTCCGGCGGCCGCCCCCGCGGGCGATGCGCCACAATCGACGCATGAGCTTTCCCCGGCAACAAGCCCGCACACGGCGGTTCACCATCGGTGTCCCGCGCGCGTTCCAGGTCTCACCGGACGGCAGGCGCGTCACCTTCCTGCGCGGTAGGAACGGCGAGGACGCCGCGACGTGCCTGTGGATACGCGACCTCGACGAGGCTGCGGAGCGCGTGGTGGCCGACCCGCGCACCATCGGCGCCGACGACGAGGACCTGCCCGCCGAGGAGCGCGCCCGCCGCGAGCGGCTGCGCGAGACCGGCGCGGGCATCGTCTCCTACACCGTCGACGCGGACTTCACCCGCGCCGTCTTCACGCTCTCGGGGCGGCTGTACACGGCCGACCTCGCAGGCGGCGCCGCGCCCAGCGGGGTCGCGGCCGCGGTCGCGCCCGTCGTGGACCCGGCGGTCTCTCCGAAGGGCGACGCCGCGGCCTACGTCAGCGGCGGCGCGCTGCACGTCGTCGGGCTCGACGGCGGTGGCGACCGGGTGCTGGCCGAGCCGGACGGCGACGGGGTCGCGTGGGGGCTGGCGGAGTTCGTCGCCGCCGAGGAGATGAGCCGCTACCGGGGCCTGTGGTGGGCACCCGACGGCTCGGCGGTGCTGGCGGCCCGCGTGGACGACTCGCCGGTCGCCAGGTGGACCATCAGCGACCCCGCCAACCCCGACGCCGCCGCCCGGACCATGGCCTACCCGGCGGCGGGCACGCCCAACGCCGATGTGCGGCTCGCGGTGCTGAGCCTCGACGGGGACGGCCTCGCCGAACCGCGCTGGATCGACTGGGACCGCGACGAGCTGCCCTACCTGGCCCGCGCCGGGTGGACGGGCCGCGGCGCCGGCGGCGGGGCCCCGGCGGGCTCCGGTACCGGGGCGCCCCCCGAGGTCGTGTTCACCGCACAGAGCCGCGACCAGCGCACGCTCGCACTGCTGCGGGCCGACCCGCTCACAGGTAAGGCGGTCCGCGAGCTCGCCGAGACCGACGCAACGTGGGTCGAGAACATGCCGGGCGTGCCGGCCTTCACCGCGAGCCGCGAACTGGTGTGGATCGGGCGCGGCGAGCAGGACGGGCGGCGCGCCCTGCTGGTGGGCGGCCGCGAGTCGGGCCCGCCCGGCGGCGCCTACCTGCGGGCCGTGGCCGACGTCGACGGCGACCGGGTGCTCTACTCGGCTTCCCCGGCCGGACGGCCCGGCGAGGTGGGCCTGTGGCTGCTGGACACGGCCACCGGCCAGACCTCTGCGGTCGAGGTGCCGCATGAGGCCTCCGGCGGCGGCCGGCCGGGCGGGGAGGGTGCGGTTCTCTCGGGCAGGCTGGGCGGCGGAACGCTGGTCGTCCAGCGCCGCGGCATGGACGCCGACGGGGTGCGCACGGTGCTGATGCGGGGCGCCGAGTCCGGCGGCGCACCGGTCGTCGCGGGCGCGGTCGAGAGCTTCGCCCCGGCACCCGACCTGCCGGTGCCCAACGTGCGCTTCTGGTCGGCGGGCGAACGGGGCGTGCCCTCGGCGCTGGTGCTGCCGTCCTGGTACGACCCGGACGCCGAGGGCACCGCTGCCCGGCTCCCGGTGCTGATGGACCCCTACGGCGGGCCGCACGCACAGCGTGTGCTGCGCACCCGCAGCGCCTACCTCACGTCGCAGTGGTTCGCCGACCAGGGGTTCGCGGTGGTGATCGCGGACGGGCGCGGCACGCCGGGAATCAGCGTCGAATGGGAGCAGGCGGTCCACGGCGACCTGGCGGGGCCGGTGCTGGAGGACCAGGTCGCGGCACTGCACGACGCAGCCGCCCGCTTCGGCTGCCTGGATCTGGATCGGGTCGCGATCCGCGGCTGGTCCTTCGGCGGCTACCTGGCGTCCCTGGCGGTGCTGCGCCGGCCCGAGGTCTTCCACGCGGCGGTGGCGGGGGCTCCCGTCACCGACTTCAGCCTGTACGACACCCACTACACCGAGCGCTACCTGGGTACGCCGCAGGGCCGGCCGGAGGCCTACGCGCGTTCCAGCGTCCTGGAGGGCTGGGCCGGGCAGAACCGCCCACTGATGCTCATCCACGGCCTGGCCGACGACAACGTGGTCTTCGCCCACACCCAGCGGCTGTCGTCGGCACTGCTGGCGGCGGGACGGGCCCACACCGTGCTGCCGCTGTCGGGCATCACCCATATGGCCTCGGAGGAGACCACGGCGGAGAACCTGCTGCTGCTGCAGGTGGAGTTCCTGCACCGGTCCCTGGGCTCCGGCCCGAACCCTCGCTGATCTTGTAGCCATCGTGCATGGAAATCGTTTTCCTTCACGATGGCTACAAGATCGACGTGCTGCGCGGTGACGCACCACCCGCACCCGGGTTGGCAGACGAATGTGGCCTGATCCGGCCAATTCTCGGGCCTACTGCCACGGTGGGTGACCCCTGGTGCAGCCACCCTGCAGCGCCCGCTCATGCGGCCACTGCGCCACTCCCGGCGCCTCGCGGGGGCCGCCCGGGCGCCCGGGCGGCGCCCGCGCCCTCGCGGGGGCGACGTCGGGTGACGTCGCTAGCGCTCCGCCGGCTGTCGCGGCGGCCGACCATGACCTAGGGTTTCGGGCGCTCACCGAAAGTCGGTGGGCGGGCACGGCGGTCTTGTGTCCCTCTCCTTGCGTACGACCGCCTGCCGCCGGCGGGTCCCCGCTGAGTCCCCGCTCGTCGGCGGGGCCCGCCACCCCGCTACCCCTGAAAGAACAGCAGTGCGCAAGTCCCCCTTCGCCCTGGCGTGCGGCAGCGCAGCCGTCGCCCTCGGCCTGCTCGTCGCCGGTGCCGCGACGACCGCCGACCGCACCCCGGTCCCGCAGGACATGTCCGTCTCCGCGGCCCCGCCCGTCGCAGCGCGCCCGGAACCGCGGCACACCCCCGATCCGGCGCCGACCGGCGACGGCGCGGCGGTACCCCGGGCGGAGCAGGTCGCCCGCTCCGCCGCGGCGCGGCTCCGCGCCGGCCTCGGCGAGGCGCTCGGCCCCGGCGCCCCGGGCACCGCGGGCGAGGGTCTGGGCGTCACGTTCCGGCCCGGTCCGCGGACCGGCGCGGGACGCCGGAACGCCGCTGTGGCCGAGGATCCGGCGCCCCACGAGTTCGGGCCGAACCTACTCACGGGCTAAGCTGCCGACGAGGCTCGCCGGTATGTGGCAATAGCCGGGAACGGACCGATATGTCGCATGGGCGCAGGGCAGGCACCGTACGCAGTGCGCACGCGGCGCCCCGCCGGCTCGGCGGCTTCACGAGCACTCCGGTGCCGACAGGGGCGCCGGAGTCTCGCGCATCGCAACGCCCGGGTGCGCGAGGCCGGTCGGCGTATCCCACCCGCATCCACTCCCCGGTACGCCGACCGGCTCCCCGGGCCTTCGGGGCCGTCCCCGCGCCACCGCCCCCGGGCGGGAGGACGGCCCGCATTCCCTAGACTGCGGCCATGCGCTTCGTCCTGCCGGCCATCCTCCTCGACGCCGCATTCGTACTCGTCTTCGTGGTGATCGGGCGCATCAACCATGCGGAAGGGCTGACACCGGTCGGCGTTGCGCACACCCTCTGGCCCTTCGCCGCAGCACTGGTCGCGGGATGGCTGGCGGTGCTGCCGTGGCGGCCGTGGCGCAACCCGAAGGCCGTGTTGACGACCGGCTGGCTCGTGCTGCTGGTCACGGTGGGCGGGGCGGTGCAGCTTCGTGAGGCCACCGGTGAAGACGCCCCCTTCTCGTTCGTCCTTGTGACGGCGCTGTTCCTGGCCGCCGCCCTGCTGGGCTGGCGCGCCCTGGCCGCCCTGGTCCGCCGCCGCGCCGCCGCGCCGCCGCGGACACCGGCGGACACCGCGGACACCGCCCGACCCGTTGATCTTGTAGCTATCGTGAAGGAAAACGATTTCCAGTGACGATGGCTACAAGATCAACGGGTGCTGAGCCCTCCCGCGCAGCGCCGCGACTCCGGGGCGGCCCCGGGGCGGCGCCCGGTGCCGACGCATCCCTGGCGGGGCGGGCGCGGATCCGAGAGTATGGGGCGAGGAAAGCCGCGACTTCCCCCTCAACGTCCGACGCCCGGGAGGGCCCTGTGGTCGACCAGGTGCTCATCGCCATCGCCGCCGCCGTAGCCGGCAAGGCCGTGGAACCGATGACCGAGCACGCCGTATCCGCCCTGCGCGGCCTGCGCAAGGCCGTCATCGAACGCTTCCGCGACGATCCGCAGGCCCGCGGGGCCTTGGAGGCCGCTCAGATCGACAACGAGGACGACGAGGCCGTCGAGGCGCTCGCCGGGCACCTGGACTCCGCTGCTGCATCCGACCCCGCGATCGGCAGGCTGACCGACGCACTGCGCCCGCACTTCGGCGCCGCCGACGGCGGTGTGGTCAACACGGTGCAGGGCGACGTCAGCGGCTCGGTGGTCCAGGCCCGCGACATCCACGGCGGTGTGCGCTTCGACCGCCCCTAAGCTGGGGCGCGTGACCGACCAGGCCCTTCCCGACCCCGCAGCCCCCGACACCCCCGGTGCCCGCGGCGACCGGCACGAGGTGGGGGTGGGGCCGTGGCGGGGGGCCTGGCCCGAGGGCGGACACTACGACCCCGAGCTGCTGTCCGAGGGCGACCGCCGCAACGTCGTGGACCGCTACCGGTACTGGCGCCGCGAGGCGATCGTCGCCGACCTCGACACCCGGCGCCACCCCTTCCACGTTGCCGTGGAGAACTGGGAGCACGACTTCAACATCGGCTCGGTGGTGCGCACGGCGAACGCGTTCGCCGCGGAGGCCGTGCACATCGTGGGGCGGCGCCGGTGGAACCGCCGCGGCGCCATGGTGACCGAGCGCTACCAGCACGTCCACCACCACGCCGACACCCCCGACCTGGTCGCCTGGGCGCGGGAGCGCGGGCTGCCCCTCGTCGGCGTCGACAACCTGCCGGGCGCGGTGCCGCTGGAGACGTACCCGCTGCCGCGCGCGTGCGTGCTGGTCTTCGGGCAGGAGGGTCCCGGGCTTTCGGCCGAGGCGCGGGCGGTGTGCGAGTCCGTGCTGTCCATCGGGCAGTACGGGTCCACGCGCTCGATCAACGCGGGCGCAGCCGCCGCGATCGCCATGCACGCCTGGGTCCGGGCGCACGTCTTCCAGCAGCGGCCCTGAGCGCTTCCGCCGCCCGCCCCTGGCACCCCGCGACCGGTGCGCGAGAACGTGCGCTGAAGCGAGCGGGGCCGCCCCGCTGTGCGCGGAACGGCCCCGGATGCGCGGCTCGTCCGCGGCTACTCGGACTGGCTGCTGGTCAGCGAGCCCAGCAGATCGCGGTTGAGCTGGGAGATCGTGTCCAGAGGGATGCCCTTGGGGCACACCGCGGCGCACTCGCCGATGTTGGTGCAGCCGCCGAAGTCCTCCTCGTCGTGCTGGTTCACCATCTGGACGACGCGGGCCTCCCGCTCGGGCTGGCCCTGCGGCAGCATGCCCAGGTGGGTCACCTTGGCTGCGGTGAACAGCATGCCGGAGGCGTTGGGGCAGGCGGCCACGCATGCGCCGCAGCCGATGCAGGTGGCCGCGTCGAACGCGCGGTCGGCGTCGGCCTTGGGCACCGGCATGGCGTGGGCGTCGGGCGCGGTCCCGGTCGGCGCGCTGACGTAGCCGCCGGCCTGGATGATCCGGTCGAACGAGCCGCGGTCCACGACCAGGTCCTTGATGACCGGGAACGCCTTGGCCCGCCACGGCTCGACCGTGATGGTGTCGCCATCGGAGAAGCTGCGCATGTGCAGCTGGCAGGTCGTGGTGGTCTCGGGCCCGTGGGCCTCGCCGTCGATGACGACGCCGCAGGCGCCGCAGATCCCCTCGCGGCAGTCGTGGTCGAAGGCCACCGGCTCCTCACCCTCAAGGATGAGCTTCTCGTTGAGGACGTCGAGCATCTCCAGGAAGGACATGTCCTCGGAGACGTCCTCCACCTTGTAGGTGACCATCCGACCCTTGTCGTCGGGGCCCTTCTGGCGCCAAACGCGCAGGGTGATGTTCACTTGTAGCTCCGCTGCTTCATCTCGACGTACTCGTACTCCAGGAGCTCCTTGTGCAGGACGGGCGGCTCGCCCGTCCCGCCGAACTCCCACGCGGCGACGTAGGCGAACTCGTCGTCGTGGCGCAGCGCCTCGCCGTCCTCGGTCTGGCTCTCGGCGCGGAAGTGCCCGCCGCAGGACTCCCGGCGGTGCAGCGCGTCGATGCACATCAGTTCGGCCAGCTCGAAGAAGTCGGCGACGCGGCCGGCCTTCTCCAGCGACTGGTTGAGCTCCTCGTTCTCGCCCAGCACGCGGACGTTCTGCCAGAACTCCTCGCGCAGCTCGCGGATGCGCTCGACGGCCTTGCGCAGGCCCTCTTCGCTGCGCTCCATGCCGCAGTAGTCCCACATGATGTGGCCGAGCTCCTTGTGGAAGGAGTCGACGGTGCGGTCGCCGTTGATCGAGAGAAGCTTGTCGATGCGTGCGCGCACCGCCTCGGCAGCCTCCTCGGCCTCCGGGGTGCTCTCGTCGACGTTCTCGAACGGGCCCGCGGCCAGGTAGTCGTTGATGGTGTTGGGCAGCACGAAGTAGCCGTCGGCCAGACCCTGCATCAGGGCGCTGGCGCCCAGGCGGTTGGCGCCGTGGTCGGAGAAGTTGGCCTCACCCGTCACGAACAGGCCGGGGATGCTGCTTTGCAGGTCGTAGTCGACCCACAGCCCGCCCATGGTGTAGTGCACGGCCGGGTAGATGCGCATCGGAAGCTCGTAGGGGTTCTCGCCGGTGATGCGCTGGTACATGTCGAAGAGGTTGCCGTACTTGGCCTCGACGGCCGGGCGGCCCATGCGCTTGATCGCGTCGGCGAAGTCCAGGTAGACGCCCAGGCCGCCCGGGCCGACGCCGCGTCCCTCGTCGCAGACGTTCTTGGCGGCGCGCGACGCGATGTCGCGCGGAACCAGGTTGCCGAAGGAGGGGTAGATGCGCTCCAGATAGTAGTCGCGCTCGTCCTCCGGGATCCGGCGCGGGTCGCGCTCGTCTCCGGCCTCCTTGGGCACCCAGATGCGGCCGTCGTTGCGCAGCGACTCGCTCATCAGCGTCAGCTTGGACTGATAGTCGCCGCTGACGGGGATGCAGGTGGGGTGGATCTGGGTGTAGCAGGGGTTGGCGAAGTGCGCGCCCTTGCGGTGCGCCCGCCAGGTGGCGGTCACGTTGCACCCCATGGCGTTGGTCGAGAGGTAGAAAACGTTGCCGTAGCCGCCGGAGGACAGCACGACGGCGTCGGCGAAGTGCGTCTCGATCTCGCCGGTGACCATGTCGCGGGCGACGATGCCGCGCGCCCGGCCGTCGACGACGATCAGCTCCAGCATCTCGTGGCGGGTGTTCATCTCCACGGTGCCGGCCTGGACCTGGCGTTCAAGGGCCTGGTAGGCGCCGATGAGCAGCTGCTGGCCGGTCTGCCCGCGGGCGTAGAAGGTCCGCGAGACCTGGACGCCGCCGAACGACCGGTTGTCGAGCAGGCCGCCGTACTCGCGGGCGAACGGCACGCCCTGGGCCACGCACTGGTCGATGATCTCGACGCTGACCTGGGAGAGCCGGTAGACGTTGGACTCGCGCGAGCGGAAGTCGCCGCCCTTGACGGTGTCGTAGAACAGCCGGTAGATGCTGTCGCCGTCGTTGCGGTAATTCTTGGCCGCGTTGATGCCGCCCTGCGCGGCGATGCTGTGCGCACGCCGGGGGCTGTCCTGGTAGCAGAACGACGTGACGTTGTACCCGGCCTCGCCAAGCGTGGCGGCCGCCGAGGCGCCGGCCAGGCCGGTGCCGACGATGATGACCGACAGCTTGCGGCGGTTGGCGGGGTTGACGAGCTTCGCGGAGAAGCGGCGTTTGTCCCAGCGCTCGGCGACGGGTCCCGCGGGCGCCTTCTCGTCGCGGATCTCGTCGCCTTCGATGTAGATGTCCTTCATTTATCCCACCAGCCCGAAGGTCACAGAGAGCGGCGTGAGCAGGAAGCCGATCGTCAGGCCCGCCGCGATCACGGTCGCGATGATGTTCAGCGAGCGCTGCCGGCTCTGCCGGTTGGCGCCCAGAGTGGTCAGCGCACTCCAGATCCCGTGCCGGAGGTGGAAGCCCACGGCGAGCACGGCGGCCACATAGAAGAGGGTGACGTACCAGAACTCCGGCTGGAAGCCGGAGACCATCCGCTCATACGGGCTGTCCGAAGGGCCTCCCGGATGGATGGTGTTGGTCGTCAGGTGCAGCACGTGGAACACCGCGAACAGCGCGATGCCGATGCCGCCGTAGCGCATCGTGTAGGAGGAGTAGCTGCGCTGCACGCGCTTGGTGACCTGGTAGCGCACCGGGCGGGCGCGGCCGGCGCGCCGCCACAGCACGACCGCCGCGTAGATGTGGATGAGGACGCTCGCCAGCAGCACCACGCGCATGATCCACAGGAAGCCCCCGTGGGGCAGCATGGGCTCGCCAAGCTCGCGCAGGTGGTGGGAGTAGTTGTCGAAGGCCTGCCGACCCGCGAACACGTTGAGATTGCCGTACATGTGCGCAATCAGGAAGAGCACGAGGATCACGCCGGTGACCGCCATCGCGGACTTCAGGGCCACCGTGGAGCCGAGTGCCTCCGATCGCTGCTTGGTCAGGGTACTGTTCGCCACAACTCGTCACTTTAAGACTTGATAAAGAACAACGTCTAAGTCATGAGAGTGCTGGTGTCCATAGCCGTACGCTATGGTCATGCAGTTCCAGCAGCTGGCGTACTTCCTCGCGGTGGCCGAGACGCGCCATTTCACCCGCGCAGCCGAGGTTTCGCACGTCGCCCAGCCCAGCCTGAGCCGCCAGATCCGCAACCTGGAGGAAGAGCTGGGTGCCTCCCTGTTCAGCAGGGCGCGGGGAAATATCACACTCACCCCCGCCGGGGAAGCGCTCCTGCCGCTGGCCCAGCGCATCGTCGCCGACACCGAGACGGCGCGCCACGAGGTGCAGCAGCTCGCCGGGATGCGGCGCGGGCGCCTGCGGCTGGGCGCGACCCCCTCGCTGTGCGCCGGGCTGCTCGCCGAGGCGCTCGCGGGCTTCCACGACCGGTTCCCCGGGGTCGGCCTGCAGGTCGAGGAGAGCGGCTCGCGGGACCTCATCCGCGCACTGGGCCGCGGCGAACTGGACCTGGCGCTGATCATCCTTCCCCTGCAGAGCAACGACCCGGCGTTCGTGACCACCCCGATCCTGCGGGAGAACCTGGTGGTGGTGCACGCGGCCGACGCGCCGCCGCCCACGCAGCGGGCGTCCATGCGCATCACCGACCTGCGCGACCGCCCACTGGTGATGTTCCGGCACGGCTACGACGTGCGCGAGGCGACGCTGCACGCCTGCCGCGCCGCGGGCTTCGAACCGCGGCTCGCGGTCGAGGGCGGCGAGATGGACGCTGTCCTGCGCTTCGTCGAGGCGGGCCTGGGCATCGCGGTGGTGCCGAGCATGGTGCTGAAGAACCGGCCGGGGCTGCGCGGCACGCCGCTGGCCCAGCCGCGCCTGCTGCGCACCATCGCGCTGGCCCACCGCAAGGACGTCGACCCCTCGCACACCGCGCGGGCGTTCCGCCGGCACCTCATGGCCTACCTGACCCACCTCACCCGCGACGACCTCGGCGAAGACCTGGAGGTCATCGCTCCGCTGCACCACTGAACGATGCGGCGGCGCCGGACGCGGGCGGACGCACACGGGACGCCGCGGCGGCGCGCCGTGCGCCGCGTTGCACCCGCGGCGTGGAAATGCGATAAATTTCGTTCATGAAGGCTCGACTTACTTTCACATAGCGGGCATATGCCTTCATTCCTCACAAAAGGAACTTAATTCCCAAAAACCTCTTTATGCTCTATTTCTTCACAAACCAGCCACCCGCGAATATGCGGCGTGGCATTTTTCACATTCATTTCGGGCAATTTTCGAGCTGAATTCGTGATCGCTGCGCCCTAACGTGGCTTCCCTAACCGTCCGCACTGCCTGATCAGACGGCTGCGGGAGCGGCCCGAGCCCCGCGCTCCGCCATCGACGGGGCCGCCCGCGCCAAGATGGAGACGCAGCGAAATGACATCGACGCTTCCCCCGCCGGAGCGGGCCGGACTCAAGCGCCCCCGCATCGCCGCACGGACCCTGCGCACCGACCGCTGGTGGGCAGGCCCGGTGTGGACCGTGCTGGGGCTGACCGCTTTCCTGGTCTACGGGCTGGCCCGCGTCCTGCAGCAGGACAACTACTGGGTGGCCGACTACCACTACCTGACGCCGTTCTACTCGCCGTGCCTGTCGGCGTCCTGCGTGCCCGAGTCAGCGCATTTCGGGACCCTGCCCTGGGAGTTCCCCTGGTTCCTGCCCTATGCGCTGTTCAGCCTGCCGTTCCTGCTGCTCTTCCGCTTCACCTGCTACTACTACCGCAAGGCCTACTACCGCTCGTTCTGGCAGGCCCCCACCGCCTGCGCCGTGCGCGAGCCGCACGGCCGCTACACCGGCGAGTCCCGGTTCCCGATGATCGGCCAGAACCTGCACCGCTACTTCTTCTACATCGCCGTCGTCATCAGCCTCATCAACACCTACGACGCGGGACTCGCGCTCTACGGCGGCCTCGCGGACGGGTTCGGGGTCGGGCTCGGAAACCTGATCCTCATCGCCAACGTTGTGCTGCTGTGGGCCTACACGCTCAGCTGCCACTCCTGCCGGCACGTCTTCGGCGGCCGACTGAACAGCTTCGGCGGCAAGCCCGTGCGCTACTGGATGTGGACGCAGATCTCGCGGCTGAACACCCGGCACATGACGTGGGCATGGATCACGCTGGGCACGCTGGTACTCGCCGACCTCTACGTGGCGCTGGTCGCGAGCGGGACCATCACCGACCCGCGGATCTTCGGCTAGCACCGCAGGATCCGCAGCACGCAGCCCCCAACCGCGGGTATCCGGCGCCCAAAGCGCCCGGGCGCGACCACGCCGGAACCGGCGCAACCGAAAGTCAGGAAGATGTCCGAGACAACACGGCACAGCTACGACGTCGTCGTGATCGGAGCCGGCGGCGCGGGCCTGCGCGCCGCGATCGAGGCCCGACAGCAGGGCAAGAAGACGGCCGTCATCTCCAAGTCCCTCTTCGGCAAGGCCCACACGGTCATGGCCGAGGGCGGCGCCGCTGCGGCCCTGGGCAACGTCAACAGCAGCGACCACTGGCAGGTGCACTTCCGCGACACCATCCGCGGCGGCAAGTTCATGAACAACCCGCGCATGGCCGAGCTGCACGCCAAGGAGGCGCCGGAGCGGATCCTGGAGCTGGAGTACTGGGGCGCCCTGTTCGACCGCACACCGCAGGGCCGCATCAGCCAGCGCAACTTCGGCGGGCACGAGTACCCGCGGCTGGCCCACGTCGGCGACCGCACCGGCCTGGAGATGATCCGCACCCTGCAGCAGCGCGTCGTCCAGCTCCAGCAGGCCGACGCCGCCGAGCTCGGCCACCCGGAGGCGATGCTCAAGGTGTTCGCCGAGACCACCGTCACCGAACTGCTGCTCGACGGCGAGCCCGGCGGCGAGGACACCCGCATCGCCGGCGCCTTCGGCTACGTCCGCGAGAGCGGCGAGTTCCTCGTCTTCGAGGCGCCCGCGGTCGTCCTTGCCACCGGCGGCATCGGCAGGTCGTTCAAGGTCACCTCCAACTCCTGGGAGTACACCGGCGACGGCCACGCACTGGCGCTGCGCGCCGGGGCAACGCTGCTGAACATGGAGTTCGTGCAGTTCCATCCCACCGGCATGGTCTGGCCGCCGTCGGTGAAGGGCATCCTGGTCACCGAGTCGGTGCGCGGCGACGGCGGTGTGCTGCGCGACTCCGAGGGCCGCCGCTTCATGTTCGGCTACGTGCCCGACGTGTTCCGCGAGCACTACGCCGAGTCCGAGGAGGAGGCCGACGGCTGGTACGCCGACCCCGCCAACCACCGGCGCCCGCCCGAGCTGCTGCCGCGCGACGAGGTCGCCCGGGCCATCAACAACGAGGTCAAGCAGGGCCGCGGCTCACCGCACGGCGGGGTGTTCCTGGACGTGTCCACGCGGCTGCCCGCCGAGGAGATCATGCGGCGGCTGCCGTCGATGCACCACCAGTTCAAGGAGCTGGCCGACGTCGACATCACCGCCGGGCCCATGGAGGTGGGGCCCACCTGCCACTACGTGATGGGCGGCGTCGAGGTCGACCCGGACACCGGGGCCTCGCTGGTGCCCGGGCTGTTCGCCGCCGGCGAGGTGGCCGGCGGGATGCACGGCTCCAACCGGCTGGGCGGCAACTCACTGTCGGACCTGCTGGTGTTCGGCCGCCGCTGCGGCCTGGGCGCCGCCTCCTACCTCGACGGGCTCGGCGACGTCCGCCCGGCCGCCGACCCCGCCGTGATCGAGCGCCTCGGCGCGGAGGCCGCCGCCCCCTTCGAGCACGAGGCCGGCGAGAACCCTTACCAGCTGCAGCAGGAGATCCAGCAGACCATGAACGACCTGGTCGGCATCATCCGGCGCGGCCCGGAGATGGAGCAGGCGCTGGAGTCGCTGGACAAGCTGCGCGAGCGCGTGGCCGGGGTGCGCGCTGAGGGCGGCACCGTCTACAACCCCGGGTGGCATCTGACACTGGACCTGCGCAACATGCTGCTGGTCTCGGAGGCCGTGGCCCGGGCGGCGCTGGAGCGCGAGGAGTCGCGCGGCGGCCACACCCGCGACGACCACCCGGCGATGTCGGCGGAGTGGCGGCGGAGCAACCTCGTGCTCTCGCTGCGCGAGGGCCGCATCCGGTTGCGCCGCCAGCCGCTTGACGCGCTGCGCCCCGACCTGATGGAGCTGTTCGACCGCGAGGAGCTGGGCAAGTACCTCACCGAGGAGGAACTTCCGCCCGCAGACCGGTCCGACGGCACCGAGACCGCGAAGGAGGACAACCGATGACCAAGCGGACGTTCCACGTCTGGCGCGGCGGTGGCGAAGGCGACCTGGCCGAGTACGAGGTCGAGGTCAACGAGGGTGAGGTCGTGCTCGACGTGCTGCACCGCCTCCAGGCCACGCAGACTCCCGACCTGGCCGTGCGCTGGAACTGCAAGGCGGGCAAGTGCGGCTCGTGCTCGGTCGAGATCAACGGACGCCCGCGCCTTGCGTGCATGGCGCGGATGAGCACGTTTCAACCGGACGAGAGCATCACCGTGACCCCCATGCGCACCTTCCCGGTCATCCGCGACCTGGTGTGCGACGTGTCCTTCAACTACCAGAAGGCGCGGGAGATCCCGTCGTTCACGCCGCCCGAGGGCTCCGAGCCCGGCGACTTCCGGATGGCGCAGGCCGATGTGCAGCGCTCCCAGGAGTTCCGCAAGTGCATCGAGTGCTTCCTGTGCCAGGACGTCTGCCACGTCATCCGCGACCACGAGGAGAACAAGGAGGCCTTCTCCGGCCCCCGGTTCCTCATGCGCGCCGCCGAGTTGGAGCTCCACCCTGAGGACGCCGCCGACCGCCGCAAGATCTCCCAGGAGGAGTTCGGGCTGGGCTACTGCAACATCACCAAGTGCTGCACGGAGGTCTGCCCGGAGAACATCAAGATCACCGACAACGCGCTGATCCCCCTCAAGGAGCGCGTCGCCGACCGGCAGTACGACCCGCTGGTGTGGCTCGGCTCCAAGATCGGCCTGCGCAAGGGCGCCGACACCCCCCTGCCGCCCAATACCCGCACGCCCTCCTCCGCACCGGAGCAGTAGCCCGAGCGGGGGCCGCCCCGGCGGCCCCCGGCAGGAGGCGGCGGCGCGTCGTGCGCCCGGCAGCGCGCCGGGCGCACGCGGCGCCCGCCCGCGCACCGCCGCCGCCCGCACCGGCGCCGGGTGGTTCCCGGCGGATCGTCAGTAGCCCTCCCACGCGCCGCGCTCGTAGTCGAGCAGGCGCGGCATCAGCAGTGTGGAGGGTTTCGCGCCGGTAGGTCGGCGGTCCTTGGGGAAGGTCTGGGCGGCGCGCAGTGTGGCGGCATCGAGGAACCGCAGCGGCGGGTGCACCTCGGGCAGCTCCACAGCCGGGTCGCCGCGTCCTTCGGGCACGGCGAGGAAGAACCCCCAGTCGCCGAAGCTCGGTACGTCCACGTGGTAGCCGGCGGCCCGCCAGCCCGCCGAGCGCAGCCCGGCGCGCACACTCCAGTAGGCGTCGGGCGCGAAGTAGGGCGATCCGGCCTGGACGGCCATGCGCCCCCGCTCGGTCACCGCCTGGCGCACCAGCCCGTAGAACTCGGCGGAGTACAGCTTGGCGGTGCCGGTGTCGTCGGGATCGGGCATGTCGACGACGACCACGTCGAAGCGTCGACGGTTCTCCCGCAGCCAGGTGAAGGCGTCGGCGTTGACCACGCGGACACGCGCGTCGGATAAGGAGTCCTCGTTGAGGTCGCGGATCGCGGGCATGGAGCGGGCCAGGCGTGTGACAGCGGGGTCCAGGTCGACGAGGGTGACGGAGTCGACGTCGCGGTAGCCGACGAGTTCGCGCACCGCCAGGCCGTCGCCGCCGCCGAGAACCAGAACGTCCTCGTGCGGACCGTTCATCGCCGGGTGCACCAGCGACTCGTGGTAGCGGTACTCGTCCAGCGAGCTGAACTGCAGGTCCCCGTTGAGGAACAGCCGGGTGTCGCTGCCCGAGAGCTTCCGGGTGACCACGATCTCCTGGTAGTCCGACCGCTGCGCGTAGACGATCGGGTCGCGGTAGAGCGCTTGGCGGGCGCTCACCTCGAACCGCCCCGACAGGGCGAACGACGACGCGAGCACCGCGAGGACCAGGACCAGGCCGACCGCGGGCAGCAGCCGGCCCCGCGGGCTCAGCGACCCGCGGAACAGCCACAGCACCACGCACACGCCGACCACGGCGTTCAGGGCCCCCACAAGCAGCGTGCCCTTGAGCAGTCCGAACACCGGCAGCAGGGCGAACGGGAACGCCAGACCGCCGACCAGTCCGCCGACGTAGTCGGCGGCGAACATGTCCGCCGCCGCGTCCGCGGCGTCCTGGCGGCGGATGCGCTGGATCAGGGTCATCAGCAGGGGGATCTCCGCACCGATGAGCGCCCCGATGGCCGAGGCGAGCAGCACCATCGCCGGCTGGTAGAGCGAGAACCAGGCGAAGGCGGCGTAGAGCACCGGCACCGACAGTCCGCCCACGACCGAGAGCATGCCCTCGATGACGGCGAACCAGAACGCGGGGCGGTCGGTGAGCCGCTTGGACAGCAGCGAACCGACGCCCATCGCGAACACCATCACCGAGAGCACCACCGAGGCCTGCACGACGGTGTCGCCCAGCAGGTAGCTGCCCAGCGCGACGAGCGCGAGTTCGTAGACGAGCCCGCAGGCGGCGCATACGAAGACCGCGAAGAGGACGAGCAGGCGCGCCAGGCGGGGCCGCACCGGCAGCCGCGCCCGGGCTGCCGGTGCGCCGGCTTCCGGAGGGGACGCCCTGCGCTCCTGCGCCATCAGGAGATCGCCGCGGCGACCATCAGCGCGATGGCGATGTGGGCACCGGCGTTCACCCACACCGCGGGGTGGGTTTCGTCGTCGGTGAGCACCTCCCCGAGCTTGCCGGGCGTGAGCACGTCGATCAGCAGGAACGACAGCCCCATCAGCAGCAGCCCGATGAGGCCGTAGACCGTGGCCGAGGCCAGGCCGATCGCCAGACCGCCGGTGCTGACGTAGATCGCGGTCGCGACCACGATGGCCACGCCCAGCAGGTTGGTGGACAGCAGGAGCGAGGCGTTGCGGTTGCGCTGGTTCCAGACAAGCTCGTGCAGCCTGCCCGGGGTGAGCACGTCGACGATCAGGTAGCCGAGCACCATGAGTACGACGCCGAGAACGCCGTAGGCCAGGCTGGCTCCGGCTTCGTAGAGGAGGACTGCCATCGGGGATCCTTGTTCGTTGGTGTGGTCGGGGGGAGCGTTCCGGCGGGCGGAACGCGGCAGGTCACTTGCCGGAGCCGGGCCCTCCTCCGCGGAAGAGCCCGCCGCCGGAGCCGTCCGAGTCGCCCGAGCCGTAGCCGCCGGAACCGTCGGATCCGCTGGATCCGCCGGAGCCCTTGGAGCCGACCGACCAGAAGCCGAAGCCGCCCGAGCCGCCGGAGCAGCCGACGTACTCGAACTCCCCGGGACCGGTCTTGCGGTAGTCGCCGTCGCCGGGCTCGTACTCGTAGCTTCGTCCGTCGTTGCCTTGCTCGATGCGTGTTCCGTCGAGCAGGTCCTCGGCGTCGGCGCGATCGTAGTCGCCGCAGGTGGACCCGAACGAGGGCAGCACGAACACGCCTACCAGCGCCACGATGGCGAGGCCGACGATCAGCGCGAACTTGCGGGCGCGGTCATCGAGCACGGCGCTCACGCGTCCTTTCCGGGATGGGGGTGTCGGCAGTACCGGCGGCGCAGGTCGGCCGCTCGCATGCGGTGGCGGTCACCACCAGTTCCTGTGTCTGTGGATAGGCGTGCCAGGTCCGCCACCGCACTCCCGCGCGGGGCGCAGCCTCGGGCAGCAGCGCGGTGATGGCCTGAGGTGCTCCGGGGAACGCCGCGACCACTCCGCGGGGGTCGCCGTCGACCGCGGCGCGGACGCGTTCCACCCGCTCGGCGAACGCAAGGGGGCCGAGGGTGGACACCCGGCTGGTGAATTCGTAGGAGTCCAGGCCGGCCGGCGCGTGCCGGGCCCGGCGCGGGAGGTCGCCGCGGAGGTCCGGGAGGCAGGCGACGGTCTCGGTCAGCAGCCGTTCGCCGCCGTCGGCCAGCACCACCTGGTGGGAGGCGCCCAGGACACGCAGTTCCACCCGGTAGCCGGCCAGCACGCGGGTGCGGGCGAGGAGCGCGGGCAGTTCGGGCGCGTCGAGCGTCCACGTGAGGTCGGCGGCGCGCGTGTCGGCGAAAGGCGCGGATAGTGCGACAGGCACCGGTCAGTCCCCCGACGGGAAGACGGTGAACGCCGCCCGGCCGAGCGGCGTCCCCGTGCTGGGCTCCCACCGGCCGTGGTCGAACCGCTCGAACGACAGCAGTCGGCCGCCGGGCGCCTCGTAGTCTGCGTAGTCCATGCCGCCTGCGGCACGCAGCCCGGTGGTGCCCTCGGACCGGTAGGAGGCGCTGCCGCGTTCGGTGAGCCGGTAGCGGACGCCGTCGAGTTCGACCTCGCGGCCGTGCGGGGTCAGGTCGAGGTCGGGTCGGCCGGTCCACAGGGCCATCTGCAGATCGGGGTCCTGCTCGACGGAGAGCCACCGCCGCCCGCTGTCGACCTCCAGGAAGTGCTCGGCCCACACCGAGCCGCCCTCGGACAGCCGCAGCGTGCCGCGGACCCAGGTGCGCTCGGCGCCGAAGTCGAGCATGTCCCCCGCCTTGAGGCGGAGCGGATCCCCCTGGGTCTCACCGATGTCGGCGAAGGGATCCGACGGGACGGCGGACGGCCGGGGGGCGGGAGCGCGCTGCTTCCTGCGGATCACGGCGACCGCGACAGCCGCTGCGACCAGCGCCGCGACCACGGCGGCGAGCAGGAGGAGCATCGACGGGTTCGACATCTGCTCGGAGTTCTCCAGAGGCGGGACGGGGCGATCGGCGGTACGGCACACGCCGACCTCATGAATCGGGCGTATGGGAGGTACTCCACGTTCCCGCACGGCGAACACGACTCGGTAACGGTCGCGCGCCGCCGGGCCGAGCGCGCACCGGAGGGCACCCCGGAGCTAGGGCCGCGGTCGGGTCCGCTCGGGCGAGCGCCAGTCGCCGACGGGGCGGGTGTAGCGGGCGAGCAGCGTCGGCGCGGCCGCGCCCACCACCGCGGCGGCGGTGTCGCGCACCCGCGCCGCCAGCGGCGACTCGCTCTGCACCGCCTCGGCGAGCTGAGCGGAGCGCTGCACGAGCGCGCTGGTGCGGCCCAGCCGGGCGTCGGAGTAGGACTGCAGCGCCGTGGGCACGTAGGCGACCGACCCGCTGATGTGGTGGGCGAGCACGACCGCGTCCTCCAGCGCCTGGGCGGCGCCCTGGCCCAGGTTGGGGGTCATCGCGTGGGCGGTGTCGCCCACCAGCGCGATGCGGCCCCGGTGGTAGGCGGGCAGCGGGGTGTCGACGTGCCACACGTCGGTGCGCACCACCGACTCGGGCCGGGCGGCGGCCGCCAGGCGCGGCAGCGGGGCGTGCCATCCCTCGACCCGCTCTGCCAGCCGGGCGTGCTCGTCGGGGCTCCGGCCGCCCGCGGGAACGTTGCCGGTCGCGTAGCAGAACACCGCGTCGCCGCCGAGCGGCAGCACACCGGCCACACCGCCCCTCCCCCAGCTCTCACCGAAGGCCATGGCGGGCTCGGGCCGGGGCACGATCGCGCTCCAGTAGGCGAAGCCCGCGTAGACGGCGCCGGGGTGCTCCAGGAAAAGCTCGGTGCGCAGCGCGGAGCGCGCGCCGTCGGCCAGCACCACCAGGTCGGCGGTGTGGTCGCCGGCGTCGGTCGCCACGCGGGCGGGGCGGCGGGTGTCGCCGGGCTCGACCGCCGTCACCGTGGCGGCGGTGTGCAAAGCGGAGGCGGGCAGCCGCTCCAGCAGCATCGCAGCCAGTTCGCCGCGGCGCAGGACGCACACGGCGTCGCCGAACCGGCGGCGGGTGCGTTCGGCGGAGACGCGCAGGATCCATCCGCCGTCGCGGCGCCGGATGGCGGCGATGCCCTGCGGAGCGGAGTGCTTGCGGACGTCCTCGCCGAGGTCGAGGGAGTCGAGGGCACGCAGCGCGTTGGGGGCCAGCGCGAGCGCGAGCTCGGCGGGCTCGATGCCGGGAGCGCGCTCGCAGACGGTGACCGCCCAGCCGACCCGGCGCAGGGCCAGCGCCGCGGAAAGCCCGCCGATCCCGCCACCGATGACGACGGCGTGCGGCTCTGCCATATGGCTCGTCCTTCGAGGGGGTCAACGAGCGGTCCCGCGGCCTGCGGCCGTACTCGGAACCCTGGGCTTCCCAGGCTAGAGCCGCCGGACCGCACGCGCTACGGAACACCGGGTTTCGGTCGCATCCGGTCCGCATCCGGAGCGTCACGCGGAGTACATTACCCGGTGCCGACGATGCGCGTGTCCTCGGAGAAGGCATCCAGAGGCGTCCCGGGGACCGCTGCTCCGGGGCGCAGCCGGCTCGCGCGCGGCTCCGGCCGCGGACCGGCGGGAACCGGATCCGGCCGCACCAGCCGGATCCGGCGCTCGCGGGTCAGCCGCGCTTCTTGTGGGCGGCCATGCGGCCCCGCTCCTTGGAGTCCAGGACCACCTTGCGGATGCGCACCGATTCGGGTGTCACCTCGACGCACTCGTCCTCGCGGCAGAACTCCAGGGCCTGCTCCAGCGACAGCCGCCGCGGCGGCACGAGGCGCTCCAGCTCCTCGCTGGTGGAGGAGCGCATGTTGGTGAGCTTCTTCTCCTTGGTGATGTTGACGTCCATGTCGTCGGCGCGGGAGTTCTCGCCCACGATCATGCCTTCGTAGACCTCGGTTCCCGGCTCGACGAACAGGACGCCGCGCTCCTGCAGGCTGAACATGGCGTAGGTCATGGCCTGGCCGGTGCGGTCGGCCACCAGGGACCCGGTGGGGCGGGTGCGCAGGTCGCCGAACCACGGCTCGAAACCCTCGAAGACGTGGTGGGCGATGCCGGTGCCGCGGGTCTCGGTGAGGAACTCCGTGCGGAACCCGATGAGGCCGCGCGAGGGCACCAGCCAGTCCATACGCACCCAGCCGGTGCCGTGGTTGGTCATCTGCTCCATCCGGCCCTTGCGGACGCTGAGCAGCTGGGTGATGGCGCCCAGGTAGTCCTCCGGCGCGTCGACGGTGAGTCGCTCGACGGGTTCGTGCAGCTTGCCGTCGACCTCTCGGGTGACCACCTGCGGCTTGCCGACCGTCAGCTCGTAGCCCTCGCGGCGCATCTGCTCCACGAGGATCGCCAGTGCGAGCTCGCCGCGGCCCTGCACCTCCCAGGTGTCGGGGCGCTCGGTTGGCAGCACGCGCAGGCTCACGTTGCCGACGGTCTCGCGGTCGAGCCGCTCCTTGACCAGCCTGGCGGTGACCTTGGCGCCCTTGGTCCTGCCGACCAGCGGCGAGGTGTTGATGCCGATGGTCATCGAGATGGCCGGCTCGTCCACGGTGATCAGCGGCAGCGGGCGCGGGTCCTGCGGGTCGGCCAGGGTCTCGCCGATCATGATGTCGGGGATGCCGGCGATGGCGATGATGTCGCCGGGGCCCGCCTTCTCGGCCGGTTTGCGCTCCAGCGCCTCGGTCATCAGCATTTCGCTGATGCGCACCTGGTCGACGGTGCCGTCGCCCTTGATCCAGGCCACGGACTGGCCCTTGCGGATCTCGCCCTGGTGCACGCGGCACAGCGCGAGGCGGCCGAGGAACGGCGAGGCGTCCAGGTTGGTGACGTGGGCCTGCAGCGGTGCGCCGGGCGTGTACTCCGGCGCCGGAACCGTGTCGAGGATGGTGTGGAACATCGGGACGAGGTCGCCGTTGTCGGGGACCTCGCCGTCGGCGGGGCGCTCCAGCGAGGCCTTGCCGTCGCGGGCGCAGGCGTAGACGATCGGGAACTCGATCTGGGACTCGTCGGCGTCGAGGTCCAGGAACAGCTCGTAGGCGTCGTCGACGACGTCGGCGATGCGGCTGTCGGGCCTGTCGACCTTGTTGATGACCAGGATCACCGGAAGCTTGGCCGCCAGCGCCTTGCGCAGCACGAACCTGGTCTGGGGAAGCGGCCCTTCGCTGGCGTCGACCAGCAGCACCACGCCGTCGACCATGGACAGGCCGCGCTCGACCTCGCCACCGAAGTCGGCGTGGCCGGGGGTGTCGATGATGTTGATGACGACGTCGTCGCCATCGGGCTTGGTGTAGTGGACGGCCGTGTTCTTGGCGAGAATGGTGATGCCCTTCTCGCGCTCCAGGTCGTTGGAGTCCATCACGCGCTCGTCGACGTCCTGGTTCTCCCGGAAGACGCCCGACTGCCAGAGCATGGCGTCGACGAGCGTGGTCTTGCCGTGGTCGACGTGGGCGACGATGGCGACGTTGCGGATGTCAGTCCTACGTGCGGAGCCTTCGACAGGCGTGGCGCTGGACATGCGAGTGTCTCGATCTCATCTGGTGGGAAGAACCGCGACTCCCGCGGCACACAGCCAGTTTATGCGGGCTCGCCGGGTCCGCGGAGAAACGGCCTGGTCAGTGCGGCTCTCGGGACGCACGTCCGGGGCGCGGCCGGGGCACGCGCTCAGCCCACCAGGAGCGGGCGGATGTCGGCGAGGAACGGCACGTCGGCCGGCAGCCAGTCGACCTCGGAGAGCGCGTCGGCCTTCAGCCAGCGCAGCGACAGGTGCTCCAGCGCCCGGGGCTCCGGCTGGCCGGCGGGCAGCTCGGCGAGCCACACCCGCAGCACGGCGGCGGGGCCGCCGACACGGGCGGGGAAGGAGACGTCGCCGCCGATGCGGTGCAGCGGCGCGATGCTCACGCCCAACTCCTCCTCGCACTCGCGCACGAGCGCGGCGGTGTCGGACTCCCCGGGGTCGACCTTGCCGCCGGGCAGCTCCCAGCGGCCGCGCATCTGCGGCGGATGGGACCGCTGGGCGGCGAGTACGGCGCCGTCGCGAAGGATCGCGGCGCCCACGACGATCTGCGTGTCTGGCACCCGCCAAGATTAGCCCGGCGGGGCCGCGGCCGGTCGCCGCCGCGGCGGCACGCCGCGACTCCGGCACGCGTGCGCGCGGGAACCGGAGGAGGGCGGCGGGGGTCGAAGACGTGTCCTCCACCGCTACCGATCGGAGACCTCCGGTGTTCGGAATCCTGCGTCCGTGCCGCCACACCCTGCCCGGCGACCTGGCGGCGTCGTGGATGTCCCACCTGTGCGGACTGTGCCTGGCGCTGCGCGACGGACACGGCCAGCTCGCCCGCACCGCCACCAACTACGACGGCCTGGTGGTGTCGGCGCTGACCGCGGCCCAGCGGCCCGCGGCCGCCACGCGCGCGGCGGGGCCGTGCCCGCTGCGGGGGATGCGCGGCGCCGACGTCGCGGCGGGGGCGGGCGCGGAGCTGGCGGCGTCGGTGTCGCTGCTGCTGGCCGCGGCCAGGATCGGCGACCACATCGCGGACGGCGACGGCCTGTACGCGCGCGGGCCGGTGCGGGCGGCGGCCGGGGCGCTGGCGGCGCGGTGGGAGCGCGCCGCCCGCAACGGGAGCGGCGAGCTGGGCTTCGACGCCGGTGTGCTGCTGGAGGCGCTCGACGGGCAGCGGTGGGCCGAGTCGGCGGCGGAGAACGGCGCCGACGTCCTGGCCGCCACGCGTCCCACCGAGTTCGCCACGGGAGAGGCGTTCGCACACACCGCGGTCCTCGCGGGGCGCCCCGGCAACCGCGATCCGCTGCGGGAGGCGGGGCGGCTGTTCGGACGGATCGCCCACCTGCTCGACGCCGTGGAGGACGCGGAGGACGACCGCGCGGCGGGAGCGTGGAACCCGGTGGAGGCGACCGGCACAGCCGTCGCGGAGGTGCGCCGGCTGTGCGACGACGCGGCGCTGGGCGTCGAGCTCGCGCTGGCCGAGGCGGACCTCGACGACGGGCGACTGGTCCGCGCGCTGCTGGTGCACGAGCTTCGGCGGTCGGTGGCGCGGACCTTCACGGCGGCGGGGTACCCCGAGTCGCCCGGGCACCCGCGCTCCGGTGGAGGCCGCGGGCGCCACGGGTACCCGGGCGGCCACGGGGATCCCGAGGACTACGGGGGCCGCAGGGGCGGGCGCCGGCGACCGCAGGACGACGGCTACGCCGGAGCCTTCGGACCGGTCGAGCCGCCGCCGGGCGCGGGCGGGCCCCACAACGGGCACAGGCCGGCCGGCGACCAGGGCGGCTGCTGCTGCACGTGCAACTGCGAGACGCCGAAGATCTACGCGCCGCCCAAGAAGCGCGGGCTCTTCGCCGGGTGCGCCGTCGCCCTGTTCATGTGCTGCACCTGCCAGCCCTGCTGCCGCGACCCCCACCCCGGGCCGTGGTCGGGCGAGCACCGCGGTCCTTGCCTCGACTGCTGCAGCGGATGCAACACCGGCGGCGGTGGCAGCGGCGGCGACGGAGGCGGGGACGGCGGTGGTGGCGGCGGTTGCGACTGCGACTGCTCGTGCGACTGAGGCCCCTTCCGGCCGGGTGGCGGCCGGGTGGGAGCCGGGGGTGGCCGGGCGGGGGACGCATCGGGAGCACCGGGGAGGGGTCCGTCAGCGTCCCCGCGCGCCGTGCGTGAGCGTGTCGTCAGCGGACGACCTCGAAGACGTTCTTCTGCCTCATACAGGGCCCGAACCCCGTCGATCTTGTAGCTATCGTGAAGGGAAATCGCTTTCCTTCACGATAGCTACAAGATGTGTGGGGCCTCCCTAGCGGTCGGCCGTACCGGGGGAACAAAATGGGTGCGTGGTTCCCGGGCTGACGCCGCTTGATCTTGGTGCGTACAGCCC
>NZ_JAVREK010000008.1:0-189841 GCF_031845375.1 Streptomonospora wellingtoniae
CCGGTCGTTAAGCCTCTTTGCGCCGATGGTACTGCCTTCATGGTGGGGGTGGGAGAGTAGGTTGCTGCCGCATTTTTTGTTGGGGGGTTCCGTTTCGTGCGGAACCCCCCATTTTTTATGCCCGGAAACAGCCTGGAGCGCCTTATGTCTCGGTGACGGGTCGGCCGGTTCTCGCCGCGCGGCTATCGCGGGGATTCGTGCTAACGCTTCTCAACGGTTCTTGACAGCCCTCGGAAACGCTGTGCGACCGGTGCACGAGGAACGATCACCCGCCGTAGTCTTCGCGATCCCCGGTCGAATCGCCCTCGCCACCACGGGATTCCGATGGTGGTCGGAGTGATCGGTGCAGGTATCGTGTTGAACAGGTTCGGGCAAGTCCCCCGCCGTGCCGAACCTGCTCACGATACGAGATTGTGCTGAACCGATTCGCCCTGCTTGAGCGTCCTACATAGGACTGCGGCGGGCGAATCGAGAGTGCCAGGGGGCCACCAACTGAGTGATAGCACTGACGGCGACGGCGACGTTACGCCGCGCCATGACGCTGAGACGCCTGATGATGGTCGCACTGCGGGGGACGCAGTGCGCTGGGGGAGTGGCTCCGGTCGCGGTCCCGGCGAGAAGACCGACGATCGCGTGAACCGACCCGATGGTGCTGCAATGATGAACGAGCGTGACGACGACTCCAAGGGGAAGGCGCAGGACGAGGCCCGGCGGGATCCAGGACAGCCCGCCGCGGAGGCCCGCGGCAAGCAGACGGGGAAGGCGGGGTCCACGCCCTCCCCCGAGGCCGGTGCCGACGCCCCCGAACCCGAGTCCGCGGACGGGCCGAATGCCGAAGAGGCCGCCCGAGGCGACGAGGGCACCCCCGCGACGGGCCGCGAGAGCGCCTTCAAGGACAGCGGGAGCTTCTTCCGCGACCGGGTCGCCCGCACATTGGCGGACCAGGGCTTCAACCTGAGGGAGGACGGCACCTGGGGTCCCTCGGAGGCGTCCGCCGCCGGGGCCGAGGCGCAGGCCGAGGGTGCCGACGCGGCCCCCTCCGATGCCGCGCCCGCTGTCCCCGCGGAGAAGGCCGACGATGCCGACACCGCCGCCGCAGCCCCGACGTCCGCCGCCCGCTCGGGTGACGACGCGCCTGCTGCCTCCGCCGGCTCCGCCGCGCGCGATGAGCCCCCGAAGACCGAGGCCGCCCCCGCGGTCCCTGCAGCCGACGAGTCCTCTCCCCCGGCCGCCGAAGAGGCGACCGACGGGGCCGTGGCCTCCGCTCCGAAGGCGGAGTCCGCCCCGCGCACCGACCAGGGGTCGGCGCCGTCGGAGGAGTCCCCCGTGTCGCCCGCGTCCTCCGAGCCCGACGACGCAGCCCGTGCCGATTCGGCCGGTGCCGATGACGCGGTCCCGGGCGCCGACCGGACTGTCGAGCAGCCGCGCTCCTGGTTCACACCGCGCGTCGCGTCGCAAGGCCCTGCCGCGGGTGGCCCCGCGGCGGCTGCGGCGAGTGCGGACAGCGGGGAGGACGCCTCTGCGAGCGCGGGGCCGTCCGAGCCCTCATCCGAGACCGAGTCGACGCTCCCGCACCCTCCCGCGGCGCCGAGCGCTCCACCGGCGGGCGGCACCGCCCCCGCCGGTCGACGCGAGGCTCCGTCTGACCCGCCCCCTACCGGGTCGGCCTCTGAATCCTCCGCAACCGGCGCGGACGAGGCCACGGCCGCCGACACCCCCGCGCATGCGCCCGCCGCCCCCGCCGACTCGAAGTCTCCTGCCTCGCCCGCTCCTCCGACGCCCGGGTCCTCCTCCGCCGCAGTGGACGAGGACGGCCCCCGCCTTCCGCGGTGGGGCGACGACACGGCCCGGGGCGGCGGCGCGGCCGCGCGGCCGCAGCAGTCCCCTTATACGACACCGGGCGGACCGGGAGCAGGAGACCGGCCCGCTACGTCCGGAGTCTCGTCCTCTGTCGGCGGCACGGCTGAGACACCCCCGCCGGAGCAGCCCGGGAAGCCGGCCGAGCGGTCGGCGCCGGACTCGGCGCCGACCACCGGAGCTGCTGCCTCCGGTCCCGGCCCCGGCGGGCGTGCCGGTGGCGCCGCGGGCTCCGCCGCGGCCGCGGCCGCCGCCGGTTCCGCCGCCGCGGCGGCAGAGGGTTCCGGGGGCGCCGCCGGCTCGGGAGCCGAACCCACCGGACCTTCCGGCTCCGGCAACGCCGCCTCCGGCCCGGGCTACGGTCCCGCCTCCGGCTCCGGCAACGCCGCCTCCGGCCCCGGCTACGGTCCCGCCTCCGGCTCCGCGAGCGGATCGGACTTCGCCGGCCCGCCCAGTGGCCACAGCCCTTCCGGTCCGTCCGGCCCCTCGGACCCCAGCCGCCCGCCGGGCCCCGGCGGGCCGACCCCGCCCGGCGGAACGGGCGGCGGCTCCAGGCCGAAGACGAGGAAGCCGCTGTGGTGGCGCATGACCCGCGCGTCGCTGATCGCCTTCGCCGCCTGCGCCGTCCTCGTTCTGGGCGGCTTCGGTGTCGCCTATGCGGTCATCCAGGTGCCCGACGTCGCCAAGGAAGCCGCGGTCAACCAGGGGTCGACGTTCTACTACGCCGACGGCGAGACGCAGTTCGCCGAGCGCGGCGTGGACCGCGAGCCCGTCGACTACAAGCAGATCCCCGACCAGGTCCAGGAGGCGGTCATCTCCGCCGAGGACCGCGGCTACTGGGACTCCCCGGGCGTCTCCGTCACCGGTACCGTCCGCGCCGTGTGGTTCACCGTGACCGGTAAGCAGGTGCAGGGCGGCTCGACGATCACACAGCAGTTCGTCCGCAACTATTTCGAGGGGATCAGCCGGGAGCAGACCATCACCCGCAAGCTCAAGGAGATCATCATCGCCCTCAAGGTCGATCAGTCTCCCGACATGGACAAGCAGTGGGTGATGGAGCAGTACCTGAACACCATCTACTTCGGCCGCAACGCCTACGGCATCCAGTCGGCGGCCCAGGCCTACTACCACAAGGACGTCGGCGACCTCACCTCCTCGGAGTCGGCCTTCCTGGCCGCGGCGATCCAGCAGCCGTCCCTGTACGGCCAGGCCGACAGCAACACCACGCCGCAGATGGAGGAGCGCTGGCAGTACGTGGTCGACGGGATGGTCGAAGGCGGTGCCGTCTCCCAGGCCGAGGCCGACAAGATGGAGTTTCCCGCGCCCAAGGCCGAGCGCCCGGCCAACAGCGTCGACCTCAGCGGCTACAAGGGCTACATGCTCCAGCAGGCCATGAAGGAGCTCAAGGACCTCGGCTACAGCGAGGACAACATCAACCGCGGCGGATACAAGGTCGTGACGACCTTCGACCAGCAGACCATGGAGTTGGCGAAGAGCGCGGTCGAGGACACAGTCGACGTCGGCTCGCTGCCCGAGGGCGTCCAGGCCGGGCTTACCGCGGTGGAGCCCTCCACCGGCGAGGTGGTCGGCTTCTACGGCGGGCACGACTACATGGAGAACCAGTACGACAGCGCGTTCAACGGTTCGGCCCAGGCAGGCTCGGCGTTCAAGCCCTACGTGCTGGCGACCGCCCTGGAGCAGGGCTACAGCCTGAACAGCCAGGTGAACGGGAACTCCCCGATCCAGGTCGGGGGCAGCTCCATCAGCAACTACGACCACACCAGCCACGGGCCGACCTCGCTGATCGAGGCCACGCGGATGTCGCTGAACACCGGCTACGTGCAGCTCGCGCAGGAGGTCGGGCCGGAGAACGTCCGCCAGACCGCCAACGACGTGGGCATCCCCAAGAGCATGATCCAGGACGACCAGGCGGTGCCGGCCATCGCCCTGGGCGTCTCCAACGTGCGGCCGGTGGACCAGGCGAGTGGGTTCGCGACGTTCGCCAACGGCGGCGAGCACGTCGAGACCCACGTTATCCGCGAGATCGTCAACAAGGAGGGCGAGAACGAGCGGCCCGAGCCCGAGACCTCCCAAGCGATCAGCCAGGAGTCGGCCGCCAACGTCAGCTACGCCCTCCAGCAGGTCGTGCAGAGCGGTACCGGTACCTCCGCGGCGCTGCCGGACGGCCGCCCGGTGGCCGGTAAGACCGGGACGACCGACGGCAGCGTCGCCGCCTGGTTCGCCGGCTACACGCCGCAGCTGTCGGGCGCGGTCGGCGTCTACAACGGCAACAACCAGCCGTTCAGCGTCCCCGGGTGGGGTGCGCTGTCGGGCGGCACGCTGCCCGCCGCCATCTGGAACACCTTCATGACCCAGGCGATGGAGGGCAAGGAGGTCGAGCAGTTCCCGGAGCCGACCTTCGGCGGCGAGGTGCACGACCTCGCGCCCGACCCGCCGCCCTCGCCGGAGGAGACTGCGCCGGCCGAGCCGTCCACCCCGGCCACGCGGCCCGAGGAGCCGGCCGACCCGGGGACCGAGGCCCCCGAGGATCCGGAGGTACCCACGGGGTCGCCGCCCGAGACGGCGCCGGAGGAGCCCTCGACGCCGCCGTTCGACCCCGGACTGCCCGACGACTCCGGCGGCGAAGGGGAAGCGGCCGACGGGATGTAGCGAGTCCGCGCGGCGGTGCGCTTCCCCGGGTGCGGCCCGCACGTCGGGCCCCTCACCCGGGGGCGGCGCACCGCCGCCGCCTCACAGCACCACCGGAAGCGACCTCAGGCGCCACGTTCCCGGGTCGGGAGCACGGTCGGGCCCGTCGCCGGCGGACGCGAGCGCGGGACGGCTCAGCAGCAGCGCCTCCAGCGCCGCCTGCGTCTGGACCCGCGCGAGGGACGCGCCGAGGCAGAAGTGCGGACCGTGACCGAAACCGAGGTGTTGGACACCGTCCCGCGGCCGGGTGACGTCGAGGGTGTCCGGCTCAGCGAAGGCGCGGGGGTCGCGATTGGCGGCGGCGATCGCAGCGGTGACCGGGTCTCCCGTGCTGATGGCGACACCGCCGATCTCCACGTCTTCGCGGGCGAACCGCGGCATCGCCAGCAGCTGGTGCCCGCACCAGCGCATCAGCTCCTCGACCGCTCCCGGCATCAGGCCCGGGTCGCCGCGCAGCGCCGCGAGCTGGTCGGGGTGGGCCAGGAGCTCCGAGACCGCGTTGGCGACGAGGTTGGTGGGCGTCTGCCCGGCCAGCACGATGTTCCAGACCAGGGAGACCATCTCGGTGTCGCTGAGGCGGTCGCCGTCCTCGGCTTGGGCGCGGACGAGGTCGGAGACGAGGTCGTCGCCGGGGTCTGCGCGGCGGGCGGCCACGGCGGCCTTCGCGCTGTCGATGATCGCGGGCACCGCCTCGGCGAACGACGTACCCGCTCCGGCCGCGACGACCCCTCCGTACTCGCGCCAGCGGGGGCGGTCGGCGGCGGGGATGTCGACGAGCTCGCAGATCACCTCGATCGGGAGCGGGCCGGCAAAGTGCTCCACAAGGTCCACCGCACCGCCTTCGGCGTGCTCGGGCAGCCGCTCCAGCAGGCCGGTGACCACGGCCTCGATTCGGGGCCGGAACGCGGTGGCGCGCCGCGGCGTGAACGCCGGGGCCACGAGGCGGCGCAGCCGCAGGTGTTCGGCGCCCTCCATCTCGCCCATGTTGCGCATGTAGGGGCGGTACTCCTCCGGTACGTCGGGGCGCATCGCGAAGGTGTCGGCGGTCAGCTCGAACCGCGGATCGTTGAGCACCGCGCGGGCGTCGCCGTGGCGCAGCACCGCCCACATCGGCGCCATCCCGGGTATCGCCAGCCGGGCCAGCGGCGCGTGCTCGCGCGCCGCGCCGTAGGCGGCGAAGGGGTCGGCGATCACGTCGGGGGAGGAGAGGTCGATCTCGCAGACGCCGTCGGCGTGCGCGGTGACACCGTTCATCACTTCTCCGTTCGAGGGGCGGAAGCAGAAGGGGGCAGTGCGGCCGATTTCAGATGATGGCATCATCTGAATGGTGAGCGTATCTTAATCCCGGTCACCGGGGACGCAAGCACCCCAAGCAGCGGAAGGAGCACGGTTGGCTCGCCTCACCAGGGCGGAGACGCAGCGGCGCAACCGGGCCCGGGTGCTGTCCGCCGCGCGCGCGGAGTTCGCCGAGCGCGGTTTCCACGAGGCCGGGATCGACGCCATCGCCGAGCGCGCCGAGTTGACCCGCGGTGCCGTCTACTCCAACTTCCCGGGCAAGCGCGCGCTCTATTTCGAGGTCCTCGCGGACCTGGCCGAGGACCCTGCGGCGGACGGCGCAGAGTCCGTCCGCACCGCAGGCGGGGCCCTGGGCGCACTCGCCCGCGCCTGGGTCGCCCGCCTGCCGCTGGCCACCGACGCCGACGACCCCGCTGCCCGGATCGGTGCCGGAACGGTCCCCGAGATCCTGGCCGACGAGCCGGCTCGGCGGGCCTACGCGCAGCTGGTGCGGTTCCAGGCCGTCCTGCTGGGATGCGGCCTGGAGCGGCTGAGGCCCCCGGCCGCCGCCGGCGAGCGGCGGGTGCGCATGGCAGAGACCGCGCTGACGACGCTGCACGGCGCGAGCCGGCTGGCCGCGGCGGCACCCGGATTCGGTGAGCCGTTCAACGTCGTCAGCGCCTGCGAACGCCTCGCGGCCCTGGATCTGGGCGACCGGTGGGACGGGCCTGCGATCGTCCCCGAGCCGCACGCGGCCGACGAACCGTGGGCCCCTCCGGCCGCGTTCGACGCGCTGCGCCGGGAACCGGCGCCGCTCGCGGCGGACGGCGTCGTCGCGATCCTGGGGCTGCACCGGTTCTCCGCCGCCGAGGACGTGCTGCGCGCCGCGCCGGAAGGGGCCGAGGTGACCGCGGTCGCGGTGTCGGGCTCGCCCGCCGAGCTGGGACCGCTGGCCCGGATGGCCGTGGCCGACATCCGGGCGCTGCTGCGCCGTGCCCTGCCGCCGGGGGCGTGGCCGCGGCTGCGCGTGGTCTGCGACGAGTCGGGGGACGTGGCGGCGGCCGCGGGAGTGGGCGAGCCCGGCGACGCGACCGAGACGGCGGTGCGGGTGGAGGCGGGGCGGATCACGGTCCGCGCCGAAGGGCTGGGCGCCGGGCACGCGGCCGCGGGCCTGTCCCGCGGCCGTCCGCGTCGGAGGGAGCGGGATCCGGACCGGGAGTGGGACGGCCCCCCGTCGATCTTGTAGCCATCGTGAAGGAAAACGATTTCCGTTTGCGATGGCTACAAGATCGACGGTGATGTGGCGGTCGCGGCCGCGGCGAAGCGGTCAGCCGACCAGAGCGGTGCAGCCGCAGGTGTCGGGGTCGGGGGCCTCCGGCGCCTCGACGCGGCCGGTGAAGACCTCGGCGCCGGGCGTCGTTGCGCTGATGGCGTCGGCGGCGAGGATGACCGCGGCCGCCGTCCAGGTGCTGCGCTCGACCGGCCAGCGCACGGATTCGGCGAACTGGTAGCCGGTCCAATAGGCGCCGTCGTCGGGGTCGCGCAGGTGCTGGATGTCGGCGAGGAGCCGCCGCGCGCGGTCGGTCTCGCCCAGCGCGGCCAGCGCCAGGGCAAGCTCCGCGGTCTCCGCCCCGGTGACCCAGGGCTGGTCGCTGACGCAGCGGATACCCAGCCCGGGCACCACGAAGGCCTCCCACTCCGAGTCCAGCCGCCGGTGCGCGGCCGCGCCGCGGACGGCGCCGCTGATGATCGGGTAGTACCAGTCCATCGAGTAGCGGCTCCGGTCGGCGAAGACCGACTCGTGCTCGGCCATCAGGTGGCCCAGCCGTGCCGCCGCCAGCTCCCAGTGGGGCTGGGGGGCGCCCAGCCGCTCGCCGAGGGCGGCGCCGCAGCGCAGCGCGTGGTGGATGCTGGCACAGGCGGTCAGCAGCGCGTGGCCGCCGGGACTGCCGTCGGCGTCGCGCGCCCAGCGGATCTCACCGCGTTCGGTGCCCAGCCCCAGAGCGAAGTCGACGCCGGCGCGCACGGTCGGCCACAGGTCGGTGGCCGACCGCTCGTCGCCGGTGACCAGCAGGTGGTGCCAGACGCCGACGGCGGGGTAGGCGGCGTGGTTGGCCTCGCGCAGCGCGCTGGCGGGCTCGTTCTGCCGGAGCTTGGCCGGCCAGGATCCGTCGGGCAGCTGGACGCGGCCGAGCCACTCGTAGGCCCGCAGCGCCGCACCGGTGTGCCCGGAGGCCGCCAGTGCCATAGCGCATTCGACGTGGTCCCACACGTCGGTGTGGCCGCCGGGGAACCAGGGGATGGCGCCGTCCGCGCTCTGGGTCCGCAGGAGGTAGCGCGCGGACAGGGCGGTGTCGGCGGCGGTGAGGACACCGGGCAGTTCGGGGACGGGGCGGGCGGGCTCGGAGGAGGTGCCGATGCTCATCCGTTCTTCTCCGCGCGGCCGCGGGGCGGCTTGCGCAGGTAGACGACGACGCTCTTGCCGATCAGGGGGTTGAGGAGGCGTTCGGCGGTGCGCGTGGTGCGGGGGGACTCCATCATGTCCCACACCAGCATGCGGTGGTAGGCGGAGGCCAGGGGGTGGTCCTCCTCGGACGTGCCCACGGCGCACTTGATCCACCAGTAGGGGGCGTGCAGTGCGTGCGCGTGGTGGTGCGGTCCGATGAGGAACCCGGCCGCCTTGAGCTTGGCCTCCAGCTCGGCGCGGGTGTAGATGCGGATGTGGCCCCCCTCGTTGGTGTGGTACTCCTCCGACAGCGCCCAGCACAGGCGCTCGGGCAGCCAACTGGGCACTGTGACGGCCGCGATCCCGCCGGGCCGCAGAACGCGGTACAGCTCGGCCATGGCGGCGGTGTCGTGCGGGATGTGCTCGAAGATCTCGGAGGCGATCACGCGGTCGAAGGAGTCGTCGTCGAAGGGCATGCCGAGGGCGTCGCCCTTGACCGCCTCGGCGGCGGCCCCGCCCTCGACAGGCACCTCGCCGGCGGCGCGCATGGCGTCGAACATGGCGTCGACCTCGGCCAGGTCGTTCTCATTGTGGTCGAAGGCGACGATGTCGGCGCCGCGGCGGTATACCTCGAAGGCGTGCCGGCCGCCGCCGCAGCCGAGGTCGAGGACGCGGTCGCCGGGCCCCACGGGCAACAGGGAGAAGTCGACGGTGATCAGTGCTGGCTCCTTGGGATCGTTCGGGTCACGGGCGCGCGGCGGGCTCGCCGGCGCGGCCGGGGGCGGCGTCGACGGCGGCGGTGTAGCGCCGGGCGGTGGCCTCGGCCACGGCCCGCCAGGTGAACCTCTCTTGGACGCGGCTCCAGGCCGCCGCGCCCATGGCCCGGCGGCGGGCGGGGTCGTCGAGCAGGTCGCCGACGGCGGCGGCGAGCTCCTCGGGGTCGCCGGGTGCGGTCAGGAGCGCGGCCTCGCCTTCGGGGCCTACGACCTCGGGTATGGCGCCGGCGCGGCTGGCGACCAGGGGCGTGCCGCTGGCCATGGCCTCCACGGCCGGCAGGGAGAAGCCCTCGTAGAAGGACGGTACGACGGCGACCTCGGCGGATGCCAGCAGTTCGCCCAGTTCGGTGTCGTCGATACCGCTGACGAAGGAGACGCGGTCGCGCAGGCTCAGCTCGTCGACGAGCCGGTCGGTAGGGCCGCCCGGGGTGGGCCTGCTCACGACGGTCAGCGAGACGTCGCGCTCGGTGGCGAGCTTGGCGGTGGCGCGCAGCAGGGTGGCGACGCCTTTGAGCGGGCTGTCGGCGCTGGCCACGCACACCAGGCGGCCGGGGACCCGCGGTGCCGCGGGGCGCGGGTGGAAGCGGTCGGTGTCCACGCCGAGCGGGACGACGTCCACCGCCGAGCGGCGCACCCCGAACTCGCGGACGATGTCGTCGGCGGAGGACCGCGAGGGGACGAGCACGGGGTCGATGCGGCGGGCGACCCGGCCCTGCATTCCCACGAAGCTGTACCAGCGCCGCTTGCTGATCCGCTGCCAGCCGGTGGCCTGTTCGACCTCGATGCGGCGGTCGACGGTGATGGGGTGGTGGATCGTGGTGACCATGGGCAGGCCGGCGGCCCGGATACCCAGCTGTCCGTAGCCCAGGGTCTGGTTGTCGTGGACGACGTCGAACTCGCCGCGCCGCCGGCGCAGCTCGCGCAGCGCGCGCAGGGAGAAGGTCAGCGGCTCGGGGAACCCGGCCGTCCACATGGTGGCGACCTCCAGCACGTCGATCCAGTCGCGCCACTCGTTCAGCGGGGGCGCTTTGAAGGGGGCGGCGTCGTTGTAGAGGTCGAGGCTGGGGACCTTGTCCAGGCGCACACCGGCGTCCAGCTCGGGGTAGGGCTGACCGGAGAGGACGGTGACGTCGTGGCCCAGGGCGGCCAGCTCGCGGGAGAGGTGGCGCACGTAGACGCCTTGGCCGCCGCAGTGCGGCTTGCTGCGGTAGGAGAGCAGGGCGACGCGCAGTGGGCGGTCGGCGTGCGGCATAGGACTACCCCATCGACAGCGTGGTGGCGGATGGCAGGTGCCCGCGCGGTGCGCGGAGGCGGAGCGGGCCCGGGTCTGGGGCGGGGCCGGAGCCCGGCGGGCCGGTGCTGCGGGGGCGCGGTGGCGCTGGACGCACCGGCAGGGTCACTGCTTCACCTCGTTCGTCGCTCGCGCGTTCGGCCACCGCTGGTCGCGGGGTGGGGCCGCCGGAGGGGCGGGTACGATCGCGCGCCCGCATGTTACTCACCAGTTTAAGGCCTGGCTCGGGTGTCCAGGATGGTCGGCTTCGACCGCGACCGGAGCGGCGGCCCCGGTATCAGGGCCGCGCCGGGGCCTGCGGTGCGGCGGCTTCCGCCGGGTGCCAGCGCGGCAGGCCGTCGTCGCCGTCCGCGCGCACCGCCAGACCGCGCCGCTCCAGTGCCCGTGCGTGGGCGGCGGTCTCCGCGGCGGCCATGCGGCGGGAGGCGACCTCCATCCCGTCCCAGCCGCGTTTCCAGGGCAGGCGAGCGCTCAGCTCCCACAACGTGGCGCCGCCGCCGTCCAGCAGCCGGGCCAGCTCGTCGAGCTTGGCCTCGTGGTGCTCGGCGATCTCGGCGGCGCGGCGGGCGGCGCCGGTGAAGCGGTGCTCGTGGGCGGGCAGCACCCGGGTGTCCTCGGGGATGTCGGCGAGCTTCGCGAGGGAGGAGAGGTAGGCGCCGAGGGGGTCGCCCGCGTCGTCGAAGCCGTAGAGGCCGATGTTGGGGGTGATGCGCGGCAGGAGGTGGTCGCCGGTGAACAGCCGGTCGGCATCCTCCAACTGCAGGCAGACGTGGCCCGGGGTGTGGCCGGGGGTCCACACGGTGCGCAGGCTGCGGCCGGGCACGTCCACCGGTTCGCCGTCGGACAGGTCGCGGTCGGGCGGCGCGGGCGGCTCGAAGAGGGGCGCCGATTCCGCGAGCCGCTCCAGTTCGGCGGGCGCCGCCCCGGCGGCGGCCGCGTAGCGCAGCTGCCGGGCGCGCTGTCCGTCGGCGCCGAGGCGGGCGAAGCCGCGCACCAGCTCCGCGTCGGCGCGGTGCATCGCGATCCAGGCGCCGGAGGCCTCGCGCACGCGCGCGGCGAGCCCGGCGTGGTCGGGGTGGAAGTGGGTGAGCACGACGCCGTACACGTCGCCGACCGAGGCGCCCGCGGACGCCAACCCGGAGGTGAGAGCCCGCCAGGAGTCCTCGTGGTTCCATCCCGCGTCGACGAGCACCGGCCCTCGCGGGCTTTCCAGCAGGTAGACGAGGGTGTAGCCGAGAGGGTTGCCGGGGATGGGCACGGGCACGCTCCACACGCCCTCGCCGAGATCCTCCACCGGTGGCAGCGGCCGCATGGAATCCTCCTCCTCCTCAACCGAAACAGAATCGGATTCTATTCGGGGCGGGGTGCGGGCACTCCGCGGGGTGGGTGCGAATCGGCCTCCGGCGCCGACTAGAACACATTCCATTCCGTGTCCGGCTATATCGGTACGGCGCCTATCGCGCGAGCGTGCATCCGGTCATCTCCGGGTGAAGAGGCCGCATGCCCAGTTGTGGTGGATCGGACCGTTGGGGGATGCTGGGATAACGTGTTCTTGTAGGGGTGCCGTCCGGTGGCCCGGGCGATGCCTTCCGGCGAAGCGGCCCGCAGGACCCGCGCCGGCGCCGACCGGCTGCCGGCTCCGCGCGGGGCCGGCGGGTGCGCCGCGCGGACGACGACGATGGGAGATCCGGCGTGGCGGTCCAGCAGGCGGCGATCGGAATGCGGTCCCGGAGTCAGAACCAGCGCCGCAAGCGGATCGTGCAGACGGCCGCGGCCCTGGCGCTGCGCGGCGGCGTTGAGGCGATGCAGATGCGCGCGGTCGCCGAGCGCGCCGGAGTCGCGCTGGGCACCCTCTACCGCTACTTCCCCTCCAAGATGGACCTGGTCGTCGCGGTCGTCACCGAGGAGCTGGACCTGCTGGAGTCCAGCATCGGCCGCCGCCCGCCCACGGCCGAGACCGCCGCCGGCCGCGCGGTCGACGTGCTCATGCGCGCCACCCGCGGCCTGATGCGCGAGCCCGAGCTCGCCGACGCACTGGTGCGCTCGCTCATCATGTCCGAGGCCAAGACCGAACTGGGCGCCCGCATCACCGACCTCCTCTGGCGCGTGGCCACGGGCGCCGCCCTCTCGGGCGGCCAGGACGCCGGTCCGGCGGAGCCGCCTGACCGCACCGACGCCGCCTATGTCCGCGTCGCCTCGCTGGCCAGCGTCTGGATCTTCGAGCTCTTGGAGCTCCTCAAGGGCGACCGCGACCTCGACGAGGTCCAACGCCGCATGGAGATCGCCGCCGAGCCTCTGCTCGCCCACTGCTGACCCCCGCGGGGCGGTCGGCAGTCCCCGCCGATCTTGTAGCCATCGTGAAGGAAAACGATTTCCAGTGACGATGGCTACAAGCTGTGTGGGGCCTCCCTCTGGTCGGCCGTACCGGAGGAACAAAACGAGGGTGAACCGGCCCGCTCCAGACCCACTTCAGAGAATGTCACGGAGCGATAACGGGATTTCGTGGGCGTCTCGCGATGGAGTGCGTTTGCCCAGGTCAGAGGTGCTAGCTCCGCTGTTTTGGGAATAGATCGACGGTGAGGTGCCGGGTGCGGTCCCTTAGGCGGGCGGCTCGGTGCCGCCGCCGCTGAGGAGGCCGAAGAGGCCGTCGAAGAACCCGGAGATGCCGTCGTCTGCGTCCTCCGAACCGCCGGAGTCCTCCCCGGAGCCGGACCCGGAGCCCTCGCCGTCCGAGCCGCCCTCGGGACCTTCCGCCGAGCCGCCTTCGGCGTCCCCGGCACCCTCCTGACCGCTCCCGCCTTCCGGAGCGCCGGCGGTCGGGGAGGCGGGGGCCGCGCTGCCGCCCCCGGAACCCGGCGCGCCGGAGGGGTCTCCGCTCGGCCGCAGCTCCGCGGGCGGGGCGCCCTCGGGTGCGGGGGAAGGCGCGGTCGAGGCGTCGTCGGTCGCCTCGGGGGGCTGCTCCGCGGCCTTCCCCGGGCCGTCGGAGACCGCCGACGCCGCGCCGGGCCGCTCCTCGGCCGACGGCGCGGCGGCGGGCGGTCCGGCGGGGCCGGCCTCGGCGACCGGTCCGCCGGAGCGGCCGCCGACGGCGGCCACCACACCCCACAGGCAGATCATGGCGGCCGCGGCTGCCAGCAGCGCCACGACCGGGACGGGCGGCCGCCGCCGCTCTCGGGCGCCCGCTGCGCCGCCGGGACGGGCGAGCGGCTCGGCCTCGGCCCGGGCGGGTACGTCGCCGGTGGTGACGCGGTCCTCCGGCAGCACGGTCGCCTCGGTCTCGGCAACGGCGGCTGCTCCGCCGGCGTCGCCGGAGGCCTCGGAAGCGGCGTCGGCCGCGCCGCCGGCCGCTGGTGTGCGGTTGCGGTGCAGCGGGAAGCCGTCGTCGCCCAGCGGGGCCAGGGCGTAGCCCGCCGCCCGCCGCTCGGCTTCGGCCAGCGGCGAGGCGCAGTCTTCCAGTACTCGTTCGCGCAGGCCCGGGGGCGGGCCGGGCGGTTCGAGCCCGGCGAGCACCGACCGCACCCCGCGGTCGGCCCCGCGGTGCTCCGGAGGCTCGGGGGCCCGGGCATAGCGCGCCAGCTGGTCGGCTGCATTCAGCACCGCCGTGCGGCACAGCTCCGCGGCGGTCTCGGCGCCCAGGCCCAACACGCGGGCGATCAGGGGCGTGGGCAGCCCGTGCCGCAGATAGAGCTCCAGCAGCTCGCGGTGACTGGGTGGCAGCCGCTGCGACAGCCGCACCGCGGCCTGCTCGTCGTCGGTGGTGGCCAGTTCGGCGTAGGGAGAGCGGGGAGCGAACCCGCGCCGCCGAGCGGCGGTGCGCACCAGCGCGAACAGCCAGGCCGCGAACTCACGGTCGTCGCGCAGTGCGTGGATGCGGTCGGCGGCGGCCAGGAACGTCTCGTGTACCGCGTCCGCCGCGCGGTCGGGCTCGGCGCCGCCGCCCGGCCCGACCAGGGACCAGCAGTAGCGGTAGAGCTGGTCCGCGAACAGGTCGTAGCACCGCCCGTAGCCGGTGCCGCCGCGCAGAGCGGCGGCCAGTTCGGCGCCGGGCGCGGCGCTGTGCCTGCCCGCCCTGGCGCGCGACGACCGGCCCGGCGGAGCCGGCCGGGCCGAAGGCGCGGTGCTTCCCCCCGAAGTCGGGGACTGCGATGCCACGTTCCCTCCCCAAAGCGCGACACGCACCGGCCGGGGGTGCCCATATCAGGGCGATAGGCCGGAGTTGTCCGGTAACGCTAGCGATCCAGGTGGAACGTTGTCCGGTACATTGGACAGTTATAGCGCGAAGGTAAGTCTTTTGTTACCGATTTCGGCGGCGCAGGCCCTGCTTCCGCCCGGGAACGCTCCGGGCGGTTGTGCCGCGCTCACTCTCCGCCGCGCGAGGGCGTGCCGATGGCGACCATCCGCTCGACCGAGCGGCGCGCCTTGGCCGCGGTTCCGTCGTCCACGCGGATCTCGCCGGTGCCGTCGCGCAGCGTCGCGAGCAGCTTCTCGGCCGTGATCATCTTCATGTAGTGGCACTCGGCGCGCGGGTTGACCGGCTCGAAGTCCGTGACCGGGTTGGCGGCGCGCAGTTGGTGCAGCATGCCGGTCTCGGTGGCGATGAGGACCTTCTCCGCCGTGGACGCCTCCGCGGCGCTGAGCATGCCGCCGGTGGAGAGCACCTTGACGCGGTCCTGCGGCACGGCGCCCGAGCCCACCAGGTACAGCGCCGAAGTGGCGCAGCCGCATTCGGGGTGCACGTACAGCTCGGCGTCGGGCTCGGCCGCCACCCGCTCGCGCAGGGTGTGGCCGTCGATGCCGGCGTGCACGTGGCACTCGCCCATCCACACGTGGATGTTCTCGCGGCCGGTGACGCGCTTGACGTGGGCGCCCAGGAACTGGTCGGGCAGGAACAGGACCTCCCGGTCCTCGGGGATGGAGCGTACGACGTCGGCCGCGTTGGAGGACGTGCAGCAGATGTCGGTCTCGGCCTTCACCGCCGCGGAGGTGTTGACGTAGGCCACAACGACGGCGCCGGGGTGCTCCGCGCGCCAGGCCCGCACGTCCTCGGCGGTGACGGTGTCGGCCAGCGAGCAGCCGGCCGCGAGGTCGGGCAGCAGGACGGTCTTCTCGGGGGAGAGGATCTTGGCGGTCTCGGCCATGAAGTGGACGCCGCAGAAGACGATCGTGCCCGCGTCGACCTCGGCCGCCAGGCGTGAGAGCGCGAGGGAGTCGCCGGTGTGGTCGGCGACGTCCTGGATCTCGGGCCGCTGATAGTTGTGCGCGAGGATGACCGCGTCGCGGCTCTCGGCGAGCCTGCGGACCTCTGCGGCCCAGTCCTGGGAGAGCGTGGTGTCTGCTGTGGCGGGGACGGTTGCCATGTCGGTGTTCTTCCTTCGAGAGACGGGCCCGGAGGTCCGGTGCCCGGAGGTCGCCGACTCTCGTGCCGGCGGCGGCGACCGGGCCGCATCCGGTTTTTGTCTTGCAGGCAAAAACTCATAGCACTCTAACATGGGGAGTCATGGCGGCGACAGGGGCAGTGAGCGCGACCACACCGGTACGGCCCGCCGGGGCGCACGTGAGCGGCGGCGCGGACGGGAGGGCGCACCGGTGAGCGGCGCCGAGACCGAGCAGCAGGCGGCCCTGGGCCGGTCGCGCCCGCCGGCCGGCGGCGCGCCGGCCGGCCACGAGGTGCTGGCCGTCGTCTTCCAGATCCGGGCCGATCGCCTGTGCGTACTGCTGTGGCGGCGGGCGCGACCGCCCTACGAGGGCCACTGGGTGCTGCCCGGCGGACGGCTGGACGGCGCCGAAGGGCTGGACGACTCCATCCGCCGCCAGTTGGCCCAGAAGGTCGACGTGCGCGACCTCACCCACCTGGAGCAACTGGAGACCCGCGGCGACCCCGGCCGCCACCCCCAGGGGCGGATACTGGCCACCGCCTACCTCGGCCTCGTACCGGCCGACATCGACCCGGTCGTTCCCGAGGACACCGGTTGGCAGCCCGCCGCGGAGCTGCCCGAGATGGGCTTCGACCACGCCGCGATCGTGCACTCCGGGCGCCGCCGGCTGCGCGCCAAGCTGTCCTACACCAACGTCGGCTTCGCCCTCGCGCCTCCGGAATTCACCGTCTCGGAGCTGTCGCGCTACTACCGCGCCGCGCTGGGCCACGACGTGGCCGCCACCAACCTCCGCCGTGTGCTGCTGCGCCGCGGCCAGATCGAGGAGACCGGCGGCTTCGTCCCCTCCGGGCGCTCGGGCGGCCGCCCGGCGGCCCTGTTCCGCTTCCGCGTCCGCCGTCTGGAGATCACCGACGCCTTCGCGGTCCTGCGCCCGCCCGCTGCCGGTTAGCCCCGGCGCCCGCGCGGCGCCGGGTCGGGTCGGGAAGGCTTTCGGGGCGGGGCCGCCTGCGGCGACGGGGTACCGGGTGGTGTCGGTGCCCCGTGCTAGCGTCCATTTCGTGAAGATTCGCAGTGTCGTGCTCGACGTGGGCGAGACCCTCATCGACGAATCCCGCATCTTCGAGCGGTGGGCCGACCGCCTCGGGGTCCCGCGGCTCGCCTTCTTCGGCCTCATGGGCGCCGTGCTCGCCGAGGACCGCCCGTTGATGGACGCGTTCCACCTGGTCAAACCCGGGTTCGACCTCGAAGCCGAGTCCGCCGCCTGGCTGGCCGACGAACCCGCGTCGCTGCGCGAGAACTTCGACGCCGACGACCTCTACGCCGACGTCCGCCCCGCGCTGTCCGAACTGCGCGCGATGGGCCTGAGCGTGGTCGTCGCCGGAAACCAGCCCTCCGCCGCCCGGCCCTCGCTCGCGGTGATGGACCTGCCTGCCGACCAGATCCACGTGTCCGAGGACTGGGGCGTGTCCAAGCCCGATCCCGCCTTCTTCTCCCGGGTCGTGGACGTCGCCGGCGCCAACCCCGCCGAGATCCTCTACGTCGGCGACCGCCTCGACAACGACGTGCTGCCCGCGAAGCGGGCCGGGCTGCGCGCGGCCCTGCTGCGCCGCGGCATGCTCGGCTACCTGCACGCCGGCCGGCCGGAGGCCCGCCAGGCCGACACCGTTCTCGACGGCTTGGCCGACCTGCCCGGCTGGATCGCCGACCAGGGCGACTGAGCCGCCGCCGAATCCCGCGCCCGGGCAGTTTGGCCCGTACCGGGCCGGGTACACGCAAGCGAACGACGGACCGGCGTGCGACGCCCCGAGGAGAGACCGCACCGAGCAGATGATCACCTTCGAGGGCGTGAGCAAGCGCTACCCCGACGGCACCGTCGCCGTCGACCACCTCGACCTCACCGTGCCCACCGGGCACACCACGGTCCTGGTCGGATCCTCCGGCAGCGGCAAGACCACCGCGCTGCGGATGATCAACCGTATGGTCGAGCCCACCGCCGGAACGGTGGCCATCGACGGCGACGACGTCCGCGGCCAGGACCCGCCCGTCCTGCGCCGCTCCATCGGCTACGTCATCCAGCAGGCCGGGCTGTTCCCGCACCGTACGGTCGCCGACAACATCGCCACCGTCCCCCAGCTGCTGGGCTGGTCCAAGCGGCGGGCGCGTGAGCGCTCCCGCGAGCTCATGGACCTGGTCGGCCTCGAACCCGCCCACTCCTCCCGCTACCCCCACCAGCTCTCCGGCGGCCAGCAGCAGCGCGTGGGCGTGGCCCGCGCCCTCGCCGCAGACCCGCCGGTCCTGCTGATGGACGAGCCCTTCAGCGCCGTCGACCCCGTCGTGCGCGCGGGGCTCCAGGACGAACTGCTGCGGCTGCAGGCCGAGCTGCGCAAGACCGTGGTGTTCGTCACCCACGACATCGAGGAGGCGGTGAAGCTGGGCGACAGCATCGCGGTGCTGCGCCCCGGCGGCCGCCTGGCCCAGGTCGACAGCCCGGAGCGGCTGCTGGCCGAGCCCGCCGACGACTTCGTCGAGTCCTTCGTGGGCTACGACCGGGGAGTCCGCCGGTTGTCCTTCTTCCCCGCCCGCGACCTCCCGCTGCGCAGCGACGTCATCGTCGGCGAGGGCGAGACCGCCGCGGTCGCCCGCGAGGTCGCCGCCACCACCGGCGAGCCCTGGCTGCTGGTCGTCGACTCCCGGCGCCGTCCGCTGGGCTGGGTCTCGGCCGATGCGCTGGCCGCGGCCGCCGACGACCGCGACGTCGCCGAACTCGACCTCGTGGGCTACGGGCACATCTTCACCGTCTCCACCGACTCCCTGCGGGCCGCGCTCGACGCCGCAGTCCTCTCGCCGGCCGGACGCGCGGTCGGCGTGGCCGACGACGGCACGGTGCTGGGCGCCGTCGACCAGACCGAACTGGGGTCGGCGATCTGGGCCGCGGGCAGCGACGACGACCGCTCCGGCACGGAGGACGGCCGTGGTTGAGGCCGTTCGGGCCGCACTGGCCTTCACCGAGCCCTTGTGGGGCTGGGCGGTGCAGAGCTGGCAGTGGGGCTGGAGCAACTTCGACGACCCGGTCGGGCCGATGCTGGCCGAGCACGTGCTGCTCTCCTACGCCTCGGTGCTCATCGGCCTGGCCCTGGCGGTGCCGCTCGGCGTGCTCAGCGTCCGCTACCGCGTCGTCTACCCCCCGGTCCTCGGCGGGGTGAACGCGCTCTACGCCGTTCCGTCGCTGGCGCTGTTCTTCCTCCTGCTGCCCTACACCGCGTTCACGCCGTGGACCGCCATCCTTCCGCTGGCGCTGTACACGTTGGCGATCCTGGTGCCCAACGTCGTCGACGGCCTGAACCAGGTGCCCGACCACGTGCGCCAGGCCGCGGTAGCCATGGGCTTCGGCCCGCTGCGCCGGCTGCTGCGCGTGGAGCTTCCGGTGGCCGTCCCCGTGATCATCGCGGGCCTGCGCGTGGCTTCCGTGGCCACCATCAGCATGGTCAGCGTCGCGTCCCTGGTGGGCCTGGGCGGATTGGGCGGCGTCATCCTGACCTACGGTTTCGCGCGCGACTTCGCCGCACCCGTGGTCGTGGGGATTGCGCTCTCGGTCGCGCTGGCATTCGCCACCGACGGCCTGCTGGTGCTGGCCCAGCGCGCGCTGACGCCCTGGGCCCGCGACCGCGGCCCCGCCCGTCGCGGCGGTCGGAGCGCCCGGCGCCGGATTCCGGGGACGGGTGCCCGAGCCCGAGAGGAGGCGGCGGCGTGAACATCGCCTCCGAGGTGGCGTCCTGGTTCGCCCAGCCGCAGAACTGGAGCGGCTCCGGCGGTATCCCGGTCCGCTTCGCCGAGCACGTTTACTACTCCGTCCTGGCGCTGCTGGCGGCCGCCGCGATCGCGGTCCCCGTCGGTCTGCTGACCGGCCACACCGGCCGCGGCGGGTTCCTGGCCATCAGCCTGGCCAACTTCGCCCGCGCGCTGCCCACCATCGGGGTGCTCACGCTGGTGGTGCTGGGCATGGGGCTGGGCCTGACCCCGGTGCTGGTGGCGCTGGTGGCGCTGGCCGTGCCGCCGATCCTGGTCAACACCTACGAGGGCGTGCGCGGTGTCGACCCGCAGGTCACCGACGCCGCCCGGGGGATGGGCATGCGCGGCGGGGAGGTCCTGGCCCGGCTGGAGGTGCCCATGGCCATGCCGCTGATCCTGCTCGGGCTGCGCACCGCCGCCATCCAGGTCGTCTCCACCGCCACCATCGCCGCCTACGTGGGCATCGGCGGCCTGGGGCGCTTCATCGTCGACGGCCAGTCCCAGCAGCGCATCGAGCAGATCCTGGGCGGCGCGCTGCTGGTGGTCGCGCTTGCGCTGGCGGTGACCGGGCTGTTCACCCTGCTGCGCCGCTGGGTGGTCGCGCCGGGGCTGCGCCGCCGCGCCGCCGCGTCCTCCTCCACCGCGTCCTGAACGCCGACCGCACACGCCCGCATCAGCATCCGCACACGAGAAGGGTGAAGTCATGCGCAATCCGACGCGACCGGCGGCCGCCGCCGCGCCCCTGCTGCTCCTGTTGGCCGCCTGCGGCGGGGGAGGGGACCCCTACTCCGGCGGAGGCGGCGACGGGGGCGGCGGCAGCGGAGACGCCATCGTCGTGGGCTCGGCGAACTTCCCCGAAAGCACGCTGCTGGCCCACATCTACGCCAAAGCGCTCGAAGCCGAGGACATCCCCGTCGAGACCCAGTTGGACATCGGCAGCCGCGAGGTCTACCACGACCAGGTCGCCGAGGGGAACCTGTCGGTGTTCCCCGAGTACAACGGCGGCATTCTCTACTACCTCGACCCCGAGGCCGAGTCCGGCACCACCGAGGAGACCAACCGGGCGGTCCGCCGGGAGCTGCCCGACGGGCTCGCGATCCTGGATTCGGCCCCCGCTCAGAACAAGGACTCCATCACCGTCACCGAGGAGACCGCCGAGGAGCACGGCCTCACCGCCATCGGCGATCTCGAAAGCGTGGCCGGCGACATGACGCTCGGCGCCCCCGCCGAGTTCGAGACCCGCCCCCAGGGCGTTCCCGGCCTTAAGGACGCCTACGGGGTCGAGTTCGGCGGTTTCCGGCCGCTGGAAGGCAACCTGCTGGTCGAGGGCCTGCGCGGCGGCGACGTGGATGCGGCCAACCTGTTCACCACCAACCCGGCGTTCACCACCGGCGACTTCGTCGCGCTGGAGGACCCGCAGAACCTCTTCGGCTCGCAGAACGTCACGCCCCTGATCAACAAGAAGGCGGTCGGCCAGGACGCCCGCGAGGTGCTGAACAGGGTCTCGGCGGAACTGACCACCGAGAAGCTGATCGATCTGGACGCACGTGTGCAGATCGACCACGAGGAGGCCGACGAGGTCGCCGCCGACTGGCTCTCCCAGGCAGGCCTGGACTGACGCAGGAAGCGGCGCCACGGTATACGGCGGCGCGGCACATCCCGGCCCCGCAGGGCGGGCGGCGCCGCGCCGCCGGCGGCCGTGACGGACGCGCGGTGCCCGGCACCGCCGCGGAGGAGCACGGTCCGCGGCGGTGCCGGGCGACCTGCTGTCGGTGGGAGGGGCGTAGGCGGGCCGCGCCCGCGGCCCTTGGAGGTTTGTGGCCGCGGGATCGGCGATCAGAGGATCATGGCCAGGATGAGCCCGGCCACCAGGATTCCCAGCACGGTGTAGAAGCCATCCATGCTTCCATTGGACGACGCCCGGCCCCCGCGGTGAACTAGCCGGACCGCACAGAAACCGTGGCGGCGGGAACGCGAAGAGTTATCTCTCTAGCGAGTTTGGCTCAGCCCGAAGCGCGGTATCGGCCGCCGTAGCGGATCAGCGGCCGCGCCTCGTCGGGGCGCCGCGGCCGCACCGCCGGCAGGGTCTTGACGGCGGCGATGTAGACGATGTGGTCGCCGGCCGCCACCCGCTGTTCGACGGAGCACTCCAGCGTGGCGATCGCTGTCTCCAGCACCAGCGCTCCGGTGTGCTCGCCGCGCCGGTGCGCCTCACCCTCCAGCAGCAGCCGCGCACTGGGCCGGCCCTCGGCCGCGAACCGGCCCGCAACCGCGCGCTGGCCCTCGCCCAGGACGTTCACCGCGAACCGGCCCTGAGCGTCGATCACCTCGCACAGGTAGCTCTCCGTCGACACCCCCACCATGACCAGCGGCGGCTCGGCCGAGACCGATGCGAAGGCGCTGACCGTGCTGCCGATGTCGTCCCGGCCGTCGCGCACGGTCACCACGGTCACCCCTGTGGCGAACCGGGCCATCGCCTCGGTGAACTCGGCCGGTCCCGGCGCCGGGCTCACGTGACCTCCCAGCCGCCCGGCACCAGCAGAGGGGCCGAGGACGGCAGCCCCGCGCGCGCCGCCAGATCCTCCAGGCCGCCCGGTCCGGCCAACGCGGCGGCCAGTTCCGGCGCCGTCTGCTGCGGTGCAGCGGTGCGGTCCTCGCTGGACTCGGCCGGTACCAGCCGCTCCCACGGTGCTCCGGCGGGGAAGGAGCGCAACCGCCCGGCGGGCAGGCCGGCCTTCTCCCGTGCCAGGCGCACGGCCGCCGGCAGCCCGCCGAGGTCGTCGACCAGGCCGCCGTCGTGCGCGTCGCGTCCGGTGAGGATGCGCCCGCGCGCCACCGCGTCGACCTGCTCGGCGCTCAGCCCGCGCGCGCGGGCGACCTTGCCCGCGAAGTCGGCGTAGGTGTTGTCGAGCATGGCGTTGACCCGCTCCCACTCGGACTCGGTGAACCCGCGGTCGGGGCCGAACATCGCGGCGTGGGCGCCGCTCTCGACGTTCTCGTTGGTGATCCCCAGCCGCTCCAGCAGGCCCGTGAGCACCGGCTTGCCGCTGTAGACGCCGATGGACCCGGTGAGGGTGCCGGGGCGGGTGACGATCGCGTCGGCGTCCATCACGATGTAGTAGCCGCCGGAGCCGGCGATGTCGCCGAGCGAGGCGATGACCGGCGTGCCCGCCTCGCGGGTGAGGGCGACCTCGCGTCGGATGACGTCGGAGGCCACCGCCGAGCCGCCGCGGCTGTCCACCCGGAAGACGACCGCCCGCACGTTCCTGTCGCGGCGGGCGGCGCGCAGGGCGGCCGAGACGGTGTCGGCGCCCATGGACTTTCCGCCCAGCGCCGAGCGGCGGCTGCGGCCGCTGGTGATGACTCCGGTCGCGGTGATCAGCGCGATGTAGCCGCCGGCGCGCACGGGTACCCGCTCCGACATCGAAGCGCGGTGGTGGTAGCGGCCGACGTAGAGCAGCCGCGCGCCGCCCCGGCCGGAGCCCTCGCCCGCAGCGGCCGGTTCGGCGGCGCCGTCGCGGTCACCGCCGGTCTCGGCGGCGGGCGCGTACCGGGCGCGCAGGTCGGTGTAGACCTCGTCGCGGTAGGCCAGCCGGTCGACCAGCCCGGCCTCCAGCGCCTCGGCGGCCAGCAGCGGCCCGCTGTCGATGAGCTCGCGCACCCGCTCGGTGCTCAGCCCGCGCCCCTCGGCGACGCCTTCGGCGACCTGCTCGCTCAGCGACTCCACCAGCCGCTCGGTGATCTCGCGGTGCGGCTCGGTGAACCCCTGCTCGGTGAACTGGTTGGGGGCGTTCTTGTACTCGTGGCGGGCGCCGCCTTCGAAGCGCACGCCCAGCCGCTCGGCCGCGCCGCCGAAGAAGGTGGTGCCCACGCGCAGACCGGTCAGCCCCACCGACCCGGTCGGCACCACCGCGATCTCGGCGAAGGAGCAGGCAAGGTAGTAGGGGACGGTTCCGGGGCCGAACTCGCCGAACGACTCCGCCCATGCGACGGTGTCCTTGCCCGCGGCGCGGAACGCCGACACCGCGGCGCGCACCTCCTGCACCCGGGCGAAGCCGAGCGCCCGGCCGTCGATGCGGGCCACCAGCGCCTTGACGCGCGGGTCCTTGGCGCCGCGGCGGATGCCCTCGACGACGTCGCGCAGCTGCTGGTGGCGCCGGGCCAGGACCTGCCCCAGGGGGTCGCCCGGCGCTTCCTCCGCAAGCCCGTCGGTGAGGTCGAGCTCCAGTATCAGCGGGCCGCTGCGCCGCTCCTGGAGACGTGAGAAGGGACCGAGCAGCTTGACCGGATGCACCATGCCCTCAGGCTAGACGAGGCGCCCCGCTGTTGTTGAACGCCGCACGCGACAGCGGCCACTGCGTCCCCCCTGTTCCCGGGCACGCGGGCCGCCCCGCCCGCGTACCGCCCCGGCGACCGCACCTTTGTGGCGCGGTGGTCGGTATGGGCAGCTATCGTCGTGGGGTCAAGCGTGGACGCAGAAGGGAAGCCCATGTCCGGCACGTCCGGTTCACGGCGGTCCAGAACCGTCGCCGCGGCAGCCGCCGCGGCGCTGGCGCTGCTGGCGTCGGGGTGCGGAGGCGGCTCCGGCGGCTCCGCCGCGCCCAGCCCCGACTCCACTTACAGCGCCGTGGTCGCGGCCGCCGAGCCGCCTTCGACCGCCGCCGGTTTCAGCACGGTCGAGATCCAGGGCATCAAGATCGGTGCGCCCAAGAACTGGAGCATCGACAAGACCGGCGGGCAGCTGTGCATGCGCCCGCCGGGCCAGGACTCCTGCGGCTACGGCGCGGTGAAGGTCATCCCGCATGTGGCCGCGAACGACCCGAACAAGTGGCCCAAGAAGCAGTACAACAACCCGGACGGCTGGGCCTCCGACCCCGGGGCCTGCCGCAGTCTGGGCACCGCCGAGTCGGGCGGTACGGGCGTCAGCGGCGCCGAGCAGGTGGACGTCGACAACCCCCAGGGGCTGACCCAGCACGCCGACGGCCTGAAGTCCCACCACCGCGTGTGGGACGTCACCTGCGAGAACGGCGACACGTTCGAGGTGCGCCTGTGGTTCCTGCCGCAGAGCGACATCGCGGTCTACGCGTGGTCGGTCGACGCCCGGTACTCGACGCTATACGACGAGATCGCCCGGTCCATGAACACCGACGACTACAAGCGCGACTGAGCGTCGCCCGAGGCGCGCGGGCGGGTCCCGCCGGGCGGACGCCCGGCCCGGGCGGCCGTGCCCGCGCGCCTCGATGCGTCCGCGCGATCAGGCAGGCGCCAGCCAGACCGCGGCCAGCGGCGGGACCGTCACCTTCGCCGAGGCCGGCTGGCCGTTCCACTCCACCGCCTCGGCCCGCACGGTGCCCGACCGGCCCACGGCCCCCACTCCGCTGCCGCCGAAGTCGCGGGAGTCGGTGTTGAGCACCTCGCGCCACTTCCCGGCGCGCGGCAGGCCCACCCGGCGGCCGGTGTGCGGCTCCGTCGAGAAGTTGACCACGCACGCCAGCGCCGACCCCTCGTCGCCGTGGCGCAGGTAGGACAGGGTGTTGCCCGCCGCGTCGCCTCCGTCCAGCCAGGTGAACCCGGCCGGGTCGGTGTCGAGCGTCCACAGGGCCGGGGTGTCGCGGTAGACGCGGTTGAGCTCCGCGACCAGGGCGCGCACCCCGCGGTGGCAGGCGTGGTCGAGCAGCCACCACTGCACGCCCGCCTCGTGCGACCACTCGTCGCCGTGGCCGATCTCGCCGCCCATGAACAGCAGGTTCTTTCCGGGGTGGGACCACATGAAGCCCAGCAGCCCGCGCAGCCCCGCGAACCGGCGCCACTCGTCGCCGGGCATCTTGTACAGCAGGGAGCCCTTGCCGTGCACGACCTCGTCGTGCGACAGCGGCAGCACGTAGTTCTCGCTGTAGGCGTAGACCATCGAGAACGTGATCTCGTTGTGGTGGTACTGCCGGTGGATCGGGTCGCGCTTGACGTACTCCAGGGTGTCGTGCATCCAGCCCATGTTCCACTTGAAGCCGAACCCCAGGCCGCCGTGGTCGACGGGGCGCGAGACCCCCGGCCAGGCCGTGGACTCCTCAGCGGCCATGATGATGCCGGGGTTGCGGCGGTAGGCGGTGGCGTTGAGCTCCTTGAGGAACTCCAGCGCGTCCAGGTTCTCCCGGCCGCCGAACTCGTTGGGCTCCCAATCGCCGCCCTCGCGCGAGTAGTCGAGGTAGATCATCGAGGCGACCGCGTCCACCCGCAGGCCGTCGATGTGGAACTCCTCCAGCCAGTACAGCGCGTTGGCGACGAGGAAGTTGCGCACCTCGGTGCGCCCGTAGTCGAAGATGAGCGTGTCCCAGTCGGGGTGCTCGCCCCGGCGCGGGTCCGCGTGCTCGTAGGTGGGCGAGCCGTCGAAGCGCGCCAGCGCCCACTCGTCCTTGGGGAAGTGCGCCGGCACCCAGTCCACCAGCACCCCGATGCCGGCTCGGTGTAGCTCGTCGACGAGTGCGCGGAAGTCGTCGGGCGAGCCGAAGCGCGCCGTCGGCGCGTAGTAGGACGTGACCTGGTAGCCCCACGACCCGCCGAAGGGGTGCTCGGCCACCGGCAGGAGCTCCACATGGGTGAAGCCCATCTCGCGGACGTGGGCCACCAGCTGGGTCGCCAGCTCCAGGTAGGACAGTCCCGGCCGCCACGAGCCCAGGTGCACCTCGTAGACGCTCATCGGTCGGCGGTCCCACTCGCGGGTCTTGCGCTCCGACAGCCAGGCGTCGTCGCGCCAGTGGTGGCGGGAGGTGTAGACGACCGACGCGGTCTCGGGCGGGCGCTGGGCCGCGAAGGCCATGGGGTCGGCCTTGTCGCGCCACACGCCGTCGCGGCCGAGGACCCGGAACTTGTACAGCGCCCCGTCGCCGATGCCGGGCACGAACAGCTCCCAGACGCCGCTGGAGCCCAGCGACCGCATGGGATGGGCGGTGCCGTCCCAGTGGTTGAAGTCGCCGACCACGCGCACGGCCTCGGCGCCGGGAGCCCACACGGCGAAGCCGACCCCGCCGACCTCGCCCATGGGCGTGCGGTAGGTGCGCACGTGCGCGCCCAAGGCGCGCCACAGCTCCTCGTGGCGGCCCTCCCGGATCAGGTGCAGGTCCAGCTCGCCCAGAGTGGGGAGATACCGGTAGGGGTCGTCGCCGACGGTCTCGACCCTGCCTCCGCGGCCGTCGTCGTAGGCCACGGCGAGCCGGTAATCGCCCGGCTCGGGGCCGGGCAGGGTGGCGGCGAAGACACCCCCCTGGACATGGGGCAGCTCGACGCGGCGGCCGTCCTCCAGCACCGCGTGGACGGTGCGCGCCAGGGGGCGCAGGGCGCGCAGGGCGGTTCCTTCGGCGACCGGGTGCGCGCCGAGCAGGCTGTGCGGGTCGTGGTGGCGGCCGGCGGTCAGCCGGTCGATCTCTGCGGTCAGTTCCGCTGGGGAGACGCTCATGTGTATCGCGGCCATCCTGGGGTCGTCGTGGTGATCGGGCGGTTCACGCGGCCAGCGCCGCGATGGAGTCCAGCGGGATGCGCAGCCACGAGGGGCGGTTGTGCGCCTCGTAGAGCACCTCGTAGACGGCTTTGTCGTATTCGAAGGCGCGCAGCACCGCCTGGTGCTTCTCGGGGTCGACGCCGCCGCCGAAGGCGTATCCGGCGCTGAAGGCGTCGCGGTTTCGCTGTGCCCAGGCGCGTGCGGCCGGCGCAAGCTCCGGAGCCGAGGACGAGCCCACGAGCTGGTAGCGCGCCGCGTAGTCGAAGGAGCGCAGCATGCCGGCGACGTCGCGCAGCGGGCTCGAGGGGCGGCGGCGCTCCTCGACCGGGGCGGCGGGCTCGCCCTCGAAGTCCAGCAGCACCCACCCCGCGTCGGTGCGCACCACCTGGCCCAGGTGGTAGTCGCCGTGCACGCGCTGTATCGGCAGTGGTTCGTCGACCCGGGCAAGGGCCTCGTAGGCGCCGCGCAGCACCCCGCCGTAGGGCTGCAGCTCGGGCACCTCCGCGGTGGCCTGGCGCAGCCGTTCCAGCATCGACCCGGACAGCTCGCGCAGCGCGCCGGGGGAGAGGACGTCGGTGGGCAGCTCGCGGGCGAGCGCGCGGTGCACGGCCGCGGTGGCCGCGCCCAGCCGCTCGGCCTCGCCGGCGAAGTCGCCGCCGGCGTCGGCGGGGGAGAGGCCGGGGTTGGCGTAGAGGTCGCGGACGCTGGTCGCGGCCAGCACCCAGCCGTCGGTGGCGCTGCGCATGTACTCCTGCAGCATCGCCAGTGTGGTGGGCAACGACCGGTCGCCGTCGCTCACGTCGGTCTCGATCCAGGCGTAGGGACGCGCCACGTAGGGCGACTCGGCGAGCGCGGCGGTCAGCTCCAGGTCGGGATTGAGGCCGGGCCACAGCCGGCGGAAGGACTTGAGTACGTAGTCCTCGCCGTAGACCAGGGAGGTGTTGGACTGCTCGCCCTTGAGGACCAGACTCCGGTGCCCTGTGCTCACGGCGGCCTCGGGCAGGCGCCGGAACCGCACGGGAGGCAGTGGACCGCCTCCCTCGGTGTCCGCGCGGGCACCGGCTGCGAGGCCGTCGGCAGCCGAGATGCGGTCCAGCAGCAGCGCGGTCAGTTCGGGGTCGTGCACGGCGTCGTAGACCGTGCGGGGGGCGCCGCCGAGGCGGCACACGCCGATGGCGGCGTGTGCCAGCTCCTCGCGCAGCGTCCCTGCCGGGCGCAGCCCGAGGAGCACCTGGTACCGGGAGACGGAGCCCTGCTGGCCGACCTCGACGACCAGGACGCTCAGTCCGGGGTCGCCGCCGACCAGCGGATGCTCCGTTCGGACCGTGACGGTCTCGATCGGCTTCCCCTTTCCGGCGAACCACCGCTGTCGTGGGATCCAGTCGGCCAGGAGCTCCTCAAGCTGGGTCATCTGCGATGAGTCCTCTTCCGCTTATCGACGCGGCCGGGGGTCGGGGGTGGCCGGGGCGCCGGCGGCGGGCCACTCGGCCGCCGGCGCGCCCGATCGGCTCGCCGCGGCCGCCTGTCGCTGCCGCGTGGTGGCCGTCCCGGGCCGCGGAGTCGTTCGCGTTTGTCGGTTGCGGTCTTCGGTGGCGGGGCCGTCGGCCTCCTCGACGGGCGGCAGCTGGAACCAGTAGAAGCCGTGGCCCGGCAGTGTCAGCAGGTAGGGCAGTTCGCCGATGGCGGGGAAGCGCACCCCGCCCATGCACTCGATGGGCGTGACGCTCTCGAACCGGCGCAGGTCGAGCTCGACCGGCTGCGGGAACCGCGACAGGTTGTTGACGCACAGCATCCGGTCGTCGCCGTACTCGCGGACGAAGGCGAGGACGCTGGGGTTGCTGGCGAAGAGCTCGGTGAAGTCGCCGGTGCCGAAGACCGGGTGGCGCTTGCGGATCTGGATCATCTTGCGGGTCCAGTTCAGCAGCGAGCCCGGGTCGTCGCGCTGGGCCTCGACGTTGAGGGCCTGGTAGCCGTGGATCGGGTCCATGATCAGCGGCAGGTAGAGGCGTGCCGGGTCGCAACGGGAGAACCCGGCGTTGCGGTCAGAGGTCCACTGCATGGGGGTGCGCACCGCGTCGCGGTCGCCCAGCCAGATGTTGTCGCCCATGCCGATCTCGTCGCCGTAGTACAGGACGGGCGAGCCGGGCAGCGACATCAGCAGGGCGGTGAACAGCTCGATCTGGTTCTTGTCGTTGTCCAGCAGCGGCGCCAGGCGCCGGCGGATGCCGACGTTGGCGCGCATCCGCGGGTCTTTGGCGTATTCGGCGTACATGTAGTCGCGCTCTTCGTCGGTGACCATCTCCAGCGTCAGCTCGTCGTGGTTGCGCAGGAAGATCGCCCACTGGCAGTTGCGCGGGATGCGCGGGGTCTGGGCGAGGATCTCCGAGATCGGGTAGCGCTGCTCGCGGCGCACTGCCATGAACATCCGCGGCATCAGCGGGAAGTGGAAGTTCATGTGGCACTCGTCGCCGCCGGCCTCGAAGTCGCCGAAGTAGTCGACGACGTCGGCGGGCCACTGGTTGGCCTCGCTCAGCAGCACCCGGTCGGGGTAGAGGCGGTCGACCTCGGAGCGGATGCGCTTGAGGAACTCGTGGGTCTCCTTGAGGTTCTCGCAGTCGGTGCCCTCGCGTTCGTAGAGGTAGGGCACCGCGTCCAGCCGGAAACCGTCGATGCCCAGGTCCAGCCAGAAGCGCAGGACCTCCAGGATCGCCTCCTGCACCGCCGGGTTCTCGAAGTTGAGGTCGGGCTGGTGGGAGAAGAACCGGTGCCAGTAGTACTGCCCGCGCATCTCGTCGTAGGTCCAGTTGGACTGCTCGGTGTCGACGAAGATGATCCGGGCGTCGCCGTAGCGCTCGGTGCTGTCGGACCAGACGTAGAAGTCGCCGTAGGGCCCCTCCGGGTCCTCGCGCGAGGCGGTGAACCACGGGTGCTGGTCGCTGGTGTGGTTCATCACCAGGTCGGCGACGACCCGGATGCCGCGGCGGTGCGCCTGGTCGACCAGGTCCACGAAGTCGGCGATCTGCCCGAACTCCGGCAGGATCTTCATGTAGTCGGAGATGTCGTAGCCGCCGTCGCGCAGCGGCGACTCGTACAGGGGCAGCAGCCAGACGCAGTCGATGCCCAGCCATTCGAGGTAGTCGAGCTTCTTGATGAGCCCGCGCAGATCGCCGGTGCCGTCGCCGTTGGAGTCGTGGAATCCGCGGACGAGCACCTCGTAGAAGACCGCGTGCTTGTACCAGTAGGGATCGCGGGGCTTCTCGTGGGTGAAGGTATCGGGCACGGCCGCGAACGGCGTGTGACTGGTGCCTGGCAACGGCTCTTGTGTGGTCACGAGGCTACTCCACGAGTTGGCTTTCCAGCGCCTGCCGCTGCGATGGACCGGTGCGCGAAGAGCGGAGCGCCTGCAGGAGGCGGCCCTTTAGCGCGAACCCTTATTCAGCGGGGCCGACTGTGAATATGTGTGCGGGTTGGAATTGCGGGTCAAGGCGGACATAATTCGCCTCTCCCCAGCTGTAGGTGTCGCCGGATATCTGGTCGGCGACCGTTATCCGTGCGTCGGGGCCGAACCCCAGAGCGGGCCAGTCGGGCCGCACCGTAGCCTCATGCGCGTGGTGCGGGTCGAGGTTCACGACGGCGAGGACGACGTCGTCGCGCCCGTTCTCGCCGGCCCCGGCCAGCCGTTTGGAAAAGCAGATGAGCTCCGGCCGGTCGACATGGTGGAACCGCAGGTTGCGCAGTTCTTGCAATGCAGGATGTTCGCGCCTGAGTGAGTTTAGCCTGCGCAGCAGGGGCGCGATGGTCTTTCCAGCGGATTCCGCCGCCGCCCAGTCGCGGGGGCGGTGCTGGTATTTCTCCGAGTCGAGGTATTCCTCGCTCCCGGGCTTTATCGGGGTATTCTCGCAGAGCTCGTAGCCCGAGTAGACGCCCCACGCCGGTGATCCCAGAGCGGCGAGGACGGCCCGCACCTCGAAGGCGGGCCGGCCGCCGCGCTGGAGGTAGTCCGAGAGGATGTCGGGGGTGTTGGTGAAGAGGTTGGGGCGCATGTAGGCCGAGGATTCGGCGGAGAGTTCGGTGAGGTAGTCCTCCAACTCCTCCTTGGAATTGCGCCACGTGAAATAGGTGTAGGACTGGTGGAACCCGGCGCGCGCCAGCGCCGCCATCATCGCGGGGCGTGTGAATGCCTCCGACAGGAAGACGACGTCGGGGTCCGAGGCCGCGATCTCGCCCAGCAGCCGCTCCCAGAACGCCAGCGGCTTGGTGTGCGGGTTGTCCACGCGGAAGATGCGCACCCCGCGCTCCATCCAGAACCGCACGATCCGCAGCACCTCGGCGTAGAGCCCCTCGGGGTCGCCGTCGAAGTTCAGCGGGTAGATGTCCTGGTACTTCTTGGGCGGGTTCTCGGCGTAGGCGATCGATCCGTCGGCGCGGCGCGCGAACCACTCGGGGTGCTCGCGCACCCAGGGGTGGTCGGGCGAGCACTGCAGGGCCAGGTCGAGCGCGATCTCCAGGCCGTGCTCGGCCGCCTCGGCGACGAACTCCTCGAAGTCCGCGAGCGTGCCGAGGCCGGGGTGGACCGCGTCGTGGCCGCCCTCCTCGGAGCCGATCGCCCAGACCGACCCCGGATCGCCGGAGCCGGCGGTGGTCGTGTTGTTGCGCCCCTTGCGAAAGGACCGGCCGACGGGGTGGATCGGCGGCAGGTAGACGACGTCGAAGCCCATGTCGGCGATGGCGGGCAGCCGCTTGGCCGCCGTGGCGAAGGTGCCCGACCGCCAGGCGCCGGCCTCGCCGTCCATGACCGCGCCCTCCGACCGGGGGAAGAACTCGTACCAGGAGCCGACCAGCGCGCGCCGGCGGTGCACGGCCAGGGGGCGACGCCTGGTGCGGGTGACGAGGTCGCGCAGGGGCTCGGCGGCCAGCCGCTCGGTCGCCTCGGGGCCGGAGGCGGCGGCCAGGCGCTCATCGGCGGACAGGGAGCCGTCGCGCAGGACGGCGGCGACGCGGGCGAACGCGGGTCGGCGCGGCACGCGTCGCGCGGCGCGGTCGAACAGGCGCGCGCCCTCCTCCAGCGTCAGTTCGACGTCCTGGCCCAGGGGGATCTTCACGGCGGCGTCGCGGCGCCAGGTGGCCACGGGGTCGCTCCAGGCCTCGACGCTGAAGCTCCACCGCCCCTCGTGGCCGACGGCGACGTCGGCGCCGTAGCGGTCGGTGCCCGGCGCGATCTCGCGCATAGGAGTCAGCGAGTGCCTGCGGCCGCGCGGGTCGTAGAGGACGACGGCGGCGCCCAGGGCCCCGTGGCCCTCGCGGATCACCGTGGCTCGGACGGGAACGGTCTCGCCGGCGGCCGCCTTGGCGGTGCCGTAGTCCAGGACGGGCGAGACGTCGAGAATGGGAATGCGTCCAATCACAGGTACACCATCATTGTCGTCATACCCGAGATTTGATCGGGTTTGTCGGATTCTCTCGGTAACCACCCCGCGTGAGCCGCGGATGCCACGCTTCGTTCCTGTGGCCGTGTGGCGCTCATGAGTCGTGTTCGGGCAGCCCGACACGACCGAATGTCCAGTCGATCGGCATCGGTGATTTCGGTCCGGGCCTGCTCCTCTGTCTATCGTCAGGCCGGAACGCGGGGTGCGCCGACAACCCGAGGCCGCAATTTTTTGTGATTGTCGTCACACTGGCTTGGTTCTCTTCTGACCTGCGGGGATCTCGGATCAACGGAAGTTCGGGAAACCGGGCAAACCCCTACGTGTGAGGCAGGAGCCCCTGGCGCACCAGAGGTTTCGGTCCAACGGATACCGGTTACGGAAGATCGATTGGGTGCTGGTGATATCAGGTGTCCGTAATTTCCCGTTGTGTGGTTGGAGTGCCCGTTATGTGGAACTTCTGAATAATGCGGGGTCCGGTTACAGTCTGGGAACACCGTGTTATCCATGATTTTTCATAAAACGCCGGGGACGAGTCGCACGGAGCGCGTCGATTGAGTAGCCTCACGCTCCGTGAAGGCCATTCGCAGGTTCACCGTCCGCACCGCCCTACCCGACAAGCTGGCCGCGCTGGAGCGGCTCGCCGCCAACCTGCGCTGGGCCTGGCACGCGCCCACACGCGAGGTGTTCGCGGCGGTGGATCCCGCCGTATGGGAGCGCTGCGGCCACGACCCCTTCCGCATGCTCGGCGAGGTCTCCGCCGAGCGCTTCGGCGAGCTCGCGGGCGACGACCGGTTCCTCGCGCGCCTCGGCGCAGCCGACTCCGACCTGGCCGCCTACCTCGGCGACGACCGCTGGTACCAGCACTACGCCCGCGAGCGCGACGCCCCCGCCGCCGTCGCCTACTTCTCCGCCGAGTACGGCCTGACCGCGGCGCTGCCTCAGTACTCCGGCGGGCTGGGCATCCTGGCCGGCGACCACCTGAAGAGCGCCAGCGACCTCGGTGCCCCGCTGATCGGGGTGGGGCTGCTCTACCAGCACGGCTACTTCAGCCAGGCGCTCTCGCCGGAGGGCTGGCAGCTGGAGGAGTACCCCGAGGTCGACCCCCGCGGACTGCCGCTGACCCAGCTGCGCGACGGCGGCGGCGCCCCCGCCTGCGTCGGGCTGGACCTGCCCGGCCGTCAGCGGCTGAACGCCCGCGTATGGGTGGCCAGGGCCGGGCGCGTGCCGCTGCTGCTGCTCGACGCCGCCCACGAGGACAACTCCGCCGACCTGCGAGCGGTCACCGACCGCCTCTACGGGGGCGGCAAGGAGCACCGCCTGCGCCAGGAGCTCCTGCTGGGTGTCGGCGGCGTGCGCGCGGTGCGCGCCTACTGCGAGGAGACCGGCCACCCCGCGCCCGAGGTGTTCCACATGAACGAGGGCCATGCCGGGTTCCTCGGCGTGGAGCGCGCGCGCGAGCTGGTCGACGGCGGACTGTCCTTCGACGAGGCGGTCGAGGCCGCGCGCGCCGGCACCGTCTTCACCACGCACACCCCCGTCTCCGCCGGTATCGACAGGTTCGACCGCGAGCTCGTCCGCCGGCACTTCGCCCCCGGCGACTCCGCGGCGCCGGGACTGGCCGCCGACGACGTCCTGCGCCTGGGCGCTGAGGACTACGCCGAGGGCGACCCCGACGTGTTCAACATGGCGGTCATGGGGATGCGCCTGGCCCAGCGGGTCAACGGGGTCAGCCGACTGCACGGGGCCGTGAGCCGCGACATGTTCCGCGGCCTGTGGCCCGGGTTCGACACCGCCGAGGTGCCCATCACAGCCGTCACCAACGGAGTGCACGCGCGCACCTGGGTGGCCGAGGAGGCCCAGGACCTCGCCCGCCGGATGGTGCCCGACACGGGGGAGTTCACCAGCGCCGAGGGCTGGCGCAAGCTCGCCGGCGCCTCCGAGGGCGAGCTGTGGGAGATGCGCCGCACGCTGCGCGAACGCCTCGTCGCCGACGTCCGCGAGCGCCTGCGCGCGTCCTGGCGCCGGCGTGGCGCCTCCCAGGCCGAGCTGGGCTGGGTCGACGACGTGCTCGACCCCGAGGTGCTGACGATCGGCTTCGCCCGCCGGGTGCCCTCCTACAAGCGGCTCACCCTGATGCTGCGCGACCGCGAGCGCCTCGCCTCGATGCTGCTGGACCCGGAGCGGCCGCTGCAGATCGTCGTCGCGGGCAAGGCGCACCCGGCCGACGAGGGCGGCAAGCGGCTGATCCAGGAGATCGTCCGCTTCGCCGACGACCCCCGGGTGCGGCACCGGATCGTCTTCCTGCCCGACTACGACATGGCGCTGGCGCGGGCTCTGGTGCAGGGGTGCGACGTCTGGCTGAACAACCCGCTGCGCCCGCTGGAGGCCTGCGGCACCTCGGGCATGAAGTCGGCTCTCAACGGCGGGCTCAACCTGTCGGTGCGCGACGGCTGGTGGGAGGAGTGGTTTGACGGCTCCAACGGCTGGGCCATCCCCACTGCCGACGGCGTCGAGGACCCCGACCGGCGCGACGCCATCGAGGCCGCCGCACTCTACGACCTCGTCGGGCAGCAGGTGGTGCCGCTGTTCTACGACTTCGACGACCGCGGTCTCCCCAAGCGGTGGCTGGAGATGGTCAAGCACACGCTCGTCTCGCTGGGCCCCAAGGTGCTGGCCACCCGAATGGTGCAGGACTACGTGACCCGGCTCTACCAGGGCGCGGCCGAGTCCTCGCGGGCACTGGCCGCCGGCGGCATGCGCGGCGCGGGCGAGCTGGCCGCCTGGAAGCGGCGGGTGCGCGCCGCTTGGCCGGGCGTGCGGGTGGAGCACGTCGAGATGACCGGCAGCGAAGGCCCCCCGCTGGTCGGCGGCGACCTGCGGGTGCGCGCGTCCGTGGCACTCGGCGAGCTGGACTCCGAGGACGTGCGGGTCGAGGTGGCCGTGGGGCGGGTCACCGACTCCGAGGCGCTGGTCGAGCCGGTCTTGGCCGAGCTGTCGGCGGACGGGGGCGCCGCGGACGCCGCCGGTCCGCGGACGGTGTGCTACCACGGATCGGTACCGCTGCGGCGGGCGGGAAGCTGCGGGTTCACCGTCCGGGTGCTGCCGCACCACCCCCTGCTCGCCGACAGCGCGGAAATGGGCCTGGTCGCCACCCCCGAGCCGCCCGAGGCCGCCCCGGAGGGCATGGTTCTGCGGTGAAGCCCGCGGGCCCTCAGTGCCGCTTGACAGGTGCGGGGTGCTCTGCGAGCAGCCGCCCCGCGATGCCGTGCAGCGCCGCCCGCTCGTCCTCGTCGAGGCCGGAGAAGAGCCGGTCCTCCACTCGGTCGACCACCTCGGTGCACTCCGCCAGCAGTTCGCGGCCGCGCGGCGTGGGCACCACGATGTAGCGTCGGCGGTCGTCGGGGTTGCGCCGCCGCTCGGCGAGGCCGCTGCTCTCCAGATCGTCGACGACCCCGACCATGACGTTGGGGTCGATGCCCAGCCGCCGGCTGAGCTCCTGCTGTGACGGCGCGTCCATCGCGGCGGCGGTGGCGAGCACGTTGAAGTGGCGCGGGTTCAGCCCGAGCGGCTCGAAGGCCGCCTCGGTCATCGAGAGCACCATCTCGCCGAGCTTGATGAGCCGGTAGCCGGTGTTTCCCCACAGAGTGCTTCCGGGGACCCCGCCGAAGTCGTCCGCGCTGTTCATATCCACATGCTAGTTCCGTCAGATCGTCATGTCTGCTATATAATATGCTCGATATACGATATGCGGACATCATGATCGGAGTCTTGTATGGACGAGGCCACCCCGCCCGGGCCGGTGCCCCGGCGCTCCCTGGTCACCGGGGCCACCGGGCTGCTGGGCGGCAACATCACCGCCCAGCTGCTCGACGCCGGCGGCGAGGTCACCGCGCTGGTCCGCGACGCCGACCGCGCCCGGCGGCTGCTGCCCGACCATCCCCGCCTGCGCATCGGGGTCGGCGACGTCACCGACCCCGCCGCCTACACGCCGCTGCTGGCCGGATGCGACACCGTCTTCCACACGGCCGCCTACTTCCGCGAGTACTACGAGACCGGCGCCGACCTGCGCGTGCTGGAGCGGGTCAACGTCGCCTCTCTGCACCCGCTGCTGCGTGCCGCCGAGGACGCCGGCGTCTCCGCTTTCGTGCACACCAGCTCCGTCAACGTCCTCGCCACCACCGGCCCCGACAGCCCGGCCGACGAGGAGACACCCCCGCCCCGGCGGTACCGCGGCCTGGACCGGTCGCTCGACTACCCCTCCAGCAAGGTCCGCGCCGAGGAGGCGGTCCGCGAGTACGCCCGAACCTGCTCCATGCGGGTGCCGATCGTGCTGCCCGGCTGGATGTGGGGGCCGGGCGACGCCGGACCCACCTCGGCGGGCCGGCTGCTCCAGGCCGTCGCCGCCGGGCGGATGCGAGCCGTGCCGGCCCTGGGAAACTACGTCGTCGACGCGCGCGACGTCGCCGCGGCCTGCGTCCGCGCCGCCGGACCGGGCGGCGGGGGCCGCTACGTCGTTGCCGGGACCAGGCACCGCCTCCGCGACCTCACCGCCGCCGTCGCCGCGGAGACCGGCACGGCCGCCCCGCGCGAGGTCCCCGTCCCCGCCGCGCTGGGCGTGGTCGCGCTCATGGAAGGGTTGGCCCGGCTGCGCGGCACTGAGCCGCCGGCCACCCGCACGGGACTGGCCGTGCTGCGCGAGGGCGACGGGCGCAACATCACCTCGGCGCGCGCCCAGCGCGAGCTGGGCACCGCCTTCCGCCCCATGGAGCGGACCATCGCCGACGAGGTCGCCTGGTACCGCGCCCACGGCATCCTGCCCGGCCCCAGCGGAGCCTCCGTCCCCCGGTGACCCGGCGCGCACGGCCCCGGCAGCGCGGTCCGAGGTTTCCCGGCCGGCGTCCGCCTCAGTCGCCTCGCAGGCTCGGAACGCATACGGGCCCCGCGGAGCGCCGCCACGCGGACCGCCGGTACCCGGCCTGCGCGAACAGCCGCTCGGCGGCGCCGCGGTCGCGGTCCGATGCCCCCCTGCTCCCGGCCGCCGCATGCAGCCGGGCCCGTACGGCCAGCGCCCGACCGCGGGCGGCGGGGTACTCCTCGCCCGCCATCGCCAGGACGCGGCCGCAACCGTCCAGCGCCCATTCGTCGTGGCCGAGCCTGCGGTGTATCTCGGCCACTCCCGTCAGTGCGGTCAGCTCCCCGCGCCGGAACCCCGCATGGGCGGCGCAGCGGTGGGCCGCACGGAACTCGCCGAGCGCCGCCTCGTCCTCACCCAGGACCAGGCGCGCCTCACCCAGCAGGTTGCGGGTCTCGGCCAGGATTCGCAGGTCCCCGTTGCGGCCGCCCTCGCCGGCCAGGCGCGCGTGCTCGTCGGCCGCGGCGCGGTCATGCTCCTGGGCGGCGATCAGACTGGTCGTCGCGTGTGCCAGGGACCGCACCTGGGGGGAGCGGTCGCGCAGCGCCCGCTGGGCCGACTGGGCGCGTCGGCGCGCCAGGCAGCCGTCGCCGCGGTTGAGCGCGATCTCGGCCAGGTGGAGGCGGGTGAGCGCCTCGCGCACGGGGGAGTGGCCGGCGTCGGCGAACAGCGCGAGGCAGGTCTCCGCCTCCTCTTCGGCGGCGCCGGGCCGCCCCTGGTCGACCAGGACCCGCACCAGCCACAGGCGTGCGACGGCCTCCTCCTGGCGCGTTCCCAGCCGCAGGCGTATCGCGATCGCCGCGCGCAGATCCTGCTCGGCCTCCGCCAGGCGGCCGCAGACCCAGAGCACGTGGCCGCGCTGGGCGCGGGCCTCGGCGATGCCGGCCGGCCAGGTGAGGCCATCCCGCAGGCCCAGCGCCTCGTCGTAATGCACCAGGGCGGCCCGCGGCTCGCCGAGGTAGCCGCTGCGGCCCCCGGCCAGCAGGCGGGTCACCAGCCTGGCGGCCGGGTCGCCGTGCCGGTCGGCGGCCTCCACCAGGCTGGCGGCCGCCAACCGGTCGACACCGGCGTCGGGCACCCAGCAGAACCAGCACAGGATGCCGACCAGCTCCCAGACGGGCCGCCCCGGCACGTGTTCGGCGGTGAATCGCAGCGTCTCGAACAGATTCAGCCGCTCGGCGCTCATCCACGCCATCGCCTGCTCGAAGGTGCGAAACGGCGGGTCGGGCGGCGCCGGGTCCGCCGGTTCCGGCGCGCCCGGCAGGCTGAGGGACCCGCAGTGGTAGAGGCCGGCGGCCTTGCGAACCGCGGCTACCTGGAAGGCGAGCAGGCGGTAGAGGCCTTCCCGGCAGGCCGCCGGCGCGATGCGGTCGGGCATGGCCGCGGAGAGCCGGCTGCGCAGTGCGGTGTGCGTGCGGTAGTAGCCGCGCTTCCGCTCCTCCAGCAGGTTCACCGAGGCGAGCTCGTCGAGCGCGGCGGCGGCGTCGGCCGGCGCGATGCCGGCGATCGCCGCCGCGCTGTGCACGGAGAACTCCACCGCCGGGACGACGCACATGAGCGTCACCATGCGCTGAGCCTCCGGCGACAGCAGCCAGTACGACAGCAGCGGCAGGTCCACGCTTTCGGCGCGGGCCGTCTGCTCCTCGTCCGCGGGATCGGTACGTCCGAGCGCGTCGGCCAGGTCGCCGATCGCGGAGCTGTCGGCCTTGGCCGCGGCGATCCGCAGCGCCAGCGGAATGCCGCCGCACAGCCGAAGGAGAGCCTCCAGCCGGGGGCCCGAGGGCGTGGCCCGGCCGAGTTCGGCCGTGAGCAGCGCCCTGCTGTCGCGGTCGTTCAGCGGCGCCAGCCGCAGGGGGCGGGCTCCGTCGCGGGTGGTGAGGCCTGCCAGGTGGTGATGGCCGGTCACGATCACGCCGCAGCCGGTCGAGCCGGGCAGCAGCGGCCGCACTTGGGCGGAGGAGGACGCGCCTTCGACCACCACGAGCACCCGGCGGCCCGCCAGCAGGGAGCGGTAGAGCAGCGTCTGCTCCGCGAGGTCCTGCGGTACCTGCTGGGGGTGGCGCCCCAGCGCGCGCAGGAGTCCGGGCAGGACGCACTCGGGCGCCGGTGTGCCGCCGTCCCCGCTGTCGGCGAGGTTGACGTAGAGCTGGCCGTCGGGGAAGAGGTCGGATCTGCGGTGCGCCCAATGCAGGGCCAGGGCGGTCTTGCCGATCCCGGCCGGGCCGTAGACGGAGACGATCGGCAGGCCCGCTCCGTCGGGAGCGAGGACGGACTCGAGGACGGCCAGCTCCTGCTCGCGTCCGGTGAACCCGCGCACCTCGGGCGGCAGCTGCGCGGGCCGGGGCGGGGACGCCGGTCCGGGCGCGGCCGGCCCCGCCCTCCCGGGCCGCTCGAGCGCCGACGGGCCGGTTCCGTTGCGGATGCGCTCGTAGGCCTCCAGGGACTCCGGTCCGGGGCCGACGCCGAGCTCGTCGCGCAGGGTGGACTCCAGCTCGCGGAATGCGGCCACCGCCGCGGCGGTGCGCCCCGAGCCGTGCAGGGCGAGGATCCGCAGCCGGTGCAGGCGCTCGTCGAACCGGTGGTCGCGCAGCTCCCTCTCCAGCAGGCCGACGGCGTCGCCCGGGTCGCCCAACTCCAGGCGCAGTTCGGTGTACTCCAGCACGGCGCTCAGGCGCTGGTCGGCCACCAGGCGGCGCTCGTCCTCGACGACTTGGGCGTCGATCCCGCTGAGCAGCTCGCCGCGCCACAGGTGCAGCGCCCGGCTCAGCAGCGCGGAGGCGTCGGAGACCCGGCCCTGCTCGCGCGCGTCGCGCGCCCCGTCGACGAGCTCGCGGAACAGATCGACGTCGCGCCGGCCGCCGGCGCGAAGGGTGTAGCCGTCGGCGTCGCGTTCGATGTTCAGCGGCCAGGCCGGTCGGGAGTCGGCCAGAATCCGGCGCAGTCCGGAGATGTATTTGTGCACCAGATTGGCCGCGTATGCAGGAGGGCTGCCCGCCCACACGCATTCGATGATCTTGTCGGTCGCCACAGGCTCGTCAATGAACAGTGCAATGATCGCGAACACCGACTGCTGGCGGGGCGGCCCCAGGTCGATATGCCCCTCACGGCTTCTGACCTGCAGGCGTCCGAGGATTTCCAGCACGGGTGTGGTCGCGGGCGACGGGTTCGGCATCGGGATATCTCCTGGTAGAGGCGGGGTACTGCAAAAAAACGCCGAGGAGCCGGTTGATCCCAGGATTCGATCCGCGTGGCGGACTCAGGTGCTGGCAGAGGGGTGTGCGCCGTTTTGTTAACGGCCTGTTGCGCCGGCATCCGGCTGATATCCAATCGCGGTTCGCGAATGGCATGCGGGGTCACGAGGTCAGAGTGACCTGCGCATGCGTGTTGAATCCGAACTCTACCCCCCGGCCCCCGGGCATTCGTGAAGGCGGGTGGCCCCAATGTTCGCGAGACGCTTCCGAAACGGCCACATTCGGCCAGGGGGTCGAGCCGTGCGTATCCGGGGGAATTCATAGGGTGATGGTCACGGGATTTCGTGGGGTTCGGTGTCCGTCCGGAGGTCGCGGCGGAATCCGAACCGATTTCACATTCAGCTCGGCTTCCATGTCGCCTTCACGTCGACTTCTGAATACTGGCCACGGCTCGCCCGGTCTGTCGCGACCAGGCGGACGGTGTTTCCGGGGAGTCCGCAAGAAGTAGTAGTGGGGCGACACGCTGAGAATTGGGGGCGAAATGACTACCTCCCCGCTGGTTCACAATGGAACGGGCCTCGGGCTGATCGGGGACCGCGAAACCGTACGTGAGGAGACGTCGGCGCTGCTTGCGGCCGACCTTCCCGAGTTGGCCTTCGACTCGACGCTTCCGCGCGCACTCGTGCACCGGAAATCGGTGGCTGAGGTGTTCGTCACAGATTCCCGCGAGGTATCGCCGGGCGTCTTCGACGTCGCCGGGCAGCTTCCGCGGGGCCACGTCATGGGGGAACGGCGCGAGCTGTACGACTTCCCGCTGGTCGTCGAGGCCTTCCGGCAGACGGGCGTCGTCGTGGCGCACCGCCACTACGACGTCCCCTTCGATCAGGCCTTCATCATGGGCCGCATGAGCGTGGGGATCACCGACCTCGACGCCTGCCGCATCGGCGACCTGCCCGCCAGGATCGTGATGCGCGCGCAGACCGAAGCCAACACCAACCGCCGCGGCCGCCTGCTGGGCTACGACTTCGCCAGCGAGGCGACGCTCGACGGCGTCGACGCCCTGCGGGCCACGGGGGCGCTGACGTTCCTGTCCCAGCGCTCATACGAGGTGCTGCGCAAGCGCGCGCGGGCCGAACTGGATGTGGAAGGGGCCGTGGTCCCCGATCTGACGGCGGCCGCCCCCGGGGCGGTGGGCCGGCTCGACCCGCGCAACGTCGTCGTCACCGACCCCGTCATCACCTCGGAGCGTACGAGCAGGAGCGCGGTCAAGGCAGACTTCAGCCACCCCCACCTGTTCGACCACCCGCTCGACCACATCCCCGGCAACCTCCTCATCGAGGCGGCGCGGCAGGCGGCGGTCGCCACGGTGTCGAGGCTGCACGGCGTCACGCCCGCCTCGCTGGTCCCGGTCGGCGTCTCCGCGGAGTTCACGGGGTTCGTCGAGACCGATCTGGTGTGCGGTCTGGAGGCCGACGCAGGAGAGCTGAAGCGCGACGCCCGGCTGGGCGTCCCCGTGGTGCCCGTGCGGGTGGAGGCCGTCCAGGCCGGCGTGGGCCGCAGCCGCTTCGACCTGGTGGTGGCCCAATGGGTGTGAGCCCGCCGGACGCGCCCGGGGACCGTCCCGGCATCGAAGCCGTGATCTGCGACTACGGCGGTGTCCTCACCAACCCGCTGGCCGAGACCTATACGGCCCTGGCCGACAAGGTGGGTATCCCGTTCGAGGACATCGCCGCGGCGTTCGCCGCCGCGACCGCCCGCTACGGGCACTCGCCCATGGCCGCGCTGGAGGTCGGCGAAATCACCGAGCGGGAGATGGTGGCGCGGGTGGCGGCGGAGCTGCCGCCCGGCGCCCCGCCCTTTCCGGACGACGTCCCGTTCGGCGACCTGTGGTTCGCAGGGCGCACGGGCAACCGCGAGTTCGTCTCGTTCCTGCGCACCCTCAAGGGGCGGGTCCGCTTGGCCCTGCTCACCAACAACGTCGTGGAATGGGAGCGGCACTGGCGCGCGACGATCCCCGTCGACGAGCTGTTCGAGGTGGTCGTCAACTCCGCACACGAGGGGGTCCGCAAACCCGCCCCGGAGATCTACCACCGCACGCTCCAGGCACTCGGGACACACCCGGGCCGGTGCCTGTTCGTGGACGACGTCGAAGCCAACCTCGCCGTCGCCCGCGAGCTCGGGATCGCGACAGTGCACTTCACATCGACCCCCCAGGCCGTAGCGGGCATCCGCGCGGCCCTGGCACCCGCTCCGGGAGATCAGCGATGACGACATCCGTACTCATCGTCGGCGCCGGGCCGACCGGCCTGGCGTCCGCCTGCACCCTGCTGCTCAACGGCGTGGACTGCCGCGTGGTCGACCGGCGCGCCGGGCCCTCCGACGAGCCCAAGGCCATCGTGCTGTGGAGCGGCGCGCTGGAGGCGCTCCGCCGCATCGGGGCCGCCGACGCGGTCCTCGCCGAGTCGCTACCCCTCGCTTCGGCGGGCTACTGGTCCAAGGGCCGCCGCATCGCCCGCATCGGCTTCGGGGCGCTCCGCGGCACGGCCTTCCCCCGCCCGCTGTGTGTACCCCAGCCGGTGACCGAGCGCGCGCTCTACGACCGCCTGCGGGAGCTGGGCGGCGAGGTCGAATGGGGGGTCGCGGCCGCGGAGTGCCGGACCACCGACCGCAGCGCCGTAGTGCGGGTCGAGACGCCGGCCCCCGACGAGATCACGGCAGAATGGGTGATCGCGGCCGACGGCGGCCGCAGCAGGATCCGCGAGTCGCTGGGCATCGCCTTCGAAGGGGACACCTACGACCGCGACTTCCTCCTGGGCGACGGCATCGTCTCCGGCGACCCGCCCGAGGACCAGGCGCAGTACCACCTGGGACCCGACGGGGTGCTGGTCGTCGTGCCGCTGCCCGGAGGCGGGCACCGCGTCTTCTTCGACACCGTGCCCGGACACGGCACGGCCGCGCCGGACACCGGCCTGCTGCAGCGGCTGCTGGACGAACGTGGCCACGGCCGCATGCGCCTGGAGCGGACGTGGTGGACGAGCCGATTCCGCGTCCACGCCCGGTTGGCCGAGCGGTTCCGCAGCGGCCGGGTGTTCCTGGCCGGCGACGCCGCGCACGTGCACAGCCCGGCCGGAGGGCAAGGCCTGAACACCGGGGTGCAGGACGGCTACGACATCGGCTGGAAGCTGGCCGCCGTGCTGCACGGTGCGCCCGAACGCCTGCTGGAGAGCTATGCCGCGGAGCGCCGCCCCGCTTCGGCCCGGGCGGTGCGCAACGCCGACCGCCAGACCCGCATCTGGCTGCTGCGCTCGCCGGCGGCGCGTGCGCTGCGTGACCGCGTGATGGGCGCGCTCTCGGCGGCCCGCGTCCTGGAACGCCGCTTCGTCCCGGAACTGGCCCAGCTCGACAACGACCACAGCGCCAGCCCGGCGGTCTCCGGCAGCGCTGCGGGCGCCGGGGGGCGCATGCGGCCGGGCCGCCGCGCGGCCGACGGGCGCCTGCTCATGCAAGCGGCGGTGCAGGAGGGCGCGGACGGCGCGACCGCGACCGGGGGAGCCGGAGCGGGCGGCCCCGGCGGGGGGAGGCCCGCCGGGCCCGAACAGAGCACCGTCGCAGAGCAGTCGGCCCGAGGCCGGCACCTCGTGGTGGTCTCCGGGACGCCCGCGGAGGTCGAGGCGACCGCCCGCTCGGCCCGCGCCGCACTTCCCGCCCAGGTCGGGGTCCTGCGGATGCTGCCCGACGGGTCGCCGGGCGGCACCTCCCCCTCGGAGTTGCCCGTCGCCGTCGACCTCGACGGGGTCTTCCCCAGCGGCCGCGGCGGTGCTGCGCTGACCTACATCCGCCCCGACGCCGTGGTGGGAGCCCTCGCGGCGAACCTGCAGACTTTGCTCGCCGATGCCGCTCTGCCCACCGACGACGCCCCCACTGCGGCCCACCGGGAGCGCGCCGCTCCCGCGGCCGACGCCGAAACCCGACCGCGGGCGGCACAGGAGGGGAAGGGGCCGGGCAGGCGGGCCCGGCCCCGCCGCGTGGCGCGGCGTCGTCGCGTCCTGTGACCTGCGCGTCCGATGCCCGCCTTGACCTTCGGCGTGCGTAGGTCCCCATAATGGAGGTGAAACCGACAGGGGAGCGCTTCGGCGCTGAGAGTGCGGTCCGCGACCGCAGACCCTCACACACCTGATCTGGGTAATGCCAGCGCAGGGAGTCGTGAACCCGTCCGCCGGTTCGGCGCGGCCGCGCGCCCCAGTGCGCGGGCGCCCGTCGTCCGGTCGGCACTCTCGGCCTGGTCTCCTCGCTTCCGCCTGCGAAGGGACGTCTTGTGCGTGATCAGAAGCCGCCGACCGGCGACACCGACCCGGGGCCGGCCGTCGGCGCCGCCGCCACGGCGAGGCCGCGCTACCGCACCGTCGACATCGTCGTCCCCGCTGTGCTGGGCGTGGCCGTCGGCGTGATCTTCTGGGCGTGGAGCCTGCTGTGGCAGGTCTCCGGTCCGCTGTTCGCATTCTTCCCGCCCGCCCAGGCGGTCATCTACGGCATGTGGCTGCTGCCCGGAGTCCTGGGGGCGCTCGTCGTCCGCAAGCCCGGCGCCGCGGTGCTGACCTCCACCGCGGCCGCGTTCGTGTCCATGGTGCTCGGCACGCCCTGGGGTGTCGAGGTCGCACTGGCCGGCTTCGTCCAGGGCCTGCTGCCCGAACTGGTCTTCGCCGCCGGCCGGTACCGCCGCTGGAGCATGGCGATCTCGATGCTCGCCGGCGCGGCCGCCGGAGTCGCGCCCGCCGTATGGGACAACGTCCGCTACTACTTCACCTGGCCGCTGTCCTTCCAGCTCACCTACGGCGTGCTCGTCGTGATCAGCGCCGCGGTCATCGGCGGTGCCGGCTCCCGCCTGCTCACATCGGCCCTGGCCAGGGCCGGCGCGCTCTCCGCGTTCCCCTCGGCGCGCGGATGAGTGCCGGCCGCGGCGGCGCCCGCGTCGCCCTAGCCGGCTGGGGGTGGCGCCACTCGGGCCGCAGCGGATGGTCCCTGCGCGGTGTCGACCTCGTCGTCGAGCCGGGCGAGCGGGTGCTGCTGCTCGGCGCCTCCGGTGCGGGAAAGAGTACGCTGCTGCACGCGATGGCCGGGCTGACCGGCGACTCCGGCGCCGTCTCAGGCGACGAGGAGGGGCGGCTGCTCGTCGACGGCGGCCCCGCCGGCGCCGCGCGCGGCTCGGTGGCGCTCGTCAGCCAGGATCCCGAGACGCAGTTGGTCATGGCCCGCTCCGGCGACGACGTCGCGTTCGGCCCGGAGAACCTCGGTGTGGAGCGCGCGGAGATCTGGGCGCGGGTTCGCTCCGCACTGGAGGAGGTCGGCTTCGGTTACGGCCTGGACCGGCCCACCGCGGCCCTGTCCGGCGGGGAGAAGCAGCGCCTCGTGCTGGCCGGGGCTCTGGCGATGCGGCCGCGCCTGCTGCTGCTGGACGAGCCCACCGCCAACCTCGACCGCGGCGGCGCCGAGCGGGTACGGCGCGTGCTCGGGCACCTGCTGCGCAGTGCCGAGGCGACCATGGTGCTCGTGGAGCACCGCGTGGCGGAGGCCGTCGGCGGGGCGTCCGCAGGCGAGGCCGGGGAGGCGGTGGCGGCCCTCGTCGACCGGGTCGTCGTGGTCGAGCCGGGCGGAGGGGTGATCGCCGACGGCGCCCCCTCCGCCGTCTTCGCCGACCAGGGGGCAGCGCTCGCCGCGCAGGGCGTGTGGGTTCCCGGACGCGAGCCGCGCCCCCGTGTCCGCCCAACCGCTCGGCCGGGCCCGGCGGTGATTGAGGCGGCGGACTGCACCGCGCGGGCCCCCGGCGGCGCCGGCCCTCTGGGCGCGCCGGGCGCCGAGGTGCTGCACGGCGTGGACGCCGCGGTGCATGCGGGCGTCGCGACCGCCCTCACCGGCCCGAACGGAGCGGGCAAGTCCACCCTGCTGGGCCTGCTGGCCGGGCTCGACGCGCCCCGGGGTGGAACGGTCGTGCCCCGCGGGCGCTTGGCCGAGACCAGCACCCGACCGCTGGCGTCGTGGCCGGCCCGGCGCCTCGCCCGCCATGTCGGGACGGTGTTCCAGCACGCCGAGGACCAGTTCGTGACCGGCCGCGTCCGCGACGAACTCGCCTTCGCCCCCCGCCGCGCCGGACTGGGGCCCCGCGCTACGCAGCGGCGCGTGGACGAGCTGCTGGGGCGCCTGCGGCTGACGGGCCTGGCCGAGGTGCACCCCTTCACCCTCTCCGGTGGGGAGAAGCGGCGGTTGTCGGTGGCGACGGCGCTGAGCTCCGGCGCATCCCACGCGCCTGACGTGCTGCTGCTGGACGAGCCGACGTTCGGGCAGGACACCCGCACCTGGGCGGACCTCGTAGAGCTGCTGGCCGAGCTGCGATCCGACGGTCGCGCGGTCGTGGCCGCCACCCACGACCCGGTGCTGCTGGACCGCTTCGCCGACGTCGAGGTCGGGTTGAAGGGCGGGTACGCCGTTGCGCCCGCCGCCCGGACGCGTGCCGGGGCCGCCCTCGCCGCCGGAGAGCGGAGCGCAGGCTCCGACGGGGCGGACGGGGGATCGGGCGGCGATCGGGGCAGCCGGCCGGGAGGGCCGGGCACCGCAGACGACCGCACCTCTGAGACGGGCGGCGGGCGCGGAGGAGCGCCGTGCCGAAGCCGGTCAGAGCGGAGCGGAAGGAGGCGCGGATGAGCACCGCCGGCGCACCCCGGGGCGCCGGCCCCGTGGGAGCGCCCGCTCGCCGGCGCCGCGCCGCGGAGGTCGACGCGCCGCCGCGCGGGCGCCAGCCCGGCGGCGGGCCGCACGACGGGTCCGCCGCCGACCGGCCGCCGGAGACCGAGGACGACCACGGCGCCCCCGACTCCCGCTCCGGCGGCCTCCCGCGGAGGGCCTGGCTCCCGCGGGCCGATCCCGCGGGCAAGCTGATGGCGGCCGTGCTCGTCACCGCGGGGCTGATCCCCGTCGTGGACCCGGTGACCTCCGGGATCGTGCTGGCCGCCGGCCTGGCCCTCCTGCCGTTCGCGGGGCTGGACCGGGCGCGGATGCTCGCGTTGGGTGGCCCCCTCGTGCTGATGGGCGCCTCGATCGGGTTCGTCAACCTGGTCTTCGGCGAGGAGGGGCCGGTCGCGGCGCTCGGCGCGGCGGTGCGGCTGCTGGCGATCGCCCTGCCGAGCCTGCTCGCGGCCGTCACCAGCGACCCCACCGACATGGCCGACTCGCTGGTCCAGCGCCTGCGGATGCCCGAGCGACCGGCGATCGCCGTCCTCGCCGCGCTGCGCCTGGTGCCGTTGCTGTTCGAGCAGTGGCGCACGTTGGGCCGGGCGCGCCGCGCCCGCGGCCTGGACGCCGGAGGCAACCCGGCACGGGCGGCCGCGATCTTCGCGGGAAAGGCCTTCGCCCTGCTCGTGCGCTCGATCCGGACCGGGATCCTGCTCGCCATGGCGATGGACGCGCGCGGGTTCGCCGGCGGCCCGCGCAGCCACGCCCGCCTGAGCGCCTGGCGCGCGCGGGACACCGCCCTCGTCGCCTCGGCGGCCGCCGTGCTCGGTGGCGCCCACGCGGTCTCGGCCGCCGTCGGCACCTGGGCGCCGCTGACCTTCTGACACCGGCGGGCGCCGCGCCGCAAGCGCGGGACCGCAGGCGCCGGCGGATGCGGAGGGCGGCTCGGGGCAGTGGTAGGTATTGAGGCGCGAGCGCCGGACGGTCGGGCGCGGACGCCGGGCGGAGCGGCCCGGGCGCCGGGCCGAGGCGGGTAGTCGACGGCAGAAGGGCCGGGGTGACGACGGTGGACGAGGCGGTTGGCGAGTTCGTCCGGGTGGAGCGCGACGGAGGCGATCCGGCGGTCGCCGTGATCCGGCTGGACCGGCCGAAGATGAACGCGATCGACGCCCGGGTGCTGCGGGAGTTGGGTGCGGCCGCGGCGCGCGTCAGCGCCGACGACGACGTGCGGGCGGTGGTCGTCTACGGCGGCGAGCGGGTCTTCGCCGCCGGTGCGGACGTCAAGGAGATGTCCGAGATGGGCTTCGCCGAGATGGCGGACCACTCGCGGGTGCTGCAGGACTCCCTGACCGCCGTTGCGCGCATCCCGAAGCCGGTGATCGCCGCGATCACCGGCTTCGCGCTCGGCGGCGGCTGCGAGCTGGCGCTGTGCGCCGACTTCCGCGTTGCCGCCGAGGACGCCCGGCTGGGCCAGCCCGAGATCCGGCTCGGCGTGATCCCCGGAGCGGGCGGTACGCAGCGCCTCCCGCGGCTGATCGGGCCTGCCCGCGCCAAGGACCTCATCTTCACCGGGCGCCACGTCGCCGCCGAGGAGGCCCTGTCCATCGGCATGGTCGACGCGGTGGTGCCGGCGGCCGACGTCTACGGCCACGCCGTCGCCATGGCCGCCAGCTACGCCGACGGCCCCGCGCTCGCGCTGCGCGCGGCCAAGCAGGCGGTCGACGGCGGGTCGGAGACCGATCTGGCCACCGGGCTGGAGATCGAGCGCATGCACTTCGCCGGCCTGTTCGCCACCGAGGACCAGAAGGCCGGGATGCGCAGCTTCATCGAGGAGGGGCCCGGCAAGGCGCGCTTCTCGGGCCGCTGACCCGAGCCGGTTCGCGCGCGACTGAGCACGTCGGCCGCCGCGCTGTCCGCCGGTCGGGCGGGGCGGGGCGGCGAGGCGCCGCGCGGGACCGAAGACACGGCAGGGCGCGCGACGCGGGCGACGCACGCCGCGCGCGAACGCGGAGGGAGACGGATAGCCCATGTGGGGACTGAAGACCGAACCGGCCCTGGAACGCGCCGACCTGACGGCGCCGGCGGTCGCCGCCCGGCTCGAAGCCTGGGCGCCGGCCGAGCGCGTGCTGGCGGCGCCGATCGACCCGGACCTGGCCGACACCAACGAGTGCGCAGCCGCCTACGGTATCCCGCTGGAGGCGTCGGCCAACTGCGTGGTGATCGCCGCCAAGCGGGCGGGCCAGGTGCGCATGGCAGCGTGCATGGTGCTGGCTACCACGCGCGCCGACGTCAACGGCGCGGCCCGGCGCCACCTGGGCGCGCGCAAGGCCTCATTCGCGCCGCAGGGCGAGGTGGTCGCCGCGACCGGTATGGAGTACGGCGGCATCACCCCCGTGGGGCTGCCGGAAGGTTGGCCGATTCTGGTCGACCAGGCCGTGCTGGAGGCCGGCCACGTGGTCGTGGGCAGTGGGCTGCGGTCCTCCAAGCTCGTGCTTCCCGGCGCCGACCTCGCCGAGCTCCCCGGCGCCGAGGCGATCTCGGGCCTGGGTGTGCGCACCGATTGACCGGGCCGCGCGGTCCCCTCGGGCCGTGGTGCCGCGCGCCGGCCACGCCGCCGCGGCGCGGACCCCGCGCTGCGGGCCGGAAGCGCCGTGCCGCGCCCCGTCGGGTGTCGCCGCGGGGCGGAACCACACCCCTGAAACGTGCGTCATACTCATGGGGTCGCTTGGAGGCGGGCCCGCACGTGGCCCGGTCGCCGCCGAGGCCTTTCCGCGACCTGGCGGCCCGGCTGGTCTACCTCGGGGAACCGCCCGCGGACCGGTCCGTTCCGCCGCGGCGCCGAAGGACGTGGTCGCTGCAGCGAGAGCGGTAGCGGACCGGCCGTCGGCCGCAGTTTGCGGCCTCTGGCCCTGCCATCTCCAGCGGATAGGCTAGAAGTCGTGGTGTGCCAGGTTGAGGGGATGAATTCGTAATGGCAATGTCGGCAGGTTTCCCCGAGGGCGAGGAGCTGCCGGAACGCGTCGGCCCTTACCGGATCCGCCGCCGGATCGGCCAGGGCGGCATGGGCGTCGTGTACCAAGCCATCGACCCCCGCGAGGACCGGCTCGTCGCGATCAAGGTGCTGCGCTCGGAGGTCGCCGGCGACCACATCGCCCGCGCCCGCCTCGCACGCGAGGTGGCCACCATGCGGCGGGTGCACAGCGCCAACGTCGCCGAGGTCATCGACGCCGACACCGACGCCGAGCTTCCCTGGGTCGTCACCGAGTACATCCCGGGCCCCACGCTCGACTCCACGGTCACCGACCACGGCCCGCTTCGCGGCAGGGCGCTGAGCCGCTTCGTGACGGGCCTGGCGCGCGCGATCGGCGACATCCACGCGGCCGACGTCATCCACCGCGACCTCAAGCCCGGCAATGTCATCATCTCCAACGGCGAGCCGATCGTCATCGACTTCGGCATCGCCCACGCGGTCGACGGCGCCAAGCTCACCCAGACCGGCACCTTCGTCGGTACACCCAGCTACCTCTCGCCGGAGGTCATCGAGGGCACCGACCTCGGCCCGGCCACCGACATCCACGCCTGGGGCGCCACGGTGGCATTCGCCTCGACCGGTACGGCGCCGTACGGCTCCGGCTCCTTCGAGGTCATCTTCTTCCGCATCCTCAACGGCGAGATCTCCCTCGACGGGATGCCCTCCCAACTGCAGCCGCTGGTGCAGGCCGCGGTCTCGCGCGACATGTCCGCGCGCCCCACGGCCGCCGGCATCGTCGCCCAGGCCGGCCGGCTCAACCTCGACCTCCCCCTGAGCGAGGACGTCGCCAGCTACATGAGCAGCGGGATGACCGGCAAGCACACGGTGCAGGCCTCCACCCACGAACCCTCCGCGGACCGCGGTGGCCGGCCCGACGGCGGCGACTGGGGCGCCGCAGCGGCCGCCGGTGCCGGAGCGGGCGCCGCCGCGGCGGGTGCGCCCGCCGCGGGCGGCTGGACCTCAGCGCCCGAGTCCGGTGCGGCCGGGAGCACGATGGGCGCGGGCGCCGACCAGACGCGCGTCGGCGGTGCGGACCAGACGCGTGTCGGCGGGGCCGACCAGACATACGCCGCCGGTGCGGGCGGTGCGGATCAGACGCGTGTCGGCGGCGACCCCGACGACGCCCGCTCGCCGCAGCAGACCGGCAGGCTCGGCACCTACGAGGCCGACGACTCCGCGGCGGCGGGCCCGAGCACCCAGTACTTCAACTCGACGCTGCGTCCCGAGGACTTCCGCGACATCCTCACGCCGGTGGACGAGCGCCCTGTTGCGCGCCGCTCCGACCGCGGCGAGACCGAGGAGCGCGGAGGGTACTTCGACCGGTTCCGCCGCTCGGGCGGCGACCGGCTCGGCGACTACATCGACACCTCCGACGAGGACGACAGCGAGAGCGGCTACGACCGCGGGCACGGCGACCGCCCGCTGCCGTGGCTGCTGCTCATCCCCGCGCTGGCGTTCCTGGCCGGCCTCTGCCTGACCGTGCCGGTGCTGGGCCTGATCGTGGGGCTGCTCACAGCGAGCGTCCTCGGCGCGCTGGACACGGTCAAGAGCGAGCACGCGCGGCGGCTGCAGACCCGCGGCCCGCGCAACTCCGACAATGCCGTCATCGTGCTGAGCATGCCCTGGGCACTGCTGCGCACGCTCGGCCGCAACCTGCTCTACGGGCTGGGCTACCTCCTCGCCGGAATCGTGGTCGGCATCGTCATCACGCTGCTGACCAGCGACGGCACCAACACGCCGAACTTCGTGGGCTCCTACGCGTTCGCCCTCGTCGTGGTGCTCAGCTTCCTGGGGCCCAACGGCCGCGGCGCCGTGCACCAGGCGCGCTCGGCCATCGACTCCGTCACCGTCCGCAGCCCCTACGTCTACTGGGGCGTGATCGTGGTATCGGTGCTGCTCGCGATGCTGGTGTGCTCCTACGGCATCGGCGCGGCGCCGTCGTGGTGGCTGATGGGCAACGGGCCCTCGGGCTGGGCGCTCTTCGGCGGCTGACCGCCGACGCCCGCCCGCGTGCGTCGAAGCGGCCGAGGCGACCGCTTCGGCGCACCCTGCCCGGCCTGCCCGGCGGGGGTGCGTTCGCACCCGGGGCTACTAGCCAGTAACATCGGGATGGTAGTGCGGAAACCGCAGGCGGGAGGCGTGACGGGAACGCCCCCGCCACCCGATGGCAACAGTGCATCTGGCACCGTAAGGGGCCACGGGCGCGCCAGCGCCCGCGCCGTCCGAGTGGGCGACGCATGGGAGTGCAGGGAGGTCGGCCACCGGCCATGAATATTGTCGTATTGGTCAAGCAGGTCCCGGACACGGCGACCGAGCGCAAACTCTCGTCCGACGACAACACGCTGGACCGCGCGGCGTCGGACGGCGTCATCAACGAACTCGACGAGTACGCCATCGAAGAGGCGCTGCTCCTCAAGGAGAAGCACGGCGGCGAGGTCACCGTCCTGACGATGGGACCCGACCAGGCCGCCGACTCCATCCGCAAGGCGCTGTCCATGGGCGCCGACAAGGCCGTCCACCTCGTGGACGACGCGCTGCACGGCTCCGACGCGCTGCAGACGGCCTACGCGCTGTCCAAGGCGCTGGGCACCGTCGAGTTCGACCTCGTGGTGCTCGGTTCGGAGTCCACCGACGCCCGCACCGGCGTGGTCGGCGCGGCTCTGGCCGAGTACCTGGGCCTGCCGCAGCTCACCCTCGCCGGCAAGGTCGACGTCGACGGCTCGGCCGTCCGCATCCAGCGCGCCACCGACTACGGCTACGACGTCGTCGAGGCGCAGCTGCCCGCGGTCGTCTCCGTGATCGAGAAGATCAACGAGCCGCGGTACCCCTCGTTCAAGCTGATCATGCAGGCGAAGAAGAAGCCGGTGGAGAAGCTCTCGACCGCCGACGCCGGCATCGACGCCGGGCAGGTCGGCGTGGCCGACGCCGGTACCGAGACCACCGACTTCGCGCCGGCTCCGCCCCGGGCGGCCGGCACCGTCGTCAAGGACGAGGGCGACGGCGGAGCCAAGGCCGCGGAGTTCCTCGCCGAGAAGAAGTTCGTATAGGTCCGGCGGAGACGAAGGAAGGATTGACAGATGGCTGAGGTCCTCGTCCTCGTCGACCACGTCGACGGAGAGGTCAAGAAGGTCACCACCGAGCTGCTGACCGCAGCCCGCCGCATCGGGGAGCCCGCGGCCGTGTGGGTCGGCGACGGCGCCGAGTCCGGCAAGGCGAAGCTGGCCGAGTTCGGCGCGGAGAAGGTCTACACGGCTTCGGCCGAGTTGAACGACTACGTCGTCGCGCCCAAGGCCGAGCTGCTGGCGATGCTGGCCGGCGAGAAGTCGGCCGCGGCCGTGCTCGTCTCGGCCACCCCCGAGAACAAGGAGGTCGCCGGTCGGACGGCCGTCAAGCTCGGTTCGGGCGTGCTGACCGACGTCGTCGACATCACCGGCGAACTGGTCGCCGAGCACAGCGTCTTCGGTGGCGCGACCATCACCCACGCCCGCGTGCGCTCGGGCGTGCCGGTCGTGGCGGTGCGCCCCAACTCGGTTCCGGCCGAGCCCGCCGCGGGCGCCGCCGAGCTGGAGGAGGCCGGGGTGGAGGTGTCCGAGGCGGCCACCGGCGCCAAGGTCGTCGAGCGCGTCGTGCAGGAGAAGGGGGCGCGCCCCGAACTGACCGAGGCGGCCATCGTCGTCTCCGGCGGGCGCGGCGTCGGTTCGGACGACTTCTCGGTCGTCGAGGCGCTGGCCGACTCGCTGGGTGCGGCTGTGGGCGCCTCCCGCGCGGCGGTCGACTCCGGCTGGTACCCCAACCAGTTCCAGGTGGGCCAGACCGGCAAGACGGTCAGCCCCAACCTCTACGTCGCCCTCGGGATCTCCGGCGCGATCCAGCACCGCGCCGGCATGCAGACCTCGAAGAACATCGTCGCGGTCAACAAGGACCCCGAGGCGCCGATCTTCGAGCTGGCGGACTTCGGTGTGGTCGGCGACCTGCACAGTGTGGCGCCGCAGCTCACCGAGGAGATCGAGAAGCGCAAGTAGGAGCCGGTCCGGCGGGACGGGAGCGCGCGGTCCGGGCACGGCCGGGGCCGCGCGCCCGCGCGCGGCCCGCCCCGGGGCGGGCCGCGGGACGGCGGGCGAGTGCACCGCCGTATCCTGGAAGCGCCATGGTGTACCTGGATCACGCCGCCACGACCGCCGTCCGGCCCGAAGCCGTCGCGGACATGAACGAGGAGTTCGGCCTCCTCGGGAACCCGTCCTCCCTGCACGGCGCCGGCCGCCGGGCCCGGCGCGCCGTCGAGGAGGCGCGCGAGAGCGTCGCCGACTCGCTCGGCTGCACCCCCAACGAGGTCGTCTTCACCGGCGGCGGCACCGAGGCCGACAACCTCGCCCTCAAAGGGCTGTTCTGGGCGCGCAACCGGGCCGACCCCGCCCGTCGGCGCATCCTCGTCGGCGCGGTCGAGCACCACGCCGTGCTCGACCCCGTGCACTGGCTGGCCGGGCAGCAGGGCGCGGTCTGCGAGGAGCTGCCCGTCGACTCCTTCGGCCGGGTCTCGCCCGAAGGGCTCCGCGCCGCCATCGCCCGCAACCCCGGCGACGTCGCCGTCGTCTCGGTCATGTGGGCCAACAACGAGGTCGGCACCGTGCAGCCGGTGCACGAGCTCGCGGCCGCCGCTCGCGAGCACGGCATCCCCTTCCACACCGACGCCGTGCAGGCGGTGGGGGCCGAACCCGTCGACTTCGCCGGCAGCGGCGTCTCGGCGCTGACCGTCACCGGGCACAAGCTCGGCGGCCCCACCGGCGCCGGAGCGCTGCTATTGGCCCGCGGCACAGATCCGGTGCCCGTGCTGCACGGCGGCGGCCAGGAGCGCGAGGTCCGCTCGGGCACGCTGATGACCCCGCTGCTGCGCGGGTTCGCCACCGCACTGCGCCTGGCCGTGGACGAGCGCGAAGAGCATGCGCGCGACCTCGCGCGGCTGCGCGACGACCTGGTCGCGGCCGTGCGCGAGCAGGTGCCCGACGCCCAGCTGAACGGTCACCCCGAGCTGCGTCTGCCCGGCAACGCCCACCTGTCCTTCCCCGGTTGCGAGGGCGACGCCCTGCTGATGCTGCTCGACGCCCGCGGCATCGAGTGCTCGACCGGCTCCGCCTGCTCCGCGGGCGTGGCCCAGGCCAGCCACGTGCTGCTGGCCATGGGCGCCGACCCCGAGACCGCACGCAGCTCTCTGCGGTTCTCGCTGGGGCGGGGCTCGACCCGTGCCGACGTCGACGCCCTGAGCGAGGCCATCGGGCCCGCCGTCGAGCGTGCCCGGGCCGCCCGGCGCAAGCGCCGCGCGGCCTGAAGCGCCGTCGCGCCACCGGGTGATCGCCGCACCCCAGGGGCCGCACCCCGTCGATCTTGTAGCCATCGTGAAGGAAAGCGATTTCCGTTTGCGATGGCTACAAGATCGACGGTGAGGTGGCGCCCGCGGGCGTCAGCCGCCCAGCTGGCGGCGGATCGGGCGCATCAGCTGGTCGATGGTCTGCCACTCCGGGTCGAGTCGGCTCTGCAGAGTCGGCTGGCCCTCGCTCCACATGCGCACCGCGGCCTCGAAGTCGTTCAGCACGCCGGAGTCGGGGTCGAGGTAGAAGTAGAACTGGCGCTGCCCGCTCGAGGTCTGCTGCGCCAGCAGCGCGCCGTTGTCGCCCAGCAGAGTGCGCAGGCCCTCGGCGAACTCCGCCAGCGCGGTCGCGGAGGGCTCGGCCGGCAGCCGGTCGCTGTCGCTGTTGGTGTAGGCAAGCGCGACGTGTACGTAGAGGGTCAGCGCCGGGAAGTCGCGGCGGTGCAGCGGGTGGCGCACCGCGATCTCGATGATGCCGCGCAGCGGCACCCGCCCCTGCAGGGTCACCCAGCCGCCGCTGCCCATGGTGTTCGCCAGCTGCTCGACCACCGACGGCATGGACGCCGGCGGCAGCGGGTCCAGCGGCTTCTCCACCAGCGGCTCGACCTTGGAGATCCAGCGCACGTAGTCGTCCTCGCCCAGTGCGAGTATCACCACGCGCTCGCTGACACCGCCGCGCAGGTCGTCGGCCAGGAACATGAAGTCGGGATGGTAGACGCCGATCTCCATCCTGCTGCTCTGCTGGTCCACGCGCATGGCGACGGTGCAGTGGGCCAGGTCCAGCTCGTGGCCCTCCCAGCCGAGGGTCTTGCCCAGCCGGTCGTGGTCGCGCGGGAACGCGGGGAAGAACCGCCAGCCCGGCTCCTGCGGCGCCGCCCGCGCCCAGCGCTCGGTGAGCACCCGCGCCTGGTCGTCGGATCCGGCGCTGAGCGTCAGGGCGAAGTCCCCGGCGTTTTCCAGCGAGGCCAGCGGGTCGTCGAGGGCCGCAAGGCGCTCCAGCAGCCGCCCGGGGTCGCTGTCCTCGTCGATGTCGAGGTCGCCCGTGTCGCCCGGCCCGCCGCCGGACGCCTGCGGCGCCGCGCCGACCCGCCACGTCACGTCGGGATGGATGCGCCGGACCGCCTCGTTCAGCCGGGCGGCGACGTCCTCGGGCAGCCGGGTGCCGCTCTCGGCCAGGGCCGCCAGGTGAGCCCGGAACTCGGGCCACTGGCGCCAGAACGCATCGACGGCGACGGCGGAGTCGGACTGCGTTGAACGGCGGCGACGGAACAGAGCCATGGTCATGATTTTTGCAGAGCCGGGAGACCGCCGTGCCACACCGCGGGCACGGCGCTCGGTCCAAGGGGTGCAGGCGGAGTATGCGAAACCCGGTCGAGAGGGGGCCGCGCGTGCGCATAGTCTGGAAGGCGCTATGACTTTGCGTGTACTGGCCGCCATGTCCGGCGGCGTCGACTCCGCCGTCGCCGCGGCCAGGGCCGCCGAGGCCGGCCACGACGTCACCGGCGTGCACCTGGCCCTCTCCAAGAACCCGCAGTCCTACCGCACCGGCGCCCGCGGCTGCTGCACGGCCGAGGACTCCCGCGACGCGCAGCGGGCCGCCGACGTCATCGGCATCCCGTTCTACGTCTGGGACATGGCCGAGGAGTTCGACCGCGACGTCGTGCAGGACTTCGTCTCCGAGTACGCGGTGGGGCGCACACCCAACCCGTGCCTGCGCTGCAACGAGAAGATCAAGTTCGAGGCTGTGCTGGACCGCGCGGTCGCTCTCGGCTTCGACGCCGTGTGCACCGGCCACCACGTGCGCAAGGCCGGCGGCCGGCTGCGGCGCAGCGTCGACGCCGACAAGGACCAGTCCTACGTCCTGGGCGTACTCGACCGCGGCCAGGTGGCGCACGCCATGTTCCCGCTGGGCGACTGCACCAAGGACGAGGTCCGCGCCGAGGCCGAGCACCGCGGGCTGGCGGTGGCCGACAAGCCCGACAGCCACGACATCTGCTTCATCGCCGACGGCGACACCGCCGGATTCCTGAACACACGGCTGGGCGGCGAGCCCGGTCCGATCAAGGACGAGTCCGGCGAGGTCCTGGGAACCCACCAGGGCGCACACACCTACACGGTCGGCCAGCGCAAAGGGCTGAACCTGGGCGGCGCGGCCGAGCGCCGCTACGTGCTCTCCATCGAGCCGGTGGAGAACACCGTCACCGTCGGGCCGCGCGAGGCGCTGCGTGTCGACGAGATCACCGCCGAGCGCCCGGTGTGGAGCGGCGGCGACCCCTTCGCCGAGCCCACGGCCTGCACGGTGCAGCTGCGCGCCCACGGCGAGGTGTACTCCTGCACCGCGGTGCAGCGCGACGGCGAGCTGCTCATCCGCCTCGACGAGCCCGCCGCGGGCGTGGCCGCCGGGCAGGCGGCGGTCCTCTACGACGGCGACACCGTGCTGGGTTCGGGCACCATCGCCGCGACCGCCCGCAGCGGCGATCCCGTCGCCTCCGGCTAGGCCGCGCCGGTCCGGGCGCCCGCGGACCCGGCCCGCGGCGGGTGGCCGCGGTCGCCCACGGCTGTTGTGGCGGTCGCATCCGTGCCGCCTCCTTGTCCCGCGAGGTTAGGTTAGGCATAACATAGTTCGTGCGCCGGTCCGCTCCGGCGCGGCGTGTGCGGAGGGGGTGCGATGGACTACGGGTTCCTGGACGGCCGGCCCTTCTGGATCGTCTACGCGGCTCTCTTCGCCATCGCCTTCGCACGCACGCAGGCCATCTACTGGATCGGCCGCGGCGTGGGAGCGGGACTGCACCGCTCCCGGCCGGCCGAGCGCATCGGCGACCGCCTCGCCCGGGCGGAGCGCCTGATCAACCGCTTCGGTCCGCCCGTCGTCACCGTGTCCTACGCCACCGTGGGTGTCCAGTCCGCGATCCACCTCTCCGCCGGCGCCATGCGCATGTCCTACTGGCGCTATCTCGCCGCCATGCTGCCGGGCTGCGCCGGCTGGGCGGCCATCTACAGCCTCGGCGGCCTCGCGGTCCTCGCCGTGTGGTGGGACCTGTTCCTGCGCTCGCCCGCCCTGGCCGCGGCGGTCGTCGCCCTCGCCGCGGCCGCCGCCACCGCTGTGGTTCTGCTGCGCCGCCGGCGGGGGCGCGCCGACCACCCCGTCGAGGCCGCCGCGGAGTCCGACTCCGCGGCCGAGTCCGAGCGCGCCGAGGGCTGCCGCACCTCCTGACGCCGCCGCCCGCGCCGCCACACGCGCGCCGCTCCCGGTGAGCCTCCGCCGCCCGCCCGCCCGCTCGCTGACGGCGCGGCTTCTCGTGACTTCCGCACTGCGCGGCGCGCGGCCGAATACGATATATCCACCATACGATATTGACCTATTATCGTATGGTGGATATACAATATTTGGCGTAAGCGAACGACCGGCCGCACTCGCCTCCATCGGGGGAGGGGCGCGGGCCGAGTCCCGGCGAACAGGGTGTGTTCCGTTGATCAACGCGCTATCCCGGCTGGTCACCCGCCATCCGTGGGCGGTCCTCGCGGGTGCCCTGCTCCTCGTCGCGGTCGCCGCGGTCGTCGGGAGCGGCGCCGCTGACCGGCTGCGCGCGGGCCAGGGCACGGTGGATCCCGACTCCGAATCGGCGCGGGCCGACGAGCTGCTGGAGGAGCACTTCCCCGACAGCCGCCCCAACCTCATACTGCTGGTCCACAGCGACACCGGTGTGGACGATCGCGAGGCCGCCGCGGTGGGGCTGCGCACGGCCGATCGGCTGGCCTACGAGGACGCCGTCGGCGGCGTGGTCTCCTACTGGCGGACCGGTGCCGACGAGCTGAAGTCCCGCGACGGCGAGTACGCGCTCATCGCCGCCCACATCGAGGGCGACGAGGAGACCGCCGGAGCCATCGGCCGCCGGCTCGCCGCCGAGTACACCGGAAACCGAGGCGAGGGAGTCGAGATCAGGGCCGGCGGTAGCACCGCCGTGCTCGACGAGGTCGAGCGGACCATCGCCGAAGACCTGGTCACCTCCGAGATGATCGCCCTGCCGGTGACGCTGGCCGTCCTGGTCCTCGTGTTCTCCAGCGCAATTGCCGCGCTGCTGCCGCTCGCTGTGGGCGTCGTCGCGATCATCGGCACCAACGCCGTGCTGTGGGCGATCGCGGGCTTCACCGACGTCTCGGTCTTCGCGCAGAACCTCACCACCGCCCTCGGGCTCGGGTTGGCCGTGGACTACGCCCTGCTCATGGTGCGCCGGTACCGCGACGAGATCGACCGCGGGGCCGGGACCGCCGAGGCCGTGGTCCGCACGCTGCACACGGCCGGGCGCACCGTGGTCTTCTCCGCACTGACGATCGCGGTCGCCCTGGCCTCGCTGCTCGTCTTCCCGCTGTACTTCCTGCGCTCCTTCGCCTACTCCGGGGTCGCGGTGGTGCTGCTGGCCGCGGCGGCCGCGCTCGTCCTGCTGCCCGCGCTGCTGGCGGTGCTCGGACACCGGGTCGACGCGCTGAACGTGCGCCGCCTCCTGCCGTCCCGGGCCCGCCGGAGCGGAGCGGCGCGCCCCGAGGGCTTCGGCGATGCGTTCTGGCGGCGGCTGACCCGCACGGTCACCGGGCGGGCCCCGCTGTTCGCCGTCGGCTCGGTGGCACTGCTCGTCCTGGTCGGGCTGCCGTTCCTGCGGGTGGAGTTCGGCATGGCCGACGACCGCCAGCTGCCCCCCGGGGCCGAGGCCCGCCAGGTCCAGCAGGTCCTGCGAGAGGGATTCGACGGCAACACGGCGGCCGCGATCGACGTCGTCGCCGACGGCGTGCGCACCGGTCCCGACCGCGCCGAGCTGGAGGACTACGCCGCCGCGCTCTCCGAGCTCGACAATGTCGACGAGGTGCGCACACCCGTGGGCGTCCTCGCCGACGGGCGGCTCACACGGCAGCGCACCCCCGTCGACGCGGTGCGCGAGTCGGGCGGTCTCGCCCGCCTGCAGGTGGTGCCCACCGAAGGAGTGGAGGCGGTTTCGCCGGAGAGCCAGCGGCTCGTGCGCGACGTCCGGGCGGTGGACAGCCCGTTCCCCACGTGGGCCACCGGGCAGGCCGCGACCGTCGTCGACACTCAGGCCGCCATCGGCGACCGGCTGGGCTACGCGCTCGCGCTGATCGCCGTGAGCACGCTCGTGCTGGTGTTCCTGCTCACCGGGAGCCTGATCGCGCCCCTCCAGGCGGTCCTGCTCAACTCCCTCAGCCTCACGGCCATGTTCGGCGCGGTCGTGTGGATCTTCCAGGACGGGCGGCTCAGCGGACTGCTCGGATTCACCCCGACCGGGTTCATCGACACCTCCGTTCCCGTCCTCATGTTCTGCGTCGCCTTCGGGCTGTCCATGGACTACGGGGTGTTCCTGCTGTCGCGGATGAAAGAGGAGTTCGACCGCACCGGCGACCACCGCGCGGCGATCGATCTGGGGGTGCGCCGGACCGGGGGCATCGTCACCGCCGCGGCCGTCATCCTCGCCGTGGTGATGTTCGCGATCGGGTTCTCCCGCATCACCAACACCATGGTGCTCGGGTTCGGCGTCGGGCTCGCCGTGCTCGTCGACGCGACCGTCGTCCGCTGCCTGCTGGTACCCGCTGTGATGGCGATGACCGGGCGCGCCACCTGGTGGGCTCCCGCCCGGCTGCGCCGGTTGCACGAGAGGTTCGGTCTGCGCGAGCACGGCGGGCCGGAGCCGGAGGGCGCCGGGACCGACGGCGGCGGCACCGACCGCGACCCGCTCCGCGGGCCGGCCGAGCCCGTGGCCTCCTCCGCGGGGCCGCCATGAGCGCCGCGCACGCCTCCCGGGCCGCGGACCCCGGCCCCCGGAACCCACGACGAAAGAGGAGCCCCATGCGCATGCGCCCGGGCATCGCGGCGGCCGCCGTCGCCATCCTGGCCCTGGTCTGCGTCGCCGCCGCAGCAGCGTTCCCGGACGAGCAGCCCGCAGAGGCGGCTCCGGCCCGGCCCGGGCCCGAGCGGGCCGCGCAGCTGACCGCCGAGCGGATGCGCCGCGGCGGCATCGCCGACGTCCCCGTGGAGTTCGCGGTCGAGAACACCAACCGGTCTGAGGCGGCCTGCAACACCGACGGCGCCGGCTACCGCATCCGCGGCCACATCACGGCGCCCGCGCAGGCCCTCGCGGGCGGAACCGCCACCCTCTACCTGCACGGCCTCTCGTCGGGGGAGTGGTACTGGCGCATGAACGCACCCGGATACCACCACGCCGAGGAGATGGCGCGGCGCGGCCACGTCTCGGTCACCGTCGACCGGCTCGGCTACGGCGACAGCGGCAAACCCCCGGGACTGCAGACGTGCTTGGGCGGCCAGGCCGACATCGCCCACCAGATCACCGAGCAGCTCAAGGACGGCGACTACACCGCGACCGGGCCCGCCGCCGGCGCCGAGCCCGCGGGCTCCGGCGAGGACGCCCTGACACCCGAGTTCGACCGGGTGGTGCTGGCGGGCCACGGCAACGGCGCCGAGATCGCCCAGATAGCGGCGTACTCGTTCGGCGGTGCCGACGCGCTGGTCGTCCTGGGCTGGAGCGGCCGGGGCCTGACCGACCGCCACAACGCCCGCTTCTTCGGCGCGCTCGCGGCCTGCATGCAGGGCGGAGTGCCCGCGGGCGGCGACTCCGGCCCCGGCGGCTACGCGTTCTTCGACACCGGTCCCGATGAGTTCGCCGACGCCAACCTCCACGACGCCGAGCCCGCGGTGGTCGAGGCCGCCGTGCGCCTGCAGAGCCGTCACCCGTGCGGCGACCTGGCCAACCGGTTGGAGTCCGTGGCCAACGGGACCCGCAACTACAGCGAGATCGAGGTCCCCGTGTTCTTCGCCTACGGCGCGCAGGACGAGCAGGTGCAGGGAGGCGGTTCGCACCGCGCCCTGTTCGGCGGCACCGACGACACCGAACTGCTCATGCTCGACGGCAGCGGCCACTACATGGGCCTGGAGCGCGGCGCCGACCGCCTCCACCGTCGCATGGCCGCCTGGCTGGACCGGGAGTCCCTGGTATGAGCGCCCGAGCCCGCAGTGCCCGCACAGAGAGGAGACGGCCGGTGAGCCGACCGACGGCGGTCCTCGCAGCCGCTGCCGCTGCCCTACTCCTGGCCGCCGCCGCGGCGGCCGACGCGCAGGTCGGCCCCGCCCCCGCCCCCGAGCCCGCACCGGCGGCACAGGCCGCGCCGCAGCCGGAGCAGGGCGCGGGCGGCGCCGTCCATCGTGCGGCCGCCCTTCCGAGCGAGCCCGCGGAAAGCGTCGCGCCGGAGGACGTCGTCGACGTGCCGGTGGAGTTCACGGTGCGCAACCGCAACCGCACGCGCAGCCGGTGCTCGGCCGACGGCGAGAGCTACACCGTCCGAGGGCACCTCACCGCGCCCGCCCGCGTCCTAGAACAGCGGGATCCGGCGGTGACGCTGTACCTGCACGGCACCAACACCGGCGAGTGGATCTGGCGTCTGGACGTCGACGGCCGCAACTACGTCGAGGAGATGGCCGCCCGCGGACACGCGTCGGTCACCGTCGACCGCCTCGGCTACGGCGACAGCGACCACCCCCACGGGCTCGACACGTGCAGCGGCGCCCACGCCGACATCGCCGACCAGATCGTCTCGCGCCTGCGCTCGGGCGACTACGAAACCGGCGGGGCCGAGCCGGCGGAGTTCTCCGCGGTGTTCCTCGGCGGCCACTCCAGCGGAGGACTCGTCGCCGAAGCGGTCGCGGCGTCCTTCCACAGCGTCGACGGCCTCCTCATGTCCGGCTGGGCCGCCGTCGGCATCACCGGCGAGACCAACCGCCGCTTCCTCGCCGCCTACGAGACCTGCCTGGACGGCGGCGAACCCTACGCGCGGTCCGGCGACCCCGCCGGCTACGTCCACTTCGACTCCACGGAGGAGGACTTCCTCGCCGGCGGCCTGGGCGAGGACGCCCCGGCGGCCGTGGTGCAGGAGGTGCGCAGGCACTACACCCGCAGCCCCTGCGGCGTGCTCATCTCCGAACCCGCCGGCATCCTCGCCGACCTGGAGCTCGTCGGCGACATCGAGGTTCCGGTCCGCCTCGTCTACGGCGAGCGCGACGCGCTGCGCCAGGGCGTCGAAGGCTACGCCGACCTGTTCACCGCCAGCTCGGACGTGACGGAGCAGACCCTGCCCGAAGCCGGACACTTCGTCACGGTCGACGCCAACGCACCCCGGTTCTACGACGGCGCAGCCCGATGGCTGCGGCGCCACGGATGACAGCCCGCACCACCTCTGGAAGGCAGCACGTGTCGATCACCAGAAGTCCCCAACGCCAAGACGCGGGGGCCGAGGCCCCCGTACCCGTCCTGCGGCGCCTGGGCCGCTTCACGGCCCGCCGGTCCGGGGCCGTGCTCGTCGCCATGGGAGTCGTGGCACTCGCTGCGCTGCTCCTGGCCGCCGGCACACTGGACCGACTGGTGCTCAGCCGGTTCGTCAGCCCCGGCTCGGAGTCCCTGCACGCCGCGGACGTGCTCGAAGAGGAGTTCGGCACCGGAACGCAGAACTTCCTGCTGCTGGTCACCGCAGACGAGGGCACCGTCGACGACGCCCGCGTGCGCGCGGCCGGCGAGGCCGTCGAACAGGAGTTGGCCGCAGAGGACGGCGTGGCCGAGGCCGCGTCCTACTGGTCGCGCGGGGAGTCGCCCGCCCTGCGGTCGGAGGACGGCACCCAGGCGCTGATCATCGCCCGCATGGGAGGCGACGTCACCGAGGCCCGGGAGCGCCTCGGCGAGCTCTCGCCCGAGTACACCCGCGACCAGGGCCCGGTCTCCATCGCCGTCGGCGGCGGCGACGAGGTGTTCCGCCAGGCCGCCGAGCAGGCGCGGTCCGACTTCGTCACGGCCGAGATCATCGTGTTGCCGATGGTGCTGGTGCTGCTCTGGTTCATCTACCGCCGACTGCCCGCCGCCGCGCTCACCTTGGGCATGGGCCTGTTCTCGGTGGTCGGCACCCTGGCGCTGCTGCGCGGCGTCGCCTCGCTCACCGAGGTCTCCACCTTCGCCGCCAACCTCACGCTGGTCATGGGTCTGGGGCTGGGCGTGGACTACAGCCTGTTCATCATCAACCGATTCCGCGAGGAGATGCGCGGCGGCCGGTCGGTCGCCGAGGCGGTCGAGTGGTCTGTGGCGACCGCGGGGCGCACCGTCGCCTTCAGCGGCCTGACGGTCGCGGTGTCGCTCCTGTGCATGCTGCTGTTCCCTTTCCCGTTCCTGCGGTCGTTCGCCTACGCCGGAGCGGGCGTGGTCCTCACATCGGTCGTGGCCGCCCTGGTGATCATGCCGGCCGCCCTGGCGCGGCTGGGCCACCGCGTGGAGGTGCGCAGTCTGAGCGGCTCGGCCCGCGGGGCGGGCTGGTGGCGCAGCACCGCGGTGCGGATGATGCGCCGGCCCCTGCTCTACGGCGTGCCGGCGCTGCTCGTGCTGCTGGCGCTGGCCGCGCCGACACTCAACCTCGACTTCGGCCTCCCGGACGACCGGGTCCTGCCCCCGGGCACATCCAGCCGCGAGGTCCAGCAGGACATCCGCGACGGCTTCGCTCAGGAGGAGATGGACGCCGTCCAGATCGTCGCGCCGGAGCTGCCGGGAGACGGCGGCCGGACCGGCGACGTCGCCGCCTACGCCGCCGAGCTGTCGCGCGTGGACGGGATGGCCCAGGTCGACGCGGCGACCGGCACCTACGTCGACGGCGAGCGGGTGAGCGGGCCGGGGGAATCCTCCGACCGGTTCGCCGCCGAGGACGCGACGTGGTTCTCCGCCGTGCCCTCCGACGAGGCGCTGGAGGGAGTGGGCTCGGTCGACACGCTGCTCGCCGACGTCCGCGCCGTCGACGCGCCCTCCGAGGTGCTCATCGGGGGCTACCCGGCCGAGCTCAACGACTTCCGCAGCCAGCTGGTTCAGGCGATCCCGCTGGTGTTCGGCCTGATCCTGGTAGTCACCTTCGTCATCCTGTTCCTGATGACCGGCAGCCTGCTGCTGCCCCTCAAGGCCATCGTGCTCAACGTGCTGAGCATGGGGGTCATGTTCGGCGCCCTGGTGTGGGTGTTCCAGGACGGCAACCTCGCCGGCCCACTGGGCGTGACCGCGATCGGCACGCTGGAGCCCACCTTCCCGCTGCTGATGTTCTGCATCGCCTTCGGGCTGTCGATGGACTACGAGGTGTTCATGCTGTCGCGGATCAAGGAGGAGTACGACCGCACCGGCGACAACACCGAGGCCGTGGCGGCAGGGCTCCAGCGCAGCGGGCCGCTGATCACCGCGGCCGCGGTCATCCTCGCCGCGTCGTTCGCGACCTACACGGTCTCGGGGGTCATGTACCTGACCATGCTGGGCGTGGGGATGGCGCTGGTCATCCTGGTCGACGCCACTCTCATCCGCGCGGTGCTGGTGCCGGTCTTCATGCGCCTGGCGGGTCGGGCCAACTGGTGGGCGCCGGGACCGCTCCGCCGGATCCACCGGCGGTTGGGGATCAGCGAGGTCTGACCGCCGCCCGCTTCCGCACCGGTCCGGGGCGCCCGCGGCGGCGCCTCGGACCGCGGAGCCCTGCGCTGTGGTCTGGACTAGCCTTGGTGCCGTGACAGAGCAGCGATACCCCTGGCCGGAGGCGAGTTCCACCGGCGTCGGCTCTTTTCCCGGCACCGACCCCGATGAAGCGGTGCGCACCGTCCTCGGCGAACTGCCCGACCTGCCGCACCTGCCGGAGCTGCCCGAACGCGGCCCGGGCGCCGACATCGTCGGGCGCACCGCCGGGATGCTGGTGGACCTGCCGGTGGAGGTGCAACCCGCCGGGTGGCGCGTGGTCCAGCGGCCCGGCCGCGACGCCGAGCGGGCGCGCGGCTTCCTCTCCCGCGACCTGGACGCGCTGGAGGAGCACTCCCAGGGCCTCTCCGGGACACTGAAGATCCAGGTCGCCGGGCTCTGGACGCTGGCCGCGGCCATCGAGCTGCGGTCGGGCGAGAAGCTGCTGGCCGACCACGGCGCCGTCGCCGACCTGGCGGCCTCGCACCTGGAGGGCGTGCTCGCCCACGTCGCCGAGGTGCGCAAGCGGGTGCCGGGAGCCGAGCTGCTCGTTCAGGTGGACGAGCCCTCCTTGCCCGCGGTGCTGCACGGGGCCGTTCCCACCGCCAGCGGCTACGGGCGGCTGCCCGCCCCCGACGCCGTCGCCGTGGAGGGCCGGCTGCGCGAGCTGTTCGCCGCCCTGGCCGCCGCGGACTCCGTGCCGGCCGCCCACTGCTGCGCCGTCGACGTCCCGCTGGATCTGCTGCGGCGGTCGGGTGCCCGCGCGGTCAGCCTCGACGCCACGCTCATCGGCCGCTCGCTGGACGAGGACGTCGGCACCGCGGTCGAGGGCGGAGTCGGTCTTTTTACCGGTGTCGTGGCGAGTGCGGGCGGCGTTGTGTCAGACCCGGCCGCTACCGTCGATCCTGTACGTGAACTGTGGAGCCGCATCGGGTTCGCCCCCGAACAGCTGACCCGCGCCGTGGTCGTCACGCCCACGTGCGGGCTGGGGCGTGCCGCGCCCGACCACGCCCGCGCGGCGCTCGACGCCTGCCGCCGGGCTGCCCGGGTGCTGCGCGAGGATCCGCGGCGCCGGTGACTGCGGAAAGGACGGCTGAGGGTGAGCGCACAACAGCCTGCGGCTGCTGACGACAGGGTCCCCGCCGAGGTGCGCGAGCGCCACGCCCGACTGTGCCAGGAGCTGGACGACCACAGCTACCGCTACTACATGGGCAGGCCGATCGTCTCAGACGCCGAGTACGACACGCTCATGCGCGAGCTCGGCGAGATCGAGGAGCGCCACCCCCCGCTCGTCACCCAGGACTCGCCCACCCAGAAGGTCGGCGCGCCGATCAGCGTCGACTTCTCCCCGGTCGAGCACCTGGAGCGCATGCAGAGTCTCGACAACGCGTTCTCCAGTGAGGAGTTCGACGCCTGGGTTCACCGGGTCGAGGCCGAAGCGCCCATCGACGCCTACCTGTGCGAGCCCAAGATCGACGGCCTGGCCGTCGACCTCGTCTACGAGAACGGCCGCCTGGCGCGCGCGGCCACGCGCGGCGACGGCCGCGTCGGCGAGGACATCACCCTCAACGTCCGCACCGTCGCCGACGTCCCCGAGCGGCTCGACGGCTCCTCCCGCCCGGCGCCGGAGCTGCTGGAGGTCCGGGGCGAGGTGTTCCTGCCCGGCGAGGAGTTCGAGAAGCTCAACTCCCGGCTCGCCGACGAGGGCAAGACCCCCTTCGCCAACCCGCGCAACGGCGCCGCCGGCTCGCTGCGCCAGAAGGACCCCCGTGTGACCGCCACCCGCCCTCTGCACATGCTCGTGCACGGCGTCGGGGCCCACACCGGTGTGGAGTTCACCCACCAGTCCCACGTCTACGACCTGCTGCGCGAGTGGGGGCTGCCGGTCAGCGACCGCTACCGCGTGCTGACCACCCGCGAGGCGGTCCGCGACTACATCGAGTACTACACCGAGCACCGCCACGAGCCCGCCTACGAGATCGACGGCGTGGTCATCAAGGTCGACGACGTCTCGCTGCAGCGCCGGCTCGGCTCAACCAGCCGCGCACCCCGCTGGGCGATCGCCTACAAATACCCGCCGGAGGAGGTCACCACCCGGCTCGTGGACATCCGGGTCAACGTCGGACGCACCGGCCGCGTGACCCCCTACGGAGTGATGGAGCCGGTGCGGGTGGCCGGCTCCGAGGTCGAGCTCGCCACCCTGCACAACGCCCAGGAGGTCGAGCGCAAGGGCGTGCTCATCGGCGACACCGTGGTGCTGCGCAAGGCCGGCGACGTCATCCCCGAGATCGTGGGCCCCGTGACCGACCGCCGCGACGGCTCCGAGACCGCGTTCGCCATGCCCGAGGAGTGCCCTGAGTGCGGCACCCGGCTGGGCCGGCAGAAGGAGGGCGACGTCGACCTCCGCTGCCCCAACACCCGCGACTGCCCGGGCCAGCGGCGCGAGCGCCTGGCCTACATCGCCAGCCGCAAGGCCCTTGACATCGAGGCGCTGGGCTATGTGGCGGCCACCGCTCTCACCCAGCCGCTGGAGCCTGCGACCCCGCCGCTGCGCGACGAGGGCGACCTGTTCGACCTCACCGTCGAGGACCTGCTGCCCATCAAGTCGCTGGTACTCGACCCCGACACCACCGAGCCCAAGCGCGACCCCGCGACCGGCGAGCCCAAGGTCGTCACCTTCTTCGCCAACCAGAAGGGCGAGCCGAAGAAGACCGTCGAGAAGCTCTTCGAGGAGCTGGAGCAGGCCAAGCGGCGGCCCCTGTGGCGGGTGCTCGTCGCACTGTCCATCCGCCACGTCGGCCCGCGCGCGGCCGAGGACCTGGCCCGCCATTTCCGCTCGATCGAGGCGATCTCCGAGGCCTCCGAGGAGGAGCTCTCGGCCGTCGAGGGGATCGGTCCGACGATCGTGGCCTCGTTGCGCGAGTGGTTCGACGTCGACTGGCACCGCGAGATCGTCCGCAAGTGGCGCGCGGCCGGCGTGGTCATGGAGGAGGAGGGCGCCGGCGGGCCCCGTGTTCTGGACGGTGCCACCGTGGTCGTCACCGGGTCGCTGAGCGGCTTCAGCCGCGACGAGGCCAAGGAGGCCATCGCCGACCGGGGCGGTCGCGTGACCGGATCGGTGTCCAAGAAGACCGGGTTCGTCGTGGTGGGCGACAGCCCGGGGACCAAGTACGACAAAGCGGTGCAGGCCGGCGTTCCGATCCTCGACGAGGACGGGTTCCGCGTGCTGCTGGAAAAAGGGCCGGATGCGGCCATAGAGTACCGCCTGAATACGGATTGAGCGTGTTCAGCGCGGTTTCCAGCGGATTCGGTCGTTAGTCCCGGTCGACGGTGTCCGTGCTGGCAGTGGCGTCTACGATGCGCGATCATTAGGCTACCTCTCGCAGCATTTCAGGACGAATCAGGCAATCATCCCAGCTTGCGCCCGATTCACCGAAAGTTCCCGGTCGGCGACACCTGGTTATGAAGGGTCGTAAGCTGAAAACGGAACTGATCGGATGTAGCTGCTCATTGCAGACGCAAGGACCGGACCGGTCATGGGGGGACTGGAACGGGAAAACGTGACAGGCTTCGTAGCCCCGGCGCCGCGGGGGGAGCACGTTCGGCGCCGGGCACCGTGAATCCCCCTGAGGACGTCTATGTTGGATCCCACCAGCACCCGGGACATCGGCCCCCGGACCGGGACGCCGCTGTGGCTCTACCTCGCCGGCGTCACGGTCGCGGGCGGTGCGGTGCTGGGCGTCGCGCTCTACTTCTACGGGCTCGAACGACTGCAGCAGCTGGGCGCCATGCCGCTGGTCTGGCTGATGCTGTGCATGGTGATCATCGGTGAGCTGCGCCCCATCGCCTCGCCCCGGACGTCGCCCGACCAGGGCGCCCCCACCTCCCTCCCGTTCTCCTTCGCGCTGCTGATCTCCCTCGGCCTGCCCGTCGCCGGGCTCGTGCAGGCCGTGGCGTCGGTCATCGCCGGGATCGCCCGCGGGCACTCCCCGCACCGCGTCGTCTTCAACATCGCCCAGTACATCCTCAGCTTCGGGGCCGCCGACCTGGTGCTTGCCCTGCTGCTGAACCGCGCCTCCGCGCCTCCCCACTCGGTGGCGGGCCCCGACCTCGCGGTGCTCGCCCTCGCCGGCGCGGTCTACTTCGGCTGCAACGTGGTGCTGGTCGACTCCGCCGTCGCGATCCACGAGCGCGCGCCGCTGGTCGCGACCCTGCGCAAGGACATCGGCCAGCGCCTGTTCGTGCACGGCGTCCTGCTCAGTCTCGCGCCGCTGGTCTCGGTGGCCATGACCCACGAGATCTGGCTCGTGCCGCTCTTCTTCTTCCCGCTGGCCGCCCTCTACAGCAGCGCCACGCTTTCGGTGAAGCGCGAGCACCAGGCCAACCACGACGAGCTGACCGGGCTGGCCAACCGCAAGCTGCTCATCCTGCGCACCCAGGAGGCGCTGGCCGAGGCCCAGCAGCGCAAGAGCCGCGTGGGCCTGCTGCTGCTCGACCTCGACCGCTTCAAGGAGGTCAACGACACGCTGGGACACCCGACCGGCGACCGCCTGCTGCAGACCGTGGCTCGGCGGCTGACCCACAGCGTGCGCCCCGGCGACCTGGTCGCCCGCCTGGGCGGCGACGAGTTCGCGGTGCTGCTGCCGCAGGTGCGCGACGCCGCCTCAGCGCGCGAGGTCGCCGCCCGGCTGCGCGTCTCCCTGGCCGAGCCCACGCGCCTGGACGGCATGGACTTCGACCTGGAGGCCAGCGTGGGCATCGCGCTCTACCCCAACCACGCCCCCGACTTCGAGCTGCTCATGCAGCGCGCCGACGTCGCGATGTACGTGGCCAAGGAGCGCCGGACCGGTGTGGAGCTCTACGAGCCCGACAAGGACCGCAACTCCACCGCCCGCCTCAGCCTCTTCGGCGAGCTGCGCCGCGCCCTGGTCGACGACGAGCTGCTGATGTACTACCAGCCGAAGGTCGGCCTGGCCGACCACCGCGCCGTCGGGCTCGAGGCGCTGGTGCGCTGGCGCCACCCCCAGCGCGGCGTGCTGCCGCCCGAGGACTTCGTCCCGCTGGTCGAGCAGTCCTACCTGATGCGCAGCTTCACCCACGAGGTCCTCGAGCGAACCCTCCCCCAGATCGCCCGCTGGTGGGATGCGGGCGTCCGGCTGCCCGTGGCGGTCAACCTCTCCGCGCGCGAGCTGCTCGACCCCACTCTGCCCGACATCCTCGCCGCGGCGCTGCGCCGGCACGGCGTCGTCCCCCAAGCCCTGCGTCTGGAGATCAGCGAGCGGGTCATGGTCGCCGAGGCCGACGCGATCACGCCCACCATGCTGGCGCTGGCCGACCTGGGGGTCTCGCTGGCCCTGGACGACTTCGGTACCGGCTACTTCACCCTCGCGCGGCTCAACGGCCTGCCCGTGGAGGAGATCAAGATCGACGAGTCCTTCGTCCGGCGAAGCCTCGCCGATCCCGACGGCCACCTGATCGTGCAGTCGGCGGTGGACCTGGTTGGCACGCTGGGCATGCGCGCCGTGGCCGAAGGCGTCGAGTCCGAGGGCGTGGCCGCCGACATGCGCTCGATGGGCTGCTACGCCGCCCAGGGCCGCTACTTCGCCGCCCCGCTGCAGGCCGCGGACGTCGTCCCCTGGCTGGTCGAGTACGGCGGCCAGCAGCCGCCGGCCGGCTACAGGGGCCGCGGCGCCAGCGAGGAGCACAGCCGCTCCGCCTGACCCGCCGCCCGGCGCCGCCCTGTGGACGAGCGCGCCCGCCCCCGCTTGTGCGGCAATAGGATTGAGCTGTCCGATTCCGCAGAAGAAACGGTTGCCTACATGTCCGCCATCACCCGCGATGAGGTCGCTCACCTCGCCCGGTTGTCGCGGCTGGCGCTGCACGAGGACGAGCTGGACCAGCTCGCCGCCCAGCTCGACGAGATCATCTCGGCTGTGGCCAAGGTGCAGGAGGTCGCCCGCGGCGACATCCCGCCGACCTCGCACGCCCTGCCGCTGACCAACGTCTACCGCCCCGACGAGTCCGTCCCCGGGCTGACGCCCGACCAGGCGCTGGCGGGCGCGCCCGCGGTGGAGGACCAGCGCTTCCGCGTCCCGCAGATCCTGGGGGAGGAACAGTGAGCGCCACGGACCTGCTGCGGCTCAGCGCCGCGGAGCTGGGCGAGAAGGTCCGCGCCAAGGAGACCACCTCGGTCGAGGCCGCGGGCGCCTACCTGGACCGCATCGCCGAGGTCGAGGGCGACGTCCACGCCTACCTGCACCTCGACCGCGAGACCGCGCTGGCCCAGGCCCGCGCCGTCGACGAGCGCATCGCGGCCGGCGAGGACCCCGGACCGCTGGCCGGCGTCCCGGTGGCCCACAAGGACGTCTTCACCACCGAGGACATGCCCACCACCGCCGCGTCCAAGATCCTCGCCGACTGGCGGCCGCCCTACGACGCCACGGTCACCGCGCGGCTGCGCCGGGCGGGCACGGTGATCCTGGGCAAGACCAACATGGACGAGTTCGCCATGGGCTCCTCGACGGAGAACTCCGCCTTCGGCGCAACCCGCAACCCCTGGGACCTCGACCGCATCCCCGGAGGTTCTTCGGGCGGCTCCTCGGCGGCCGTGGCCGCGTTCGAGGCGCCGCTGGCCACCGGCACCGACACCGGCGGCTCCATCCGCCAGCCGGCGGCGGTGTGCGGCCTGGTCGGCGCCAAGCCCACCTACGGCGGCTCGTCCCGCTACGGGCTGATCGCCTTCGCCTCCTCCCTGGACACCCCGGGCCCCATCGCGCGCAACGTGCTCGACGCCGCGCTGCTGCACGAGGCGTTCTCCGGCCACGACCCGCGCGACTCCACCTCGGTGGACGCGCCGGTGCCGCCGGTGGTCGAGGCGGCGCGCCGCGCCGACGTGGCCGGCCTGCGTGTCGGCGTAGTCCGCGAACTCGGCGGCGAGGGCTACCAGGCGGGCGTGCAGCAGCGCTTCCAGGAATCCGTGGAGCTGCTGGAGTCCCTGGGCGCCAAGGTGGTCGAGGTCTCCTGCCCGAGCTTCGACGCTGCGCTGGCCGCCTACTATCTGATCGCGCCCAGCGAGTGCTCGTCGAACCTGGCCCGCTTCGACGCCATGCGCTACGGGCTGCGCGTGGGCGACGACGGCAGCCGCAGCGCCGAGGAGGTCATGTCGCTGACCCGCGCCGAGGGATTCGGCCCCGAGGTCAAGCGGCGCATCATCCTGGGTACCTACGCGCTCTCCAGCGGCTACTACGACGCCTACTACGGCTCGGCGCAGCAGGTGCGGACGCTGATCAAGCGGGATTTCGACGCCGCCTTCGAGAACGTCGACGTGCTGGTCTCGCCCACGACGCCGACCACGGCCTTCCCCATCGGCGAGCGCACCGGCGACCCGATGTCGATGTACCTGGCCGACCTGTGCACCATCCCGTCGAACCTGGCGGGCAACGCGGCGCTGTCGGTGCCGTGCGGCCTGGCACCGGAGGACGGTCTGCCGGTGGGCCTGCAGATCATGGCGCCGGCGCTGGCCGACGACCGCACCTACCGGGTGGGCGCGGCGGTCGAGGCCGCGCTCGCCGAACGCCGAGGCGGCCCGCTCCTGTCGGAGAACGCCTACGCGGTCTAGCGCTCACGCGAACCGCAGCGCGAAGGGCGCCCGGTCCCGACGGGATCCGGGCGCCCTTCGCTGCGTGCGGGGCAGGGCGCACTCCCGGCCGGTGCGACGCCGTACGGCGGCTTCGCGCGGGACCGGCCGGTGCGGCGCCGCACGGCGGCTTCGCGCCCTTGACCCTGCCCGGGCGGCGGTGCGGAGGGCCCGTGCGCGCGAAAGCGCCCGCCACCGCTCGATCGCGGCGACGGGCGCTCCCGCTGTCCGGTGCTCGCCGGTGCTAGCGGTGCTAGCTGATGGACGAGCTGCTGCGGCGCTTGCGGCTCAGGTACATGACCGCGGCACCGGCACCCAGAGCGGCGACGGCGGCGGCGACCAGGCCGCCCAGAGCGGCACCGGTGACCGGAAGACCGCCTTCGTCGTCATCGTCCTCGGCCGGAGCCTCCGGGCTCTCGCTCGGGGTGGGCTTGGTGTCCGGCGTCTCGCTCGGCGAGGGGCTCGGGGTTTCACCCGGGGTCTCGCTGGGCGTGTCGCTGGGCGTCGGGCTCGGCGAGGGCGCGGTGCCCTCGGTCCAGCTGACCTTGGCGCCGGCATCGGTGGAGATCTCCTGGGACTCCGCGGCGATCAGCGTCTGGGTCGGCTTGTCCTTGTCGACGCCCTTGAACAGGCGGCCCATGTGCAGCTGGGTGGAGATGGAGGCGGAGACACCGGCTTCGCCGGCGGCGGCGTCCTCGGGGATCGCCACGCCGAACTTCGTGCCGTTGGCGACGTCGCCGCCGATCTCCTCGCCGCTGCCGAGGTCGACCAGCTTCGCACCCTCGGGGCCGGAGAGCTTCACGGGCACACTGTCGGCGCTGGTCTCCAGCAGGAACTCGCCGATGGTCTCGCCGGCCTTGCCCTCGGCCGAGGCCGGGGTGATGCTCAGCGAGGTGTCGGGCTCCTGGCTCTGCGGCTCCTCGACGGCGTTGTCGACCAGGTAGTCGTAGAGCTTCTTGGTCTCGGCGTCGTTGTTGCCGCCGAGCTTGATGCCGTTGCTGAAGTGCCAGATGGCGGCCTGGGTCCCGCTCAGGGCGTCCTTCCGGTCCAGCCCGGCGGCGCCGCTGGCCTCGGCCAGCGCGGCCACGTCGACCTTCGGGTAGCTGTGCTGCAGCACCCAGTGGACCTTGGCGGGAGAGGAGAAGTCGCCCTTGCCCGGGTAGTTCTCCCAGGCGTCCTCTTCGTAGGCGGCGCCGCCGCGGATGTTGGTCTCGAAGTCGATGCAGTAGGTCCGCAGGACCGTGCCGTCGTCGAGCTTGAGGTTGAACAGCGTGGTGCCGACCGTCTTGCCGTCGGTCGTGTGGACCTTGTGGCCCGTCTCGGCGTTGCCGACGTACTCGCCCGTCGCGCCTTCGGCGGCGGCTGGGGCGGCAGCGAGGCCGAGGGCCAGGGTGGCGGCCGCAGCGGTGGCGGCGACCTTGGTGACCGCGCGGCTGCGGCGCGTGGCGGGCAGGGGGTGACTCGTTACGCTCAAATCGTGTCCCGGTGAGAATAGGGGAAACCGGACAGTGCAGTGTTCGCTGTTTCGGGTGCGAACGGCAATTCGGCCGACCAGGGGCGTGTGGGAACGCCGGCTGCTGGTGCGGTGTTCGGCCGAGGTGGATCAGACGCCCCGCGGGCGTGGGCTCGGATCGCCGAGGACGGTAGCGGGGGGCCGCGACGGCGATTTCTCGTCTACCGCACCGCCAGATCCTAGCGACCCGGTTCCGGGCTTCCAACCGTCTTCACTGAATTTATGGGTTCTGTTCTGTGCTGTCCGTTATCCGGAACCTTGGGGGTGGATAGGTTCCTCATGCGGGTGCAAACCGCACCCGAGCTGTGTGTTCGTCCCCCGCTGCGGATGCCCGGTACTCCGGGAAACCGCCGGATCATGGGGATCCGGTCACTCTCGACAGCAGAACATCTGGCCGCAAGCGGCCACTGTGTCAACTGGAGTCACTCCTGAAACGACGACACGCATCACATCGAGCGGCGGTGCCGGGTCAGGTACAGCACGGCGCCGCCGATGGCCGCGAGCGACAGCCCGAGGGCGAGGAGGCCGCCCAGCCAAGTGCCGGTGCGCGCCAGATCGTCGTCGGGGCGGCGGTCCTCGGCGACGACGACCTCTCCGTAGGTCGCGCTCGGTGCCGCCGTCGGGAGGGCCGGAGAGGACGGCGACGGAGCCGCCGCGGCGCCGGCCTCCGCACCGGCTGATCCGGGCGCCGAGGGCGCGGGCGGCAGCGGGGCCCCGGGGGGCGGGGCCCCGCCCGTCCAGTCGACCTTCACCGCCGCGGTCGCGCCGGTCACGGCCGTTTCGGCCACCACAAGTGGCTGTGTCTGCACCCCGTCCTTGCCCATGAACAGCCGACCGGGACGCACCCGTGCGTCGGTCACCTCGGCGTAGACGGTCGCCACCCCCGTCGGCGTCTCCGGGGGCAGCTGCAGGAAGAACTCGTCGCCGTCGGCGACCTGCTCCACCGGCTCGCCGTCGGCACCGGTGAGCCGCCCCTCCCGCGTTCCGCTCACCCAGACCCGCACCGGGCCCGGGGAGCTGGTGTGGACGGTCAGCGGGCCGATCGCCTCGTCCGGGTCAGCGCCTTCCACGCGGTCGGGGGTCAGCTCCAGCGTCGCCCCCGGACCGGAGCCGCCCTCCCGGCGGGCACCCTCCACCAGGTAGTCGTAGAGCCGCACCGTCGGGGGAAGCCGCCCGGAATCCCCGCGCCGCTCCCGCTCCAGCGCCACGCCGTTGGTGTGGTGCCAGACCGCCGCCTGGGTGGCGGCGATCGCCTGCGCCCGGCTCGCCTCGGGTACACCGCTGGCCTCCCGCAGCCGCTCCAGCCCGACGTTCGGGTAGGAGTGCGCGGTGATCCAGCTCACGGCGCCGGGTGCGGTGGGGGCGGCCTTCGGCGCGGCGCCGGCCCCCCACCCGGCTTCGGCGTAGGCCGCCTGCGGGTCGACGCTGGTGCTGATGTCGGCGCAGTACGCCGCGAATCCGGCGTCGTCGCCCGTCATCATCCGGTACAGCGCGGTCTCGGCGGCGCCGCCGCCCGCCAGCCGGATCGTGGCGCCCTGCTCCGCCTCGGGAGCGACGCGCGAGAGGTTCTCGGCCGAGGCCGGGACGGCCGAGCCCCCGGCGAAGGCGAGCGCCGCGGCGGCCGCCGCGAGCCATCGCCGCATGAGTCCGGGCATGGGTCGCTTGCCTCCCCGAGGTGCGGGCGGGCCGGTGCTGGACCGAGGGCGGGCGCGGGCGGGCGGAGTGCGCTGGAAAGCGCGACGCTCCTGCTCAGGAGCATCAGGTTAACCTCGCGGTCGCCACCGGAGGCTCGTCCGCGACGAGGTGACGTCGAATCGTGTGCATGCTGTGACATACCGGGTCTGCCGAGTAGCCGCCCCGGCCGAAGGCCGCAGGCGCCGTCCCCGCCTCGGGCCGGGCATCGGTAGGCTGCGATGGGCGGCCCGCGACCCACGCTGACCAGCGGGGCGCGGCCCACCTCGCCGGTTCCGCCCCTCGGGGCCGCGACGGCGGGTTGCAGGACGGCCCCGCCGCAGGCCGCGCAGCGGGGAGCGGGGGCGCTTCGGATACGGACTTCGGATAAGGAAACGGGTTGCGGCGATGGTTGGCGCGGTAACGAGTAGCCCTGCCACGAGCGGTGCCGGTCCGGCCCCCGTGGCATTCGACGACGCCATGCGCTCCTATGAGCCGGTGCTCGGGCTGGAGACCCACGTCGAACTGGGCACGGACTCGAAGATGTTCTGCTCCTGCGCCACGGCCTTCGGCGCCGACCCCAACACCCAGGTCTGCCCGGTGTGCCTGGCGCTGCCCGGCTCGCTGCCCGTGGTCAACGAGACCGCCGTGGAGAGCGCGATCCGGCTGGGCCTGGCGCTGAACTGCTCGGTGGCGTCGTGGTGCCGCTTCGCGCGGAAGAATTACTACTACCCCGACATGCCGAAGAACTACCAGATCTCCCAGTACGACGAGCCGCTGTGCACCGACGGCTACCTTGACGTCACCGTCGACACGCCCGAGGGGCCGCGCGAGATCCGGGTGGAGATCGAGCGGGTGCACATGGAGGAGGACACCGGAAAGACCGCCCACGTCGGCGGCGCCACCGGACGCATCCACGGCGCTGAGTACTCCATCGTCGACTACAACCGCGCCGGAATCCCGCTGCTGGAGATCGTGACCAAGCCGATCGAGCACACCGGCGACCTCGCGCCGCAGGCGGCCCGCGCCTACGTCACCGAGCTGCGCGACCTGGTGCGCTCCCTGGCAATCTCCGACGTGCGCATGGAGGAGGGATCCCTGCGCTGCGACGTCAACGTCTCGCTGATGCCGCGCGGTGCCGACGAGTGGGGCACCCGCAGCGAGACCAAGAACGTCAATTCCCTGCGCTCGGTGGAGCGCGCGGTGCGCTCGGAGATCGAGCGGCAGGCCGGCGTGCTCGGAGCCGGAGGGCGCGTCGTCCAGGAGACCCGGCACTTCCAGGAGAACACCGGCAGCTCCGTCTCGGGCCGCAGCAAGGAGGAGGCCCAGGACTACCGCTACTTCCCCGACCCCGATCTCGTCCCCGTCGCACCCGGCGCCGAGTGGGTCGAGCGGCTGCGCGCCGGCCTGCCCGAGCTGCCCGCCGCCATGCGCGCCCGCATCAAGGCCGAATGGAGCCTCTCCGACGAGGAGCTGCGCGACCTCGTCAACGCCGAGGCGATCGACCTCGTCGCCGCCACGGTCGAGGCCGGCTCCGCCCCCGACGACGCCCGCAAGTGGTGGCTCAACGAGCTGTCGCGCCGCGCCACCGAGTCCGAAGTGGAGCTGGCCGCGCTGGCGGTCACCCCCGAGCAGGTGGCCCGCGTGATCGCGCTGGTCTCGGAGGGCACGCTCACCAACAAGCTGGCCCGCCAGGTCGTCGATGGTGTGCTGGCCGGCGAGGGAGGCCCCGACGAGGTGGTCGAGGAGCGCGGTCTGAAGGTCGTCAGCGACGACTCCGCGCTCGGTGCGGCCGTCGACCAGGCCATCGCCGACAACCCCGACGCCGCCGACAAGGTCCGCGGAGGGAAGGTGGCCGCCGCCGGCGCCCTCGTCGGCGCGGTGATGAAAGCCACCCGCGGTCAGGCCGACGCCGGCCGGGCGCGGGAGCTGATCCTGGAGCGCCTCGGCTCCCAGTGAGCCCGCGCGGGGGCCGGACGGCCGGGGGCCGTCCGGCCGGAGTGCCGGACTCCGCCGCGCCCGAGTCGCGTCCGCATCGGGGGCGCGATAGCGTCCGGCGCGACGAGACCGCAGCGGCGCGCCCGGTGTAGAGCAGGCTGAGCCGCGCCGTGCGGGTCGGTACACGCGGCGCGGGGGCGCCGCCCGGCCTTGGGCGGCCGCGGCGGGGAACGGGGGAGTCGTTGCACAGGGGGAGTCTCATTGCGGTACGCGGTACGGAAGGCGCCGCCGTGGCGATATCACCCAGGGTGACCACTCCGTCGCCGTGTCTCTGCTGCATCTCTATCTCAGCGTGACCTTGGGTGACTAGCCTGATCAGGCGGGAACCGGTGCCAAGCGTCCACGCGATCCGGCTGCCCGGCGGCGCCCCCGAACCGCTCCACCGTGCGGAGCAGGTGCCGCGGGTGACCGGCCGCAGAGCCGGTGCCCGCCGTCGACGCCCCGGAACAGCCGGGGCGCGGTCCCGACGCCGCGGCCGCGCCCCTCAGGGGCGACCCGACCGCCGCGCGCCGGTCGTGCGGGAGGAGGACCCCTTCGTTGACCGCTTCGCCCGCCGCACCGGCGATCGGGAACCCGGCTCACCCGGCCCGCGGAGCCCCGGGGCCGGCCGTGCGCGGACCGGGGGGCCGGCGGCAGACAGCGGGGGCACGCGCTGCGGCTTCGCGCGGTGCGCGGCCCCGGACCGGGGCGAGCGTGCCGCAGCCCGCGGCGCACAGCTCCCGGCCATCCCCCAGAACCGCCCCGCAGGGCCGCACCGGCCCGCACGATCCGTACGGGGCACGCATTCCGGAAGGAGGCGGGTGCCTTCGCTGCGGCTCGGAGGCCGCAGAGGACGCGCCCTACCAGTGATGATCACGGTCGCCTCGGTGGGAACCTTCGCCCACCCGGCCTTCGGCGCACGTTCGGAAGCGTCGCGATGAAGGCCGATTCGCGCATCTGGCTCGGAGCCATCGTCGCCCTCGCGCTCGTCTACGCGCTGGGCTCGCTCGTCGGTGTCGGCGAGACCACCCTGACCGCGACGCTGGGGTCGTGGCCGCCCGCCGTCGCCGCGGCGGCCGCCGCGGCGTCACTGCTCTACGCCTCCCGCCGCCGCGCCGCCACCGCCGCGGACGGCGAGGCCAACGCCGAGGGCGCCGACGGCGCCGGGGCGCTGCGCCTGCTCGGTTTCGCCGCGCTCGCCTGGAGCGCCGGCGCCCTGGTCTACGCCGTGACCGGCCTGATCAGCACCAACGCCGCGGTCTCACTGAGCTTCGGCGACCTGTTCTCACTGGTGGCGCTGCCGCTGCTGGTGCTCGGGTTCACCCGCTTCGCCCCGCTGCCGCGGGGGTTCCGGCCGGTCATGCGGCACGTGACCGACAGCTACGTGTGTGCGGCGGCCCTGTTCTCCATGGTGTGGCTGGTGCTGTTCGCGCCCCTCTACCGCGCGCTGGGCGAAGACGGCGGGTTCCTCGCGTTCGCGCTGGTCTACCCGGTCGCCGACATCGTCGTGCTGTGCCTGCTGGCCCCGCTGGTGTTCACCTCGCCGCACAGCACGCGCCGCGGTGTACTGCTGGCCATCGGGGCGTTCGTGATCATCTGCGGTGCCGACCTCATCGGCGCGGTCACCCGGCTGACCGGGGCGCTGCCCGCGGGCGGGATCGAGTACCCGGTGCGCTTTCTGGGATTCGCCCTGCTGGGCAGCCTGCCGTGGCTGATCCGCGACCGGGCGGGCACCCGCCCTCGCAGGATCACCGGCCGCGGGCTCTACCGCTTCGCCCCCGAGATCGCCGCCTGCGGCGCGCTGTTCGTCGCCGCGGTGGTGCTCACCCTCGCCGGGCTGCGGGTCGAGGGCGTCGCGCCGGTACTGCCGCTGGCGGCCGGCTCGGCGGTGATCGTGCTGCTGGTGCGGATGAGCGGGCTGCTGGAGGAGAACGCGACGCTGTCGCGGATGGTCCACACCCGCGAGCAGCACTTCCACGAACTCGCCAAGAACAGCGGCGACGTCATCCTCATCCTCGACTTCGACGCGCGCATCTTCTACGTGAGCCCGGGGGCGGCCGAAGCGTTCGGCTACCGGCTCGACGACCTGCTCACCGAACCCGTCACCGCGATCGTGCACCCCGAGGACATGCTGCGGGTCCGACAGGCGATGGCGCGGTTCGACCGCAGCGGCGGCGAGGGCATCCACCTGCGGCTGCGTGTGCGCGCCGCCGACGGCACCTGGCGCCACACCGAGTCCACCGCCTCGCTGTACGAGCAGCCGGGCGAGCCCGACCGGCTGCTGGTCACCGCCCGCGACGTCAGCGCCCAGGTGGCCCTTGAGGAGCAGGTCAACCACCTGACGTTCCACGACGGGATCACCGGCCTGCCCAACCGCGCCTACCTGGAGGAGCGCGCGCGCGAGGTGCTGGTGCGCCGGGAGCGCGGCCAGGCGAGCGGCGAGATCGCCGCGATCTTCCTGGACCTGGACGGCTTCACCGCGGTCAACGACTCCGCCGGGCACACCTTCGGCGACTACCTCCTCGCGCAGGCCGGGCGGCGGCTGCGCGGCACCACCGACTCCGGGTTCACGCTGGCGCGCTGGGGCGGCGACGAGTTCGCCGTGCTGATCGAGCAGAGCGCGAACGCCCAGCAGGTGGTCGACCTGGCCGAGCGGCTCGTGCGGGCCATCAGCGCCGTGCCGTTCCAGGTGGCCGACCGCGAGGTCGTGCTCTCGGCCAGCGCCGGGCTGGCCTTCGCCGAGACGGGCATGGAGAGCGGCGAGCTGCTGCGCAACGCCGACATGGCTATGGCGCGCGCGAAAGAGATGGGCGGCGGCGGCAGGCTGGAGATCTACGCTGCACACATGCACGCCAAGGTGGTCGGCCGGCTGGAGCTGCAGACCGAGCTCCGCCAGGCGCTGGCCAACGGCGAGTTCGTGCTGGAGTACCAGCCGGTCGTCGACCTGGAGAGCTCCCAGGTCACCGCGGTCGAGGCCCTGGTGCGCTGGCAGCACGGCGACGAACGGGTGCTGCCGGAGGGATTCATCGGTCCGGCCGAGGAGTCGGGGCTGATCATCCCGCTGGGGGAGTGGATCCTTCGCGAGGCCTGCGAGAAGGTCGCGATCTGGCGCGCCTCGGATTGGGACATCGCGCTGTCGGTGAACCTGTCGGTCAAGCAGATCCTGGCGCCCCGGTTCGTCGAGACGGTGGCCGGCGTGCTGGCGGACAGCGGGCTGTCCGCCGAAGTGCTGACCATGGAGGTCGACGAGGACGTCCTGCTGGAGAACCAGGGCGAGGCGGTGGAGCGGCTGGCCCAGCTGCGGCGGCTGGGCGTGCGCCTGGCCATCGACGACTTCGGCATGGGCTACGCGTCGCTGGCACACCTGCGCGAACTGCGGGTGGACACCATCAAGATCGACCCGTCGTTCATCCGCGACCTGGGCACGGACGGCACCGTGACCCTGCTGACCCACACCATCATCCGGCTCGGTCAGGACCTGGGCGTGCAGGTGGTGGCCGAGGGCATCGAGCGCAGCGAGCAGCTGGAGCAGCTGCGCTCGATGGGTTGCGGGTACGGCCAGGGCTTCCTGGTGGCCCGGCCCATGGTGGCCGCGGGCGTGGAAGCGCTCGTAGGCGGCGAAGCCGGGATACCGCTGTAGACGCGGGGCGGCCGGGCCGCGCACGGGGGGCTCCCGCGCTCGGCCCGCCCGCCCCCGTGCGGGGCCGGGCGGGCGCGCCGGCCCGCCCCTCCTGTGCGCCCGCGCCGCCGCAAACGGCGGCGCTGCGTGCCGAACCGCCGAGGAACGATGAGGAAAGCCCGAAGTCGGCGCATATCGAGTCGTTTCATGGGATTCCCGCTGGATTTCGGCTTCGCACGGCCGGTACTGTGACCTGCGTCGCACTCGGATTCTGATCCTCGCGTCTCAGTCAATGAGACAAATGCGCGTTCCAGTTGACGGGCTCGCGCCCGCTCGGCCATTGTTGTCACCGTGCAGAGCAACTTCCTCATTCTCGTACTTGGTCGGCGCGCAGCCAGCTGACCGGGTCTCTCGCTGCGCGCTCCCTCCAACCGCACCTGCGGTGGGGGGTTTTTTGTTGCTCAAGCACCTCCCGACGACGAGCCCTCTCCGAAGGATCTTGTGATGACCGAGCAGATGACCGGAGCGCAATCGCTCATCAGGTCACTGGAGCATGCCGGTGTCGACGTGGTTTTCGGGATCCCCGGCGGGGCGATCCTCCCCGCGTACGATCCCCTCTACGACTCGGCGAACGTGCGGCACATCCTGATGCGCCATGAGCAGGGAGCGGGCCACGCCGCCGAGGGCTACGCCTACGCCACCGGCCGCCCCGGTGTCTGCATGGCCACCAGCGGCCCCGGCGCGACCAACCTCGTGACCCCCCTCACCGACGCCCACATGGACTCGGTGCCCATGGTCGCCATCACCGGGCAGGTGGCCACCCCGCTGATCGGCACCGACGGTTTCCAGGAAGCCGACATCTGCGGCATCACCATGCCCATCACCAAGCACAACTACCTCGTCAAGAACGCCGAGGACATCCCACGCACCATCGCCGAGGCCTTCCACATCGCCTCCTCCGGGCGCCCCGGCCCCGTCCTCGTCGACATCGCCAAGGACGCGCTGCAGGCCGCCACCGAGTTCGCGTGGCCCCAGCGCCTGGACATGCCCGGCTACCGGCCCGTCACCAAGCCGCACGGCAAACAGGTCCGCGAGGCCGCCCGGATGATCGCCGAGGCGCGCCGGCCCGTCTTCTACGTCGGCGGCGGCGTGCTGCGCTCGGGCGCCCACCAGGAGCTGCGCGTCCTTGCCGAGCTGACCGGGGTCCCGGTGACCACCACGCTCATGGCCCGCGGCGTCTTCCCCGACAGCCACCGGCAGAACCTGGGCATGCCCGGCATGCACGGCACGGTCGCGGCGGTCGGGTCGCTGCAGAAGGCCGACCTGATCGTGGCGCTGGGCGCCCGCTTCGACGACCGCGTCACCGGGCGCCTCGACAGTTTCGCCCCCGACGCGAAGATCGTCCACGCCGACATCGACCCGGCCGAGATCTCCAAGAACCGCCACGCCGACGTGCCGATCGTCGGCGACTGCCGCGAGGTCATCGCCGACCTCGTCGTGGCGGTGCGCAACGACCAGGCGGCCGGCCGCCAGGGCGACTACGCCGCCTGGTGGGCCCAGCTGGACCGGCTCCGCGACGTCTACCCGACCGGCTACGAGGACGCCGACGACGGCACCCTGGCGCCGCAGAAGGTCATCCAGCGTCTGGGCGAGATCGTCGGACCCGAAGCCGCCTACGTCGCCGGCGTCGGCCAGCACCAGATGTGGGCCGCGCAGTTCATCGGCTACGAGAAGCCGGGGACCTTCATCAACTCCGGCGGCCTGGGCACCATGGGCTTCTCCGTGCCCGCCGCGCTCGGCGCCAAGGTGGGCGACCCCTCCCGCACGGTGTGGGCCGTCGACGGCGACGGCTGCTTCCAGATGACCAACCAGGAGCTGGCCACCGCCGCGATCGAAGGTATCCCGATCAAGGTCGCGGTCGTCAACAACGGCAACCTCGGCATGGTCCGCCAGTGGCAGACCCTCTTCTACGAGGGGCGCTACTCCAACACCGACCTGCAGACCGCACCGCGCGACGCCAAGGTCCGCGTGCCCGACTTCCCGCGCCTGGCGGAGGCGTACGGTTGTGTCGGGCTGCGCTGCGAACGCGATGAGGACATCGACGCCACCATCGAGAAGGCGATGGCGATCGACGACGCGCCGGTGGTCGTGGACTTCTCCGTCAACCACGACGCCATGGTCTGGCCGATGGTCGGGCCCGGCATCAGCAACGACAACATCCAGTACGCGCGTGACATGGCGCCCGACTGGGACGACGAGGACTAGAGGACCACCACCGGGTTCACGAAAGAGGCGACGACGTCACAATGAGCCAGCACACCCTTTCCGTCCTCGTGGAAGACACCCCCGGCATCCTCGCCCGGACGTCGGCTCTGTTCTCGCGGCGCGGGTTCAACATCCACTCGCTCAGCGTCAGCACCACCGAATACGAGGGCCTGTCCCGCATGACGATCGTGGTCAACTGCGACCGCCACCCCTTGGAGCAGGTGACCAAGCAGCTCAACAAGCTGGTCAACGTCATCAAGATCGTCGAGATGGACAACGACGCCTCGGTCCGCAGGGAGCTCCTGCTGGCCAAGGTCAAGGCCGACACCGGCAGTCGCGCCGCCGTCATCCAGACGGCCGAGCTGTTCCGCGCCAACATCGTCGACGTCGGACCCGACGTCGTGGTGGTCGAGGCGACCGGAAAGCCCGAGAAGCTCGACGCGCTGGTGCGCAACCTCGAACCATTCGGCATCAAGGAACTGGTGAAGTCGGGCCTGGTCGCGCTGGGCCGCGGCCCCCGGTCCATCACCGACCGCTCACTGCGCGCGGTAGAGCGCAGCGCGTGAGCCCCGGCCGGTCCGCGCCCACAAGGCGCGGCCGGCCGGAAGGACGTTCCGCCACGCCGCGCGGCCCTTGGCGCGGCGGCCAGCCCGATCCGCAACGACACGCTTTTCACACACGCAAGGAGTAGGCCGAAGTGGCAGCAGAGATGTACTACGACGACGCCGCTGACCTCAGCATCGTCCAGGGGCGCACCGTCGCCGTGATCGGTTACGGCAGCCAGGGGCACGCGCACGCGCTGTCGCTGCGGGACTCCGGTGTGGACGTGCGCATCGGCCTGGCCGAGGGCTCCAAGAGCCGGCAGAAGGCCGAGGAGGCCGGGCTGCGCGTGACCACCCCCGCCGAGGCCGCCCGGGAGGCCGACCTCATCGTGGTGCTGGTGCCCGACCACATCCACCGCGACCTCTACAACGAGGAGATCGCGCCCAACCTCGACAGCGGCGACACCCTGGTCTTCGGCCACGGCTTCAGCATCCGCTACGGCCTGGTCCAGCCCCCGGCCGACGTCGACGTCGCGATGATCGCTCCCAAGGGGCCGGGCCACCTGGTCCGCCGCCAGTTCGAGGAGGGGCGCGGCGTGCCGGTGCTGGTGGCGGTGGAGCAGGACGCCTCCGGCTCGGCCTGGGAGCTCGCCCTGTCCTACGCCAAGGGCATCGGCGGCACCCGCGCGGGCGCGCTGAAGACCACCTTCACCGAGGAGACCGAGACCGACCTCTTCGGCGAGCAGACCGTGCTCTGCGGCGGCCTGTCCGAGCTGATCAAGGCCGGGTTCTCCACGCTGACCGAGGCCGGCTACCAGCCCGAGGTCGCCTACTTCGAGTGCCTGCACGAGGTCAAGCTGATCGTCGACCTCATGTACGAGGGCGGCATCTCCAAGATGAACTGGTCGGTCTCCGACAACGCCGAGTACGGCGGCTACACCCGCGGCCCGCGCATCGTCACCGAGCAGACCCGCGAGGAGATGCGCCGCGTGCTCTCGGAGATCCAGGACGGCACCTACGCCCGCGAGATGGTCGCCGAGTTCGACGCCGGCCGGCCCAACTTCCTCAAGCGCCGCGAGGCCGAGCAGGGCGAGCCGATCGAGAAGGTGGGGGCCGAGCTGCGCCCGCTGATGAGCTGGCTGCAGGGCTGAGGTCCGGCGCTCCGTAGCGCGACGGCTTCACCGGCCGCCCCGCGCCCCCGCCCTGCACGGGCGGGCCCGGCGCGGGGCGGCCGGCGTGCGTCCGGTGGGTCGGGCCTTCGCGGCGCGGATCCGGGTGGCCCGGTCCGGGCGCTCCGCGAGCGCTGCGGGCCTCCAACCGAGCGGGGGAGGGGTGCGTATTCCCTGGCCACAGCGTTGCCGCTCGGTGTTGTGGGCCCCCCAGCCCCGAGCGAAACCCACCTGCGCACTAGACTTTTCGTGGCCGTCACAACCGAACGAGCCCCACCGATGTGGGAAAGGACCAGCCGCGAACACGCGGCCACGCCGCAACCCGAATAAGGAAGCAAGCTGTGCCTAAGCCCTCCGTTCTCGTCGCGGAAGAACTCTCCCCTGCCGGTCTCGCACTGCTGGAAGGCGACTTCGAGGTACGCCATGCCAACGGCGCGGACCGCTCCGAGCTGCTGCCCGCCCTCGCCGACGTCGACGCCCTGATCGTCCGCAGCGCGACCAAGGTCGACGCCGAGGCGCTGGCCGCCGCCCCCCGGCTCAAGGTCGTGGCGCGCGCCGGGGTGGGGCTGGACAACGTCGACGTCGACGCGGCGACCAAGGCAGGCGTCCTCGTCGTCAACGCCCCCACATCCAATATCATCAGCGCCGCCGAGCAGGCCATCAACCTGCTGCTGGCCACCTCCCGCAACACCGCGCCCGCCCACAATGCGCTGATCAACGGCGAGTGGAAGCGCTCCAAGTACACCGGGGTCGAGCTCTACGACAAGACCGTGGGCATCGTCGGACTGGGGCGCATCGGCCAGCTCGTCGCCCAGCGGCTCGCGGCCTTCGGCACCCAGATCATCGCCTACGACCCGTACGTGCAGCCCGCGCGCGCCGCCCAGATCGGCGTCGAGATGGTGAGCCTCGACGAGCTGCTGCGGCGCAGCGACTACATCAGCATCCACCTGCCCAAGAACAAGGACACCCTCGGCCTCATCGGCGACGACGCGCTGTCCAAGGTGAAGCCGAGCGTACGCGTCATCAACGCAGCACGCGGCGGCATCCTCGACGAGGCCGCGCTCTACCGCGCCCTCAAGGAAGGGCGCGTCGCCGGAGCGGGCATCGACGTGTGGGCCTCCGAGCCCTGCACCGACAGCCCTCTGTTCGAGTTCGAGAGCGTCGTCGTGGCCCCCCACCTGGGCGCCAGCACCGAGGAGGCCCAGGAGAAGGCCGGCACGCAGGTCGCTCGCTCGGTCAAGCTGGCCCTGTCCGGCGAGTTCGTACCCGACGCGGTCAACGTGCAGGGCGGCGCGGTCGCCGAGGACGTCAAGCCGGGGCTGCCGCTGACCGAGAAGCTCGGCCGGATCTTCACCGCGCTGGCCCGGGGCGTGGCCGACCGGATCGACATCGAGGTGCGGGGCGAGATCGCCGCCTACGACGTCAAGGTGCTGGAACTGGCGGCGCTCAAGGGCGTCTTCGGCGACGTCGTCGAGGAGGCGGTGACCTTCGTCAACGCGCCGCTGCTCGCCAAGGAGCGCGGCGTCGAGGTGAATCTGGTCACCAGCGACGACCACTCCGACTGGCGCAACCTGATCACCGTGCGCGGCATGCTGCCCGACGGCCAGCGCGTGTCGGTCTCGGGCACCCTGTCGGGCCCTCGCCACCACGAGAAGCTGGTGGAGATCAACGGCTACAGCATGGAGATCGCCGTCAGCGCGCACATGGCGTTCCTCTCCTACCACGACCGCCCCGGCATCGTGGGCAAGGTCGGCGCGCTGCTGGGCGAGGCCGGGATCAATATCGCCGGCATGCAGGTCAGCCGGGACACCGAGGGCGGCACGGCGCTGATCACGCTGACCGTCGACTCCGCGATCCCCGACCCCACTCTGGAGGAGATCTCCGCCGAGATCGCCGCCTCCCAGACCCGCCAGGTCGACCTGGAGGACTAGCCGGAGCACCGGCAGCCTCCGCGGCGCCCGTCCCGGGTGCCGCACATGCCCTGAGGGCCGTCCGCGCACGCCGCGGACGGCCCTCAGCGTGTTCGGCACCGGCTGCTCCAGAGAGGCCGGGACTGGTGGTTTATTCGGACGTCCGATAGTCTGTCGTCCAAGAAGATCGGCGGACGGTGGCGCCCACTGGCGGCGCTGCCACGCCTCGCGCACGGCCCGCCCGATACACCGGGGTCCGCGGCCGCCCGGCACCATCCTCGCCTGGGACATGCGCGCCCGCCGCCCGCGCCCTCGCAGGCGCGGCCGGTCACCGGTCCGGGCCGGCGCCGCTCCACCCGATTCCAGCGACCCCGCCGCACCGCGGGCCCCGCCTTGACCGGCGGCGCACGCGAACCCGCCCGGTCCCACGCCGCATCCAGGAACCGCCGCGCCGCCCGCACGGGCTGCGCCGGAATCGGAAGGACCGCCGTGTACGACACCACCTCCGCACCCGCCGAGACCGACGAGGCGACCGAAGCAGTCCAGGTCGCGCTGGACCGCCGCGACAACGGAGGCGCCGTGGGGCGCTAGTCTTGTCTCACTGACCGTTTTCCCGGTCTCAGCATGTGAGCGGCGCCGGTCCGCGCGGACGACGGGCGCCCGCGCCGAGACCGGATGCGAAACACCGATAGCTGAGTAGAGGCTGGGCTGCTAATGGCTGCGCGGACCGTGAAGTTGGCCGTCATCCCCGGAGACGGGATCGGCCCCGAGGTGGTGGCCGAGGGACTCAAGGTCCTCGACGCCGCCGCTTCCGAGCACGACATCTCCTTCCAGACCACCGAGTACGAGCTCGGCGCGCGCCGGTGGCACGCGACCGGCGAGACGCTCCCGGACTCGGTCGAGCAGGAGCTGCGCGGCCACGACGCCATCCTGCTGGGGGCCGTGGGGGACCCCGGCGTGCCCAGCGGCGTGCTTGAGCGCGGCCTGCTGCTGCGGCTGCGCTTCGCGTTCTCGCACTACGTCAACCTGCGCCCGGTCCGCCTCTACCCCGGTGTGGGCACCCCCCTGGCGGGAGTGCGCCCCGAGGACATGGACATCCTCGTCGTGCGCGAGGGCACCGAGGGCCCCTACGCCGGCATGGGCGGCGTCCTGCGCAAGGGCACGCCCGGCGAGATCGCCACCCAGGACAGCGTGAACACCCGCCTGGGAGTGGAGCGCGTGGTGCGCTACGCCTTCGCCAAGGCCGCCCAGCGCCCGCGCAAGCAGCTCACCCTGGTGCACAAGGACAACGTGCTGACCTTCGCCGGCGAACTGTGGCAGCGGGTCGTGCGCGAGGTCGGCGCGGAGTTCCCCGAGGTCTCGGTCGACTACTCGCACGTCGACGCCGCCGCCATGTTCTTCGTGTCCCAGCCGCAGCGCTTCGACGTCGTGGTCACCGACAACCTGTTCGGCGACATCATCACCGACCTCGGCGCCGCCGTCGCCGGCGGGATCGGGTTGGCCGCCAGCGGCAACATCAATCCCGAGAACGACTTCCCGAGCATGTTCGAACCCGTGCACGGGTCGGCTCCCGACATCGCCGGCCAGGGCAAGGCCGACCCCACCGCCACCCTGCTGTCGACGGCGATCATGCTCGACCACCTCGGCCTGGACGCCGCCGCGAGCAGGGTCGAGCGGGCCGTGTCCGCGGACCTGCGTGCGCGCGCCGAGTTCGGCGCCGGCGAGCGCACCACCTCCGCCATCGGCGACGAGATCGCCAAGCGAGTAGCCGGGCAGGGCTGAGCGCGCCGCGCCCCGGCCCTGCTGATTCGTCGATCGGCACGGCCGGGGCCCCGGAGGCCCCGAGGAACCGCCTGCAACGGGCGTGCCGATCAGTCGGCGCGCCCGTTGCGCTGTTCCCGCCGCTGTCCCCGGCCTCCCCGTCCGCGCCCGCCGGCGCCGGACGCGGCTGGTCCGCGGCCTGTGGAGGCCTATGGCCGCGGGTGCGTCGTTTCCGTCACACTGGAACCGAAGGGGCGGCAGTGCTGCCGCCCCGATGTACGGAGAGGACCTGACACCCATGAACACCAGCACCACCACAAGCGGGTTGACGTTCGACGTCCAGCTCTCGGCTCAGCGGAAGACCCCGCAGGAGCGCGCGCAGCTGCTGGACGATCCGGGGTTCGGGACCGTGTTCACCGATCACATGGTCACCATCGACTACACGGAGGGCAAGGGCTGGTACGAGCCCCGCCTGCAGCCCTACGGTCCGCTGACGCTCGACCCGGCGACGGCGGCCCTGCACTACGCCCAGGAGATATTCGAGGGCCTGAAGGCCTACCGCCACCCGGAGGGCGAGGTCGCCTGCTTCCGGCCCGAGGCCAACGCCGCGCGGCTCAATCGCAGCGCGCGGCGCATGGCCATGCCCGAGCTTCCCGAGGAGCTGTTCCTCGGCGCCATCGAGACCCTGTTGCGCCACGATTCCGAGTGGATCCCGACCCAGCCCAACAGCAGCCTGTACCTGCGTCCCTTCATGTTCGCCACCGACGTCGGACTGGGGGTCAACCACCCCTCGCGCAGCTACCGGTTCGTGCTCATCGCCTCGCCGTCAGGTCCCTACTTCTCCGGCGGGATCAAGCCGGTCACCGTGTGGCTGAGCGAGGACTACACCCGGGCGGCGCCGGGCGGCACCGGCGAGGCGAAGTTCGCGGGCAACTACGCCTCCAGCTTCGTCGCCCAGTCCCAGGCGGTGCGGCAGGGGTGCGACCAGGTCGTCTGGCTCGACGCCAAGGAGCACCGCTGGGTCGAGGAGATGGGCGGGATGAACCTGTTCTTCGTCTTCGGGTCGGGCGACGAAGCCCGGTTGCTCACCCCCGCACTGACCGGCACCCTGCTGCCCGGCATCACCCGCGACTCGCTGCTGACCCTGGCACCCGAGCTCGGCTTCCCCACGGAGGAGGGCGCCATCTCCACCGGCGAGTGGCGCCGGGCCGCCCAGAGCGGCGAGCTCACCGAGGTCTTCGCGTGCGGCACGGCGGCGGTGATCACCCCGGTCGGCCACGTCAAGGGCGCGGACGGCGAGTTCCTCATCGGCGACGGCGGTGCCGGACCCGTCACCATGGGGCTGCGCGAGGAGCTGGTCGCTCTGCAGTACGGCACCCGCTCCGACTCCCACGGCTGGGTGCGCACCTTCGACTGAGCACCGCCGAGCCTGCGGCTGCCGCGGTTTCGCACCGGATTCACCGCGGCAGCCGCGGGAGTGCCGCGACGCGGCGCGTCTCGGCATCCGAGATGGAAGGTCGATTATTCGGACCGCGGCGCGCTCGTGTGGCACACTGATGTACGTGCCGTCTCAGGTGATCATTATCGTGAGGCGCGCTGGCTGAAAACGGACCTCGCCAGCGCGCTGACCTCTCGTGTCCACGAGGGGTCTTTTTTGTTGCCGGCGGGGCCGCGACAACGACAGCTCACATCCGGGAGTCCGCACCCATGCCTGACGACAGTTTCCACGTCTTCGACACGACACTGCGCGACGGGGCGCAGCGCGAGGGCGTCAACCTGACCGTGGCCGACAAGCTCTCCGTCGCCAAGCTCCTCGACGAGTTCGGCGTGCGCTTCATCGAGGGCGGCTGGCCGGGGGCGAGCCCCAAGGACACCGAGTTCTTCCAGCGCGCCGCGCGGGAGCTCACGCTGGAGCACGCGCAGCTCAGCGCCTTCGGCGCGACCCGCCGGGCGGGTGTGCGGGCGGCCGACGACCCGCAGGTCGCCGCGCTGCGCGACTCGGGTGCCCCGGTCGTCACCCTGGTGGCCAAGAGCGACGTCCGCCACGTCGAGCGCGCCCTGCGCACCACCGGCGAGGAGAACCTCGCGATGATCGCGGACACCGTCGCCCACCTGCACGAGCACGGCCGGCGCGTCTTCCTCGACTGCGAGCACTTTTTCGACGGCTACGTCCACGACCCCGGATACGCGCTCGGCGTCGTGCGCGCCGCCGCCGACGCCGGCGCCGACGTCGTCGTGCTCTGCGACACCAACGGGGGCATGCTGCCCGCCGACGTCACCCGCATCGTCGGCGAGGTCGCCGCCGCCACCGGCGCGCGACTGGGCATCCACGCTCAGGACGACACCGGCTGCGCCGTCGCCAACACGCTGGCCGCCGTCGACGCCGGCGCCACCCACGTGCAGTGCACCGCCAACGGCTACGGCGAGCGGGTGGGCAACGCCAACCTGTTCACGGTGGTGGGCGCGCTCGCGCTCAAGCAGGGCCGCGACGTGCTCCCCGAAGGCTGCCTGCCCCGAATGACCCGCGTCTCCCAGGCGGTCGCCGAGATCGTGAACATCTCGCCCGCCACCCACCAGCCCTACGTGGGGGTCTCCGCGTTCGCGCACAAGGCCGGGCTGCACGCCTCGGCGATCAAGGTCGACCCCGACCTCTACCAGCACATCGACCCGGTGCTCGTGGGCAACGACATGCGGATGCTGGTCTCGGACATGGCCGGGCGCGCCTCCATCGAGCTGAAGGCCAAGGAGTTGGGCTTCGACCTGTCCGGCGACCGCGAGCTGCTGGGCCGCCTCGTCGACCGGGTCAAGGACCTGGAACTGAGCGGCTACAGCTTCGAGGCGGCCGACGCGTCGCTGGAGCTGCTGGTGCGTGAAGAGCTGGGCAGCCCGGTGCGCTACTTCGACACCGAGTCCTGGCGCGTGATCGCCGAGCGGCGCGGCGCGGGAGGGAGCCCGGGTGCGGCGGCCAGCGAGGCCACCGTCAAGCTCCAGGTCAAGGGCGAGCGGGTGATCGCCACCGCCGAGGGCAACGGCCCGGTCAACGCGCTCGACCGTGCGCTGCGCAGCGCGATGGAGGGCGTCTATACGGCCCTGGCGGGCCTGGAGCTGACCGACTACAAGGTGCGCATCCTGGAGGGCAACTCCGGCACGGGCGCCGTCACGCGCATCCTGGTGACGTTCGGCGACGGCCGCGGCGAGTGGACGACCGTCGGCGTGGGCGAGAACGTCATCGACGCCTCCTGGATCGCCCTGAAGGACGCGATGGCCTACGGCCTGCTGCGCCAGGGCTACCCGCAGGAGCCGGCCTCCGCGGCCTGAAGTCCGGACGCGGGATCCGTGCGGGGGAAGGGGGCGTCTGCACCCTCCGCGCGCAGGGGCCCGGTCCGTCCTGGCGTGATCAGTCCTGCACCCACCCGTTGGGCTCGCAGCCCTGCAGGCCGAACGTCTGCTGCTGCATGACCGGCGCGGGCTCCCCCTTACCCGGGCAGGAGACGTGCCCGCGGCCCAGCGCGTGGCCGACCTCGTGGTTGATCACGTAGATCCTGTAGGTGCGCAGATCGCCGTCGAAGTGTTCGACGCCCGAGACCCACCGGTTCTGGTTGATGATGGCTCTGCCGCCGTTGGTGCAGGACACGCGGCCCATCGTCTGTAGCGGCGCGCACATCCGGTCGACGGTCTGCGGCGCGGCGAGGGCCACCCGGAAGTCCGCGTCGCCCCCGTCCACGCGCTGCATGGACACGCCGTCCTCGCCACGCCAGCTGCGTCCGTCGGCGAGGATCTGCTCGACGGCGGTGGCGAAGTCGGCCGCCTCGCCCGGCAGGCCCTTCTCGAACTCGACGATGTAGCGCATGCGCGGCCCTTCGCCCGCAGGCTCGCTCTTGCCGGGGACGACCTCCAGCTCTCCGTCGGCCTTTTTGACCTCGTCCTCGACCGACTCCATCACCGCGGGCAGCTCGGCAGAGCCCTCGCCTTGGGGCGTCGGCGGAGCCGAGTCCGCCGACGGCTCGCCGGAGGGCCGGTTCCGCCGCCCGTCCCCAGGGGTGCCGCCGTCTCCCCGGCCACCGCCGCCGGTGCCGGGGCTCCCGTCTGCCTGCGGCGCCTCGGCGGAGGCCGAGGCGGAGCCGCCGTCGCGTCCCGGTCCGGCGGTGCCGACCCCGCCGGCCTCCTCTCCGGTCAGCTCCGGGGCGCGCTGGTCGAGGACGAGCAGGCCGGTGCCGGCGGCGAGGACGATCAGTCCCAGCAGGAGTTCGAGGCCGTAGCGCCGCCGGCGGTGCGGGCCGCGGCGGTACGGGCGCGGCGAGGGATGCGACAAGCGGCGGCCTTTCTGCGGCTCGACGTCGGGGCCGAGGCGGTGCCTGGGCCCGTGCGGGACGACCGCAGGCGCGAAACGCCTCCGGGATCGGTCCCAGCATCGCAGAAACGGCGGGGAATTCACGCCTCGTCCGTTGTGTCCGAAAAGCGCGTGCCGCCCGCAATTCACCGGTCTGCGGGCCGCCGCTCCGCGGCACCGGGCCTGGGTAGGCTGGTGCTCGGACGACGAGACGCTTCAACCGGCGAGAACAGGCAGGCAGCAGACGTGCGCATCGCGAGATTCTCCGTGGGAGACGATGTCGGGTACGGCTTGATCGACACCGACGAGGACGGCGGCCAGGAGTACGTGTCGCGGATCAGCGGGCACCCGCTGATGGGTCAGATCCAGCTCACCGGCGAGCGCGCCAAGATCGAGGACGTGCGGCTGCTGTCGCCGGTGCTGCCCAGCAAGGTCGTGTGCATCGGGAAGAACTACGCCGACCACGTCGCCGAGATGAGCGACATCACCGGCGAGAGCACCGAGGAGCCGGTGGTCTTCCTCAAGCCCTCGACCGCGGTCACCGGCCCCGGCGACCCCGTGTTCCACCCCCCGATCTCCCAGCGCGTGGACTTCGAGGGCGAGCTCGCCGTGGTCGTCTCCCGCCCCTGCCGCGAGGTCCCGCGCGAACGCGCCAAGGAGGTCGTCTTCGGCTACACCGTCGCCAACGACGTGACGGCGCGCGACCTGCAGAAGTCCGACAAGCAGTGGACGCGCGGCAAGGGATTCGACTCCTTCTGCCCGATCGGCCCCTGGATCGAGACGGGCCTGACCGTCGAGGAGGCCTCCGACCTGCGGGTGACCACCACCGTCGACGGCGAGGTCCGCCAGGACGGGCGCACCTCGCAGTTCATCCACGACATCCCCGCCGTGATCTCCTACGTCAGCTCCTTCATGACGCTGCTGCCCGGCGACGTCCTGCTGACCGGAACCCCGGCGGGGGTCGGGCCGGTCGAGGTCGGTTCCGAGATGACGGTCGCGGTCGAACGCATCGGCGAGCTGACCAACCGCGTCATCACCCGCGACTGACCGTTGGGCCACCGGAGGTCTCCGGCGCCGCCGAGGCCTCCCGGGACGGCCGGTCGGCACACGGGCTCTCAGCCGGCGCCCAGACTCGCCCGGGCCCCGCACACCCGCCGGGCCGCCGGCCGCCGTCCCGCAGAATGCGCACCACCGGAATCCGCCGAGCACACAGCCGCGCGAGGTGTGACGCGACTCCGAAGCTCCGTGTGGTTTCCGCCTCTTTGTCTGATTTGTGGGTTTGTTCAGGTAGGCGCGCCCGGGGTAGCTTCCCCGAATCCCCCGACGACCGGCGCCGCGGATTCGCGAGCCGTCCACACGCGCGGCATTCGCGCCAGGGGTGGGCGGGGTCCTCAAGGGCGCTCACTTCACGAAACGGATTTGGGTGGATCGGTGGATTATGTCAAAGGGATCGTCTCCCTTCTGGATGTAGAAGGGAGGGGCGCCCCCGTCCGGGACCGCGAGCCGCGCACGCCGCCCGTTGGCGGGTACCCCGCGGGGTACAGCGCGCTGGTCGGGGAACTCGGTGGATTCGCCGTCGACGGAGTGCTGACCGTCCTGCCTCCCGAGGGTGTGTTGCACTACGAGCGCAGCCGCGACGCGCGTCTCGCCGGGACGGACAAGCGCGTCGACATCGACGCCGGCTACGCCATGAAACTCGGCGAAAGAAGGGGCGACGAGCACGTCGACCACGACCGCATGCAGTTGTGGGCCGAGGCGGCCTGTGATTCCGGGTGGCGCATCTTCTGGGAGAACGCCGAACCGGATACGCGGATCGTGGTCACCGACTACCTCGAGTACTTCGTGTACCGGATGGAACCCGACGAATTCATCTACAAATTGCTGACGCGGGAAATCTCCTGCCGCCCGCTGATCGACGCGGACTGGCCGGGCGAGCGCTTCGACGTCGCGTTCCTCTGATGCCCGTGAAGGGCGCGGCGGCGAGCGCGCAGGCGCCGCGGGCCGCTTCACCGCCGCCGACACGGTCGCCCGCCCCGTTCGGCGGCCGCCGGGGCCCGCTGCGCCGCGCGAGCCGCCCCCCGCCTCGCCGATAGGCTTGACCGCGTGACTGAGAATCCGATTCGCGTGCGCTTCGCGCCGTCGCCGACCGGCATGTTCCATGTCGGCGGCGCGCGCTCTGCGCTGTACAACTGGGCGCTGGCCCGGCAGCAGGACGAGGGCAGGTTCGTGCTGCGCATCGAGGACACCGATGCCGCGCGCAACAAGCCGGAGTGGACCGAGGGAATCATCCAGGCGCTGGCCTGGCTGGGCATCGGCGAGTCCGACCCGCACTTCGAAGGCCCCTACTTCCAGTCGGACTACGCCGAGAAGCACCGCGAGACCGCCGAGCGCCTCTACGACGAGGGTCGCGCCTACTACTGCGACTGCACGCGGGAGCAGGTGCAGGAGCGGCGCGACAACCCCAACCTCGGCTACGACGGCTTCTGCCGCGACCGCGGTCTGGAGCCCGGTCCGGGAAGGGCGCTGCGGTTCCGGGTGCCCGAGGGCGGGCCGACCGTGGTGGAGGACCGGATCCGCGGCCGAGTGGAGTTCGAGCACACCTCCATCGAGGACTTCGTCGTCGCCCGCGCCGACGGCTCGCCGCTGTTCGTGCTGGCCAACGTCGTCGACGACGTCGAGATGGGCGTCAATACGGTGATCCGCGGCGAGGAGCACCTGTCCAACACCCCCAAGCAGCAGTTGCTGTGGGAGGCGCTGGGCCAGGCGCCGCCGAGCTGGGCGCACCTGCCGGTGATCGTGAACGAGAAGCGGCAGAAGCTGTCCAAGCGGCGCGACAAGGTCGCTCTGGAGACCTACCAGGAGGAGGGCTTCCTGCCCGAAGCCATGGTCAACTACCTGATGCTGCTGGGCTGGGCGCCCGGCGGCGATCGGGAGATCATGCCGTGGTCAGAGATGGCGCCGTTGTTCCGCATCTCCGATGTGAACAGCTCCAGCGCGTTCTTCGACGAGAAGAAGCTGCGCGCCTTCAACGGCGAGTACATCCGCGCGCTGGAGGCCGACGACTTCGTGGAGCGCTGTCGCCCGTGGTTGTCGCCTGAGGTCGCGCCGTGGCCGGAGGAGAACTACGACGACGACGTCTTCCGCGCGGTTGCGCCGCTGGCGCAGAGCCGGGTGGCGGTGCTCAGCGAGATCGTGGCCAACGTCGACTTCCTGTTCCTCGACGAGCCCGTCGACGACCCCAAGAGCTGGTCCAAGGCGATGAAGCCGGAGACCGGCGGGCCCATGCTGGCCGCGGCGCGCGAGCGGCTGGCCGATCCCGCGCTCTCCTGGGAGCCCGAGGCGCTGCGCGCCGAACTGGAGGCGGCCGGAGAGGGCCTGGGCCTCAAGCTCGGCAAGGCGCAGGCTCCCGTGCGGGTCGCGGTCACCGGGCGCACTGTGGGCCTTCCCCTGTTCGAGTCGCTGGAGCTGCTCGGTCGCGAGCGCACGCTGCTGCGCATCGAGGCGGCGCAGGAGCGTCTGCGGGCGGAGGAGGCGGGCGCGGCGCCGGCGGGCGCCGACGCCGCGCCCGCCAGCACCGCCGAGGGCACCGCGGCGGTCGAGTAGGCCGCGGCCCGGTCGGGGCGGCCGGTCGCACGGGCCCGCGCGGTGCGCGGCGCAGGTCCGCGGGGCCCGCACCGGATCCGGCGCGGGTCCGGACCGCCGCCGGTCTCCCCGGCGAGTCCGATCGCGTCCGAGGCCCGCTCTGCAACCGGTTCGCGAGCACTCCCGAAGTCCGCTAGAGTATTGCCTGCGCCGAGGGGGAGCGGGGCCGGTGAACGGACCCGCCCGCCGAAAGCACTGGGGTATGGTGTAATCGGCAGCACGACTGATTCTGGTTCAGTTAGTCTAGGTTCGAGTCCTGGTACCCCAGCCATGGCGTCCGCGAATGCGGAAGTCGTGACGGACCGAGGTTCGGTCCTCTTGTAGAACGCGATCCAGGCCCCCGTCGTCTAGTGGCCTAGGACGCCGCCCTCTCAAGGCGGTAACGGCGGTTCGAATCCGCTCGGGGGTACGCAGAGGGAGGAGCTCCCGCTTTGCGGGGGCTTTTTTACTGCGAACGGCGGACGATTCGTCCGCATCCGCGGGGCTTCGTCCCGCGCTGGCGCCCCTGTCGTCTAGTGGCCTAGGACGCCGCCCTCTCAAGGCGGTAACGGCGGTTCGAATCCGCTCAGGGGTACAACCGTCCTCCCACTCGGGCCGAACCCGTTGATCTTGTAGCCATCGTGAAGGAAAGCGATTTCCGTTTGCGATGGCTACAAGATCAACGGGGTTGTGGCCTCGGCCGCTCTAGCCGAACCTGCGGGCCGACTCGTCCTCCTGGGCCAGCAGGCGCAGCGCCGTCAGGACTTGGCCCATCAGCGCCGACGTCACCACAACCGCCTGCACGGTGTCCGCGCGCCCGGCGTCGGGGTCGATGCGGGAGACGTCCCATTCTGCCGCCCGGTGCGCGGCCTGGGCGTAGCCGTGCAGCATCTCCGGTGCCGGGCACGAGCCCAGCCGGTCCAGGGTCGCCACCGCGCGGACGAGGCCGCCGCGCGCGGGGGAGGCCGCGTCGACCCTCCAGTCCAGCTCCGCCAGCAGTTCATCGGTGCGGTGTTCGGCGCGCTGCCACACCGGGTCGTCGGCCGGAGTCTCGAACTGCGGTGTCACGGCGTACTGGGCGGCGCCGAGGAGCGTGTGCAGCTCCCGTCCGGGGTCGTCGACCGCGGCCAGTACGGCGTGGATCCGGCTCAGCGGGACCTCGGCCACCTCCACCAGCGCGCGCACCAGCCGCAGTCGCGCGAGGTGGTCCCCGGTGTAGTCCGACTGGGTCGCCGAAACCGCCTCGCCCCTGGGTAGCAGGTTCTCCCGCAGGTAGTACTTGATCGTCGCCACGGGTACACCGCTGCGCCTGCTCAGCTCCGAGATCCGCATCCGCTCCCCCTCCTGGTCCCCGCTCCCGCTTGCCTGCTCGATTGGATAGTACTACTCTCCAATATTAGAGAGTCACACTATCCAATATGCTGCGAACGGACAGGAGGCGGTATGCGATACACGGTCCTTACCGAGCAGGGCGCGGGCGTGCTGGACGCCGATCCCGAGTCGGCGGGCCCGCCCGCAGCCGGCGAGCGCCGCCTGCTCGCGCCCCTGGATGCGCCCGTGCTCGGCTGGGAGCGCCGCTCCTACGGCTGGTGCCGCGGCGACGCCTGCATCCCCGCCTCGGCCGTCGCCGGTATCGAGCACGCCGGGCGGATCGACGTCGGCGCGTTCGCCGAGCTTCAGGGCGGCCTCGCGGTCGCCGACCACGAGCATGCGCTGCTGGCCGCGGTCCCCGGCACCGGTCCGCGCGGCGGCGCGGCTCCCGACTTCGAGCTGCGCGGCGCCGACGGGGCGCTCCACCGCCTCAGCGACCTCCGGGGCCGCAAGGTGGCCCTGGTGATGTGGGCGTCCTGGTGCGGCTGCCGCTACGACCTGCCCGCCTGGGAGGAGCGGCACCGCGAGCTGTCCCCGCACGGCCTGACCGTCGTCAGCGTCGCGATGGACCGCAGCGCCGAGGACGCCCTTCCCTGGATCGCCGAGGCCGCGCCCTCCCACTCCGCCCTGATCGACACCGAGGGCGAGGTGGCCGCCCTGTACGACGTCGTCAACGTCCCCACCGCGGTGTGGATCGACGAGCGCGGCGACATCGCGCGACCGCAGGACACCCAGGTCGCCACCGACCTGTTCCGGTCGATGAACGGCCTCAGCTCCGAGGCGTCCCTGCGCGCACTGCGCCGCTGGGTGCACGAGGGGGACGCGGGCCTTGCCGGCGGCGGCCGCGCCCCCGGGTTCCGGGAGCCCACCGCCGAGGGCAGGCGCGCCCGCGCCCACGCGCGCATCGCCGTCGAACTGCACCGGCGCGGAGAGACCGCCGCCGCCGACCGCCACTACAGCCGCGCCGCAGACCTCGCGCCGCACGACGTCACGGTCCGCCGCGGCCTGATGGGCCTGCGCGGAGAGGACCCCTTCGGGGACGCCTACTTCGCGCTGCGCGAGGAGCTCGACGCCGCGGGAATCCCGATCTACCGCCCCCTTGAGCCCGACACGGCTGCCGAAGCGAAGGTGTGAGGAATGTCCGAGAAGAAGCCGGTCCGCATCACTGCCGAGCCCCGCGACAGCCTGACCGTCTTCCTGCTGGGAGCCCGCGTCAACGCGCTGCTCCGGCCGCGCCGCTGGGTCTGGGTGGCCCGCGCGTTCCGCCGGATGGACGCCGAACTCGCGGACGACCCCGGCCGCGGCCTGCTGTACTCGCGCACGCTGCCGAGCGTGCGCGGGGTCACCGTCATCCAGTACTGGGAGTCCACCGAGGCGCTGCTGCGCTACGCCCACGACGCAACCCACAGTGCCGCCTGGCGCCGCTACTACCGCCAGGGCGGCGACGCCGCGGGTCTGTGGCACGAGACTTACGAGGTCGGATTGCCGCAGAGCGGCGGCACGGACGCCGAGGGCGACTGCGAGGAGCCCCCGCGCGGCTACGAGGCGATCTACGTCAACGTCCCCACCACGGGACTGGGCGGGGCACTGGGTACCCGGCCCGTCGACCGCGATACCCGGCGGGCCCTCGACCGCCTCTCGCTGCGGCGCGCACGCGCCCGTGTCCGGGCGGACGACCCCTCCGGCACCGCCGGGTCCGAGTCCCGCGCCGGATGACCGGGGCGGCCGCCGAGGCCGCCCGCCCCGGTGCGGGCGGAGGCGCCGCACGGTCCTCAGGGGACGGCGCGGGCGGGCGGGCACCTCCCGCCGCGTCCGGGGGCCACCGGCTCCGGGGTGCTCCCGCCTCCGCGTCCGCCGCGCCACGTTCGGCCCCGGCGCGCAGCGGGCAGTAACGGGAGCATGGAGCATGCGCGCCAGGACCCGAGCCGAGTGCGTCTGCGGCTCTGCCGCGTCGGGGCCGGCGTCGCCGCCGCCGTGCTCGCCGTCGGCGCCTGTGCCGACGGCGGCGCGGACGACGACGGACCGGGCGGCGACGCCGGCGGCTCCGGGCGGTCGCCGACACCCGGGGCGGCGGACTCCGCAACGGCCACGCGGCTGGTGCCGCCCGGTGATCCCGAGGTCGTGGCGACCGGCCTGGAGGTCCCCTGGGGAGTCGCGGCGCTGCCCGGCGGCGGAGCGCTGGTCTCCGAGCGCGACTCCGGCCGCATCGTGCGGATGGGCCCCGAAGGGCGCATCAGCGAGGTCGGCACCGTCGAGCCGGCGCGGGCGCAGGGCGAGGGAGGGCTGCTGGGCATCGCCGTACGGCCGGACGAGCCGCGCCCGAACGAGCTCTTCGCCTACTTCACCACCGCCTCCGGCAACCGCATCGCGCGCTTCGACCTGGACCGCTCCGGCGGCGGACCGCCCTCCCTCGGCGACTCCCAGGTGCTGGTCGAGGGCATCCCCAGCGCCGCATTCCACAACGGCGGCAGGATCGCGTTCGGGCCCGACGGCCTGCTCTACGCCGCCACCGGCGACGCGGGCGACGGCTCGCGCTCGCAGGACACCGACAGCCTCGGCGGCAAGATCCTGCGCATGACGGCCGAGGGCGAGCCCGCCGACGGCAACCCCTTCGGCAACCTCGTCTTCAGCTACGGCCACCGCAACGTCCAGGGCCTGGCCTGGGACGCCGACGGCACCCTCTTCGCGACGGAGTTCGGCCAGGACCGCTTCGACGAGGTCAACGTCATCGAGGCGGGCGGCAACTACGGGTGGCCGGAGGTCGAGGGCACCGGCGGCGAGGACGCCTCCGGCGACTACACCGACCCCGTCGTCACCTGGACCACCGGCGAAGCCTCCCCCAGCGGCGCGGCGATCGCCGGCAACTCCCTGTGGGTCGCCGCGCTGCGCGGCGAGCGGATCTGGCGGGTGCCGCTGACCGGGCGGGACGACGACCCGGTCGGCGAGCCGGAGGCCCTGTTCGCGGGCGAATACGGCAGGCTGCGCACGGTCACCGCGGTCCCCGGCGGCGGCGACCTGCTGGTCGCCACCAGCAACCGCGACTCCCGCGGTGCCCCCGCCGAGCAGGACGACCGCATCCTGCGGATCCCGCTTGGGGGCTGAGCGCCCGCGCATCAGGGCCGCCCCGGCCCGCATTGCGCTGCGCGTGCGAGACGCCCGCTTCAGTGACCCGGCGCGTCCTGGCCGTGCAGCGCCTCGTTGATCTTCTCCGCGGCCGAGGTGACCGCCTGGGCGTGCAGGCGCCCGGGTGCGCGAGTGAGGCGCTCCAGCGGCCCCGAGACCGACACGGCGGCGATGACGCGCCCACCGGGCCCGGAGACGGGCGCCGACACCGAGGCCACGCCCTGCTCGCGCTCGCCTACGCTCTGGGCCCAGCGCCGACGGCGCACTTGGGCCAGGCTGTTGCCGGTGAACTTGGCGTTGACGAGGACGCGGCGGATGCGCTCGCCGTCCTCCCAGGCCAGCAGGACCTGGGCGGCCGACCCCGCTCCCATCGGCAGTTCGCTGCCCACCGGCACGGTGTCGCGCAGGCCGCTGGTGCGCTCGGCGGCGGCCACGCACACGCGCACGTCCCCCTGGCGCCGGTAGAGCTGGGCGCTCTCGCCGGTGAGGTCGCGCAGCTGCACCAGCACGGGCGAGGCGACGGCCAGCAGCCGGTCCTCGCCGGTGGCGATGGACAGCTCGCCCAGCCGCGGCCCCAGCACGAACCTGCCCTGGCTGTCGCGGGTGACCATGCGGTGGCGCTCCAGCGCGACGGCCAGCCGGTGGGCGGTGGGTCGGGCGAGGCCGGTGATCCGCACGAGCTGGGCCAGGGACGCCGGCCCCGATTCCAGCGCGTCGAGCACCGACATCGTCTTGTCGAGCACACCGACGCCGCTGGATGAGCTAGAGTTGTCCATGGCTTGATATTGACGTCTCGCCATTTGGAATGCAAATCACTCGACGTGCTGCGTTCCGCCGCTCGGCGCGGTGCACGCGGCCGCCGGCTCCGCTGAGGCCGCCGCGGCGGCGAGAGAAACCTCTCCTGGAAAGTCCGGAAAGTGACGAGACGCGAGGAGGCGTCGCACATGGCTCGCACGATGGCCGAGAAGGTCTGGGAGGAGCACGTCGTCAGGCGTGCCGACGGAGAACCCGACCTGCTCTACATCGACCTGCACCTCGTGCACGAGGTCACCAGCCCGCAGGCGTTCGAAGGGCTCCGGCTGGCCGGCCGTCCCGTGCGCCGCCCGGACCTGACCATCGCGACCGAGGACCACAACGTGCCGACCGAGAACATCCTCGGTCCCATCGCCGACAAGGTGTCGCGCACCCAGATCGACACGCTGCGCAAGAACGCGTCGGACTTCGGGGTCCGCCTGTTCCCGATGGGCGACCTCGACCAGGGGATCGTGCACGTCGTCGGTCCGCAGTTGGGCCTGACCCAGCCGGGCATGACCGTGGTCTGCGGCGACAGCCACACCAGCACCCACGGCGCCTTCGGCGCGCTGGCCTTCGGTATCGGTACCAGCCAGGTCGAGCACGTGCTGGCCACCCAGACCCTGCCGATGGCGCCGTTCAAGACCATGGCCGTCACCGTCGAGGGCTCGCTGCCCCCCGGCGTCACCGCCAAGGACATCATCCTCACCGTCATCGCCGAGATCGGCACCGGCGGCGGCCAGGGCTACGTCATCGAGTACCGCGGCCAGGCCATCCGGGAGCTGTCCATGGAGGCCCGGATGACGATCTGCAACATGTCCATCGAGGCGGGCGCCCGCGCGGGGATGATCGCCCCCGACGAGACGACCTTCGACTACGTCCAGGGCCGCCCGCACGCACCGCAGGGCGCCGACTGGGACGCCGCCGTGGAGCACTGGCGGAGCCTGCGCACCGACGACGGAGCTTCCTTCGACCGCGAGGTCGTCCTCGACGCCGCGAAGCTCAGCCCCTTCGTCACCTGGGGGACCAACCCTGGCCAGGGCGCGCCGCTGGACGGAGCGGTGCCCGACCCCGAGGGCTACGAGGACCCCGCCGAGCGCGCCGCCGCCGAGAAGGCCCTGGACTACATGGACCTCGCCGCGGGCACACCGCTGCGCGACGTCCGGGTCGACACCGTCTTCCTGGGCTCCTGCACCAACGGGCGCATCGAGGACCTGCGCGCCGCCGCGGAGATCATCAAGGGCCGCAGGGTGGCCGACGGCGTGCGGATGCTGGTCGTACCGGGATCCATGCGGGTCAAGGAGCAGGCCAACGCCGAGGGCCTCGGCGAGGTCTTCACCGCCGCGGGCGCCGAGTGGCGCGAGGCCGGCTGCTCGATGTGCCTGGGCATGAATCCCGACCAGCTCAAGCCGGGCGAGCGCAGCGCCTCCACGTCCAACCGCAACTTCGAAGGGCGCCAGGGCAAGGGCGGCCGCACCCACCTTGTCTCGCCGCTGGTCGCCGCCGCGACCGCGGTGCGGGGCACCCTCTCCTCACCCGCCGACCTGTAGCCGACCGCCCACGACAGGCACGAAAGAGCTGACACCGACATGGAGAAGTTCACCGTTCACACCGGCAGCGCCGTGCCGCTGCGCTACAGCAACGTGGACACCGATCAGATCATCCCCGCCGTCTACCTCAAGCGGGTCGCCCGCACCGGATTCGAGGACGGCCTGTTCGCCGCATGGCGCGCCAACGACCCCGAGTTCGTGCTGAACAAGCCCGAGTACGCGGACGGCAGCGTCCTCGTCTCCGGCACCGACTTCGGCACCGGCTCCTCACGCGAGCACGCGGTCTGGGCGCTGCAGGACTACGGGTTCAAGGCGGTGCTGGCGCCGCGCTTCGGCGACATCTTCCGCGGCAACGCGCTCAAGGGCGGGCTGCTGGCGGTCGTGCTGCCCTACGACGCCATCGAGCGGCTGTGGGCGGCCGTGGAGGCCGACCCCGCCACGCAGGTGACGGTCGACCTCCAAGCGCGCGAGGTGCGGGCGGCCGACATCGTCCAGCCGTTCGAGCTCGACGACTACACCCGCTGGCGGCTGATGGAGGGCCTGGACGACATCGCACTCACTCTCCGTCACACCGATGATGTGGACGCGTTCGAGAAGCAGCGCCACGCATGGCTTCCGGTCACCCGGTAGTCGGCGAATCCCTGGAATTTTACCTTGATTTGGCGCGGCGGCTGCGGGAGGCGCATCGCCGCGCCGACGCACTGCCGCCGGATGCCCGGATTCCCGCCGTACGTAGGCTTTTGGGCATCACGGAAGGGGTCAAAAGGGATCCCGCTCGGGCCTCCGAGTAGACCGACTCGGCGCTCTGTGAGCTCCCTCCGCAGGTCGAAGACCCTCCGACACGCTGAATTCACGGGCGTTTGTGTTTGTGTCCAGGGCATGCTGTCCCCTAATTTCGTGCGAGCAAGGGGGAACCGGAGGAACCAATGAACAAGCGTGACCTGATCGACGCGATCTCTGACCGTATGGGCGACAAGAAGACCGCCACCGAAGCCGTCAACGCGGTACTGGAGACCATCCAGTCGGCCGTCGCTTCTGGCGAAAAGGTCGCCGTGACCGGCTTCGGCGTCTTCGAGAGGGGCGAACGGGCCGCTCGTGAGGCCCGAAACCCTGCTACCGGGGCGACTATCAACGTCCCGGCGAGCTACGTGCCGAAGTTCCGCCCGGGCTCCGACTTCAAGGCCCTGGTGAACGGCGAGAAGTGACCCCCGGCGAAGCCGAGGGCTGAAGTGCGCGCCCGGGTCCCCCGAGAGGGCCCGGGCGTACTTCATGCGCGCCTACCCGTGCGGCGCGCTCCCGCGCACGCACCGCCGACACGGTCGGCAGCGCGCCTCACCACTCGAAGCGCGCCAGCAGCTTGGCCGTATGCGGCCCCAGACCCAGCCGGGCCGCCTCGCGCAGGTCGGCCGCCGTATCCACGTCGCGCCGCACGCTCGGGGCGTGCGAGCCGTCCAGTTCCGCGGCCCCGCCGGCCAGGTGCCGGCGCCGCGAGCCGCCCTCGAACGCCGGGGCGAAGCGGGCGCCCCCGCGTGCGGCGTACAGCGTGGTGCCGACCCCCGGCGTGTCGGCCAGGAACGAGCGCCCGTGGTCCCGCGCCCGCGCGAGCACGTCGTCCAGTTCGCCCGGACGCAGCGCCGGGAGGTCTGCCGACAGCGCGCAGCGGCCCCACATCGGGTGTGCGCGCGCGGCTTCGGCGGCGCCGTGCTCCAGTGCGGGGTTGAGGCCGGTTCCCGGCTCGCCGCCCACGACGCGGGCCCCCAGCGCCTCCAGCGCCGCGGCGGCCCGCCCGTCCTCGGTGACCGCGAACACCGCGCCCACCCGCTCCGCGGCGACGGCCGCCATCACCGTGTCGCAGGCCACCGCCAGCGCGAACTCGGCGCGCGGCAGTCCCTCTGCTCCCGACAGCCGGGACTTGGCGCGCTCCAGCCGCTTCACCGGGACCACCAGCGACCAGGGCCGGTCCTGATCGTGCGGCGGCATCGTCCCTCCTCGACTCGCTGATCGGCGCACCGCGCCCCTGGTTATCCGGGCCGCGGAAGAAGGCTACGGCGCCCGTTCGGCCGCGCCCCGGGTGCCGCGGCGCCGTGGTCACCGCCCCGCCGAGCCGGGGCGCGGCCGTTCCGCGCCCTGTCCGCTCGCCGGTTGCAACGGGTGCGACATGGGGGATCTTCCCGGCGGCCTAGACTGGATCGGCCGCAGGCGGCCCGCCGGCCACCGCCGGGGTCGCCGACGCGGAAGGGCCGGCGCGCAAGCGGCGAGGCAGGTCGAATCGGAGGATCCGTGGCACAGCAACGCGAATCGCGGTGGGTCAAGGCGGTCGTGGCCGCCATCGTCCGCCCGATCCTGGGAGCCGTCACCAGGGCGGAGTGGCAGGGGCAGGAGAACGTCCCGCGCGAGGGCGGCGTGATCATCGCGGCCAACCACCTGTCGATGGCCGATCCACTGACCATCTCGCACTACCTCTACGTCGGCGGGCGCCGCTGGCCCACCTTCACCGCCAAGGAGGGCGTCTTCCGCATCCCCGTGGTCGGCGCGGTGGCGCGCAGCACCGGCCAGATCGCGGTCAAGCGCGGCAGCACCGACGCCGTCAAGGCGCTGCAGGAGGCCGAGACCGCCCTCACCCGCGACGGCTCGTCGGTGATCTTCTATCCCGAGGGCACCTGCACCCGCGACCCCGACCTGTGGCCGATGGCCGCGCGCACCGGCGTCGCCCGGCTCGCGCTGAGCACCGGTGTGCCCGTCGTCCCGCTGGCGCACTGGGGTGAGCAGCACCTGCTGCGCTACGGCACCGCCAAGCTGCGCCCCTTCCCGCGCAAGCGTGTGCAGATGGTCGCCGGGCCGCCGGTGGACCTCTCGGCCTACCGCGGTAAGCCGATGACGGCCACTGTGCTCCGCGACGCCACGGCCGAGATCATGCGGCGCATCACCGAGCTGCAGGCGGAGGTGCGCGGCGAGGTTCCGCCCGCCGAGCCCTACGACATGAAGAAGGTCCGCCAGGCCTCCTCCGGCGACTCCGAAGCGCCGGACGCCGCCGGAGCCTCCGCCGGCGTCCCCGAGGTCGGCGCGGCGGGCGCCGCCGACGCTCCGCCGGCCGCCGACGCCGACGCCGACGCAGACCGGGCCCAGACCGCCGCCGACGGCGCCGGCGAGCAGGGCTCCGACGGCGAGGGGAAGCCCCGCGGGTGAGCGGCGGGGCACGACGACGGGGGAGGAGCACATGACGAAGGTCGCGGTGATGGGCAGCGGTTCCTGGGGGACCGCGTTCGCCAACGTGATCGCCGACGCGGGCGCCGCCGAGGTGGTCGTGTACGGGCGGCGCTCCGCGGTCGTCGACGCGATCAACCAGCGCCACGAGAACCCCGCCTACTTCCCGGGCATGGCACTGAACCCCGCCTTGACCGCCACCGCCGACGCGGCCAAGGCCCTTGCCGAGGCGGACTTCGTCGTACTCGCCGTGCCCTCGCAGACCCTGCGCGACAACCTCGCCGCATGGCGCGAGCACATCAGCGGCGAGGCCGTCCTCGTCAGCCTGATGAAGGGCGTCGAACTGGGCACCTGCCGCCGGATGAGCGAGGTCGCCACCGAGGTGTCGGGCGTGCCCGCGGACCGGGTCGCGGTCGTATCGGGCCCCAACCTGGCCCGGGAGATCGCCGAGCGCCAGCCCGCCACCGCCGTGATGGCCTGCCGCCACGAGCCCACCGCCGTGCGGCTGCAGGACATCTGCAAGTCGGCGTACTTCCGGCCCTACACCGCCACCGACGTGGTCGGAGTGGAGCTGGGCGGGGCCGTCAAGAACGTCATCGCCCTGGCCGTCGGCGTCGCTGTGGGGATGGGCTTCGGCGACAACGCCCAGGCCTCGCTGATCACCCGCGGCCTGGCCGAGACCGTGCGCCTGGCGGTCTCGCTGGGCGCCGACGAGCACACGCTGGCCGGGCTGGCCGGGCTCGGCGATCTCGTCGCCACCTGCGGGTCGCCGCTGTCGCGCAACCGGACCTTCGGCGAGAAGCTCGGCTCCGGCATGACGCTGGAGGAGGTCGTCGCCGAGACCTCGCAGACCGCCGAGGGCGTGAAGTCCTCGGAGTCGGTGCTGGAGCTGGCCCGCCGCACAGGCGCCGAGATGCCCATCACCGAGGCGGTCGTGGCGATGATGCACCACGACCTCTCGCCCGCCGAGGCGCTCGCGGCGTTCATGTCGCGCAGGTCCAAGCCGGAGCGCTACGGGTTCTGACCCGCCGGCACAGCAAGCAGTGGCCGCTCGGCACCGCCCGGACCGCCACGACCACCGAGCAACGAAAGAGCCGCCGCACCATGCACCAGCAGGGGGAGAACACCCGCGCCCTCGGACTGCCACCAGCGCCCTCCCCGCCTCAGCGCCCGCTGCGCGCCCCGGTCCACCGCAGCACCACCTACGCGTTCGCCTCCTCCCGGGAGTACGCCGAGGTCTTGGCCGGTGAGGCGCCCGGCTACTCCTACGCGCGCATCGACACCCCGACCGCGACCGCCTTCGCCGCGGCCGTGGCCGCGATGGAGGGCGCCGGCTGCGAAGGGGAGGTGCGCGGCGAGGCCTTCTCCTCGGGGATGGGTGCGGTGAGCAGCACACTGCTCGCACTCACCGGCGCCGGCGCGCACGTCGTGGCCTCCCGGTCCATCTACGGCAACACCTACTCGCTGCTCGACGGACTGCTGCGCAGGTTCGGCGTCCACACCGACTTCGTCGACATCACCGATACCTCAGCCGTGCGCGCCGCGGTACGGCCCGAGACCGCGGTCGTCTTCACCGAGACCCTGTCCAACCCGACCATGACCGTCTCCGATTTGCCCGCGCTGGCCGGGATCGCCGAGGAGGCCGGGGCCGTCCTGGTCGTCGACTCCACCTTCGCCACGCCCGCCGTGTGCCGCCCGCTGGAGTACGGCGCCGGCGTGGTCCTCCACTCGGCGACCAAGTACATCGGCGGGCACAGCGACGCCACCGGGGGCGTGGCGGTCGGCGGCGCCGAACCCATGGCGAAGGTGCGCGCGGCCCGCATCGACCTCGGCCCCTGCCTGGCCCCCGACGAGGCGTTCCTGCTGCACCGCGGCCTGGAGACGCTGCCGCTGCGCGTCGCCCGCCAGTGCGGCAGCGCCGACGCCTTCGCCGCCGCGGTGGCCGAGCATCCCGCCGTCGAGCGGGTCGACTACCCCGGCTTGCCCGGCCATCCCGGACACGGGCTCGCCGACCGGCTGTTCGACTCCGACCGCCGGGGCGCCGTGGTCACGGTGACACCGCACGGCGGCCGCGAAGCGGGCATGGCCTTCGCCGACGCGCTGCGTACGGCCACCGTCGCGGCATCGCTGGGCGGAACCCACACCTTGGCGGGCCACGTCGGCTCGACCACGCACCGCCAGATGGGCGACGCGGCGCTGCGCGAGGCCGGGATCGGGCCCGCGGCGGTACGGTTCTCCATCGGGCTGGAGGACGCGGAGGACCTCGTGGCCGACGCCCTGGCCGCCCTGGACGCGGCCTGCGGCGGGCGGTGACCGGCGCGCCCGCGACCGGCGCCGGTTCGGCGGAACGGCCCGCGGGGGCACGGCAGAAGAACGAACGGGCGCAACGGGGCGGATCGGTTCCGGAGCCCGCCGAGCGGAGGATAGAGTCAGGCAGCATGGCCGAGCAGCGTAGAATCCGGGTCGCCGTGGTCTTCGGCGGACGCAGTCCCGAGCACGAGATCTCCTGCGTCACCGCGGGCGGCGTGATCTCGGCGATCGACACCGACCGCTACGAAGTGGTGCCCATCGGCATCGGCCGCGACGGCTCCTGGGTGCTGTATTCGGCCGACCCCGCGCAGCTGGCGATCGTCGACGGCCGGCTGCCCGAGGTCGACACGTCCGGGCCCGAGCTGGCAGTGCCCTTCAGGGGCGCATCCGACCTGATCGTCCTCGACGGCGACACCTCGCGCCGGCTGGGCGGGTTCGACGCGGTGCTGCCGCTGCTGCACGGCCCGCTGGGCGAGGACGGCACCATCCAGGGCCTGTTCGAGATGATGGACGCCCGCTATGCGGGCGCGGGCGTGTTCGCCAGCGCCGCGTCGATGGACAAGGTCTTCATGAAGGCCCTGTTCACCGGGCACGGCATCCCGACCGGCGACTACGTCGCGGTGCCCGACCGGATCTGGCGGGGCGAGCGCAAGCGTGTCCTGGACGACATCGCCGAGCTGGGCGGGACGGTGTTCGTCAAGCCTGCGCGCGGCGGCAGCAGCGTCGGCATCAGCAAGGTGCCCGACGCCTCCGACGCCGACGCGGTCACCGCGGCCGTCGAAGCGGCGCGCCGGCACGACCCCAAGGTCATCGTCGAGGCGGCCGTGTCCGGCCGCGAGGTCGAGTGCGGTGTGCTGGAGTCGCTCGACGGCGGTGCGCCGGACGTCTCCCAGCCCGCCGAGATCCACGTGGCCGACGGCTTCGACTTCTACGACTTCGAGGCCAAGTACCTGTCCACGAGCGGCCTGACCATCCCGGCGGAGCTGCCCGCCGAGGTCGTCGCCGAGATCCGCCGCGAGGCCGCCCGCACCTTCGAGGCGCTGGGCTGCGAAGGGCTGGCGCGGGTGGACTTCTTCTACGGCGACGACGGGCGCGTCTACGTCAACGAGATCAACACGATGCCCGGGTTCACGCCGTCCTCGGCCTTCCCGCAGATGTGGGCGGAGTCCGGCCTGGACTACACGTCCCTCGTCGACCGGATGATCCAGACGGCCCTGCGCCGCGCGCCCGGTCTGCGTTAGAGCGTCGATCGGCGCTTCGGCACACCGCCGTTGATCTTGTAGCCATCGTCACTGGAAATCGTTTTACTTCACGATAGCTACAAGATCAACGGAGTTCGGGGCCGCACGCGTGTGGAGGGCGGGAGGCGGTGCCCCGACGCATTCCGCCTCCCGCCCTCGGGAACCCCGCGGCCGGGCCCTGCCGCCCCCGGCCGCGGGGTTATCGGGGTTGGTCTATCCGCCGGCGGCCCTTCAGGACGCCGTGCAGGTCTCGCCGTTGACCTCGAATTCGGTCGGCTCCGCGGCCGTTCCGCTGGTCTCGGAGTTGAATCCGAAGGACACCGAGGACCCGGCCGCGACGTCGCCGTTCCAGTCGGTGTTGGAGGCGGTGACCCGTGTGCCCTCCTGCGCGAACTCCGCCGACCAGCCGTTGGTCACGGTCGAGCCGTCGGCGAAGTCCCAGGCGACCGACCAGTCGTCCAGCGCCGTGTCGCCCTCGTTGGTCACCGAGACGTCGGCGGTGTAGCCGCCGGACCACGCGTTGGCGATGCTGTAGTCCACGGTGCACTCGGCCGGGCCGCCTCCGCCGCCGCTGCCGGTGGTCACCGACGCCTCGGGCGAGGGCGAGGACGCGTTGCCCGCGGCGTCCAGAGCGACCACGTAGAAGCTGTAGGAGGTCTCGGCCTGCAGGCCGGTCACCGTCGCCGAGGTGCCTCCGGAGGCGGTGGCCACCACCTCGCCGGTCGCGGCGTCGTGGACCTCGTAGCCGGTCACGCCCACGTTGTCGGATGCGGCGCTCCAGCTCAGCTCGGCGGAGCCGCCCGTGACGGCTCCGGCGCTCGGCGCGCCGGGCGCGGTGGGCGCCTGGGTGTCGTCCTCGCCGCCGCCGGTGTCGCCGCCGAAGACGACGTCGGAGCAGTTGTAGAAGGCCTCGGGGCTGTCCGAGCGCTCCCAGATCGAGTAGATGACGTGGCGGCCGCTCTTCTCGGGCAGTGTGGCCTGCCAGTAGTACTCCGAGCCCTCGACACCGCCGTCGCGCAGCGGCGGGTCGGTGACCTCGTCGAAGGGTGCGGGTTCCAGGTCGTCCCAGCCCAGCGGCTGGCTCGGGTCCCAGCCGTCCTTGGTGATGTACTGCGTGAAGGTGCCGGGGTGGCGCGCCCACGCGTTGTGCTCGAAGGTGACCGTGTCGCCGGACTGGACCTCGGTGGCGGGCCAGTCGCCCGGCCGGTTGAAGGCGTCGAATTGCTCGGTGGGACCGCAGAGCTTGCCGTTGGGGATGATCTCGCGATGCCGGTCACCGGCGTCGCTGATCAGGTTCCCGAACCAGTTCCAGAAGGGGTAGGAGCTGTATTCGAGGGCCTCTTGGCACATCGGGTTCTGCGGGTTCAGGCCGCCGCCGCTGCCCCCTTCGAGGCCGTCCTGGTAGCAGGCGTAGGTGCGCGTGGCGGGGAAGGTGAAGCCGCCGTGGGCGGCCGCCGGCTCGGCGGGCAGGGCCACGGCGAATCCGGAGGCGAGCACCGCTGCGCCTCCGAGGAGGGTGATTCTGCGTGCAAGGTTCACCGTTGCACTCCTCTGGGTCGCACTCCCGCGACCTGGGCGCTGTCAGCGGGAGATGGATGGGGGATTCGAGGATGGAGCGGGGACGGGTTCGTAGTGGGAAGGCACCTCGGCGGAGCACGGCAGCAGGGAGCGCTCCCGCTTTGGGAGCGCTCCCACATGGTGCCGAACTACCCCAGAGGCGTTCCTAGCGTGTCCCGCATCACAGAATTCCGCAACCATGGGTAATAAAGACGTAACCCCGAAGCCACATCGGAGGCGGCTGCGTCGCAGGTGGCGGAAGTCCGCTTCCGCCAACAGAACCTCGCCGATCTTGTAGCCATTCGCAAATGGAAATCGTTTTCCTTGACGATAGCTACAAGATCGGCGGTGGTGTGGCGTCAACGGTCTGCAGTGGAGCGGCGGGCAGCAGGCGGCGCGCGAGGATGGTGCCGCCCGCTGTGGCGGCGGGAAAGACCAGGACGGCCACGAACGGGACGGCCAGCAGCAGGTAGCTGGGGATGCCGAAGCCGAGCACGAGCATCCGCCGCTGCTTCATCGCATCGCGGCGGTCCTTGATGCGGCGCCGGCCGCGCCGGTCGAAGGCCGCGCCGAGCAGTTCGATGGTGAGCATCCACCCGCCGAAGATGGCGGATACGACCGGGATCACCGTCTGGCCGACCACCGGGATGAACCCGCCCGCGAACAGGGGGATCGCGACCAGCGCCGAGACGGTGATCAGGCCCAGCGACTGCCGGAGGGCCCGGACCACCGACCGCACCACCGGCTCGTCGGAGTCCGGTGGGGCGTCGCCCAACTCGTCGTCGACCATCTCGGCGATCGTGTCGTAGAGCGGGAAGCCCAGTGCGAGTGTCAGACCGGTGAAGGCGACGACCATGATCAGTACGGCGCCGGCCACCAGCATCACGCCCGCGGCGACGCGCAGCGTCGTCTGCATCCCCGACGACCAGCCGTCGGCGAAGGGGGTCAGCCAGGCCGTCAGGTCGTCGATGTTGAGCAGCAGCGCCGCAAAGGCGGCCACGAACAGCAGCGACGTGACCAACGGCGGGATCATGCCCAGCACGAACAGCCGGGGATTGCGGATGACCATGCCCGCGCCCTTCAACAGGACGCCGACACCGGAGAAGAGATCGCGCAGGGGAGTGCTCACGCCGGACGACGATAGTGCGTCCTTCCCTTCCCCGCACCTCCGCTAGCCGTGCGGTCCCCCCGGCCCCCTGGCGGGAGCCCGGTCGGTGCGGGCGAGGGACGTCCCCGCCGCCGCTCGGACGCGTGGATCGGGGTGATGGCGGGCGAACCAGCGCAGCACGAAGCGCGCCTCGGGATGGCCGGATGCGGCCGCGGTGTCGAAGACGGTCGGCAGTTCGGGGCCGCCGACGCCCGGGAAGGCTCCGTTGCCGCCCGCGCCGTCCTCGTGTCCGTAGGTTCCGGTGCGCAGGCTCGCCGCGAGTCCGTCGAGCAGCGGACCGAGGTGGTCGTGCGGCTCCAGGGACTCGAGCTTGGCGAACCCGGCGTCGAACAGCCAGCAGCGCGCTCGGCCGCCGAAGTCGGGGTCCGAGCGGAGGCGCTCGTAGCAGCTGCGCGCCTGCAGCGCGTACGCCGACGTCATGCGGTTCGCCAGGGAGCGGTGCACGCAGTCGTCGCTGCGCCGGTAGACCTCGACCAGTTCGGGCAGCGCCCTCGCCGGGCCGCGCGCGGTGATCCACTCCCGCAGCTCCCGCTCGGTGAAGGGATCGCCGGAGGAGGCCCGGTCGATCAGCACCTCGGCATCCTCGGCCATCAGCTCGCCGCATGTGAGCGGCCGCACCCCGTGCCACGCGAGCAGGGCGAACCACAGCCACCGGCCCAGCGGGGTCGGCACGGTGCTCGTGTGGCGGGCGGCGGTCGTCCCTCCGACCCCGCCGGCGTCGGAAACCCCGTGTGCGACGGCGCCCAGGTGCTCCAGCTCGGCCAGGAGCGGTTCGGCGGCCGCGGCCGCGCCGGCGGGGCCGGCCGCCTCCGGCGTGCTGTCGCGGAAGGAGCCGGTCGGCCGCCGCATGGCCGCGGTCGGGCCGCGCGAGCGCACGGCCGCGGCCAGGTCGGCGGCCAGACCCGCCGCCATGCGCGGGACCAGCGGCGTCGGCGCCCCGCGCTCCCTGCCCAGGCTCAGTGCGGTGAGAACGGCGCCGATGAGCGCGTCCGCCGCGTCCCGGTCGGCGCCGTCGGCCGCACCGGCGCGGCGCAGCCGATCCGCCGCGGCGCCGCGGACCGCGGTGAAGCCGGACCACCAGTGCTCCAGCAGTTCCCCGGCGGCCGGGTCCCCGCACCCCGTACGCGCGTCGGCGCACACCGGAGCGGCGGCGACCGCCTCGGCCAGTTCCTCCGCGGCCGGAAGCTCCGCCGGCGGCAGCGAGCAACCCAGGCGGCCCCAGCCGCCAGGAGGGCGGGGCGGCAGCGCGCCGTCGGCGTCCCCGCGCGCCGCCGCCGCGAAGGCGGCGAAGCCCAGGCCGCGGGTGTCTTCGGTCGGGTGCCCAACTCGCCGGGGGGCTCCGGTCATCCGTGCGGCGTCCTCGACCGCTTGCTCGAGGTTGGCCAGGTGCGCCGAGCGCGGATCGAGCCAGCCGTTCCGGTCCAGAAACGCCCACCAGGTGCGCAGCGCGCCGGGGACGGCCCGCGCTTCGGCGGCGGGCAGCGCCTCCCGGGCGGGCACCCAGTGCCGCAGCAGTGTCCACACGTCGGCCGCCGTCCATCGCGCGACCAGTCCGTCGCCGCCGCATCCGGGCTCGCCGAGCTTGTAGCCCGTCACCGCGCGAAGAGCGCGCCGCGAGACCGGGGGAACGGGCTGTCCGGCCGCCCAGGAGGCGGCCGCGCGCGGCAGCAGGTCGCGGTCGAGGGTCTCCTCGTCGGCGTTGCTGAAAACCAGGCGCATCGCCACTCCACGTTCCTCGCCCGGGTCGTCCGGGGGCCGGGCCGCGCCGGACCGGGCGCCGGAGGGCCGGCGCGGCGGAGCCGGCTCCGCCCGCGTCCCGGCGGTCCGCCCGCTGTCCGCCGCCGCCTCACCGGCAGCGTGGCAGCGGGGACGCTGCGCGGTAGGAAAGCCGACGATATCCCGTGGAGCACCGGAACGGGCCCGGTTCGGTGTGCACGGGAATCGCGGACCCGCCCTCCGGAATCCGCGGAATCGCGCCACCGCGCCGGCCCCGGTCGCGTTAGCGGGCGTTCCGGGGAGGGTCCGCCGGAATGTCGTCGCCGTCCGGCACAATCGGCGGTATCCGAGACCGTTCGGTTTCCCCGGAAGGAACACCGGCACCATGGCCGATCGACCGCTCGTGTTCGCCACCGAGCAGCAGCTCGCGGAATGGTTCGAAGAGCACCACCGCACCGTCGACCACATCTGGGTCGCCGTGCCGAAGAAGGGGACGGACGCGCGCGCCATCACCCGTTCCGAGGCACTCGACCTCGCGCTCTGCTACGGCTGGATCGACGGTCAGGCGAGTTCGGCGGGCACCCCCGAGGGGTGGTGGGCCCAGCGGTTCTCCCCGCGCAGGACCCGCAGTCCGTGGTCGAAGATCAACTGCGCGAAGGCCGAGGAGCTGATCCGGACCGGGCGGATGCGGCCGGCCGGGCTGGCGGAGGTCGAGCGCGCCAAAGCCGACGGGCGGTGGGCCGCCGCCTACGATCCGCCGAGCACGGCCCCGGTACCGGACGACCTGCGCGAGGCGCTCGACGCCGCCCCGGCGGCCGCGGAGGCCTTCGCCGCCCTGGACCGGAGCAGCAGGTACACCATCCTGTACTCGCTGCAGCAGGTGAAGCGGCCCGAGACCAGGGCACGCAGGGTGGCGGACTACGTGGCGCGCCTGGCGGCCGGCGACCCTCCGCGTCCGCCGCAGCGCCGCAAGCCCCGGTAGGGCCGGGAGGGCCCTCGGACCCGGCATGCCCGCGGCCGTTCAAAGCGGCAGGAACGGACTCGGCGTGCCGTGCCAGCTCACGTACAGGCGCTCGCGTGCGCGCGTGCAGGCCACGTACAGCAGGGAGCGCTGGGCGTCCAGGTCGGCCCGGTGCTGGTTCTCGTCGAGATCGGCGCTGGTGACCCGGTCCAGCTGAGGCAGAGCGTCGGCCGTGGCGGCGAACACCGCGACGGCCAGGAACTCCAGTCCTTTGACCCCGTGCATGGTGGTCACCCGTACACCGTGGGCGGGGTCGGTGATGGAGTCCTGCGGGTGGAATATCCCCGCCGGCAGGGAGCGCGCCCGCAGGTGGGCCGCCACGGAGTCGCGCAGCTTGTTCGTGCGCGCCGTCACACAGACGTCGGCGGGCGCGATGCCCTCGGCCAGCCAGCCCCGCACCCGGTCGGCCAGCGCGTCCAGCTCTGCGGGCTCGTCGGGCGCGCTGAACACTTCGGGCTCGGGGCCGCTGAGGACGCAGCGCGCGGCCCCTCCGGGCTCGGTGGCCGAGGAGTCGCCCAGCTCGGACACCGGCCGCCCGCGCAGGATGCCGTCCGCCCAGGTCAGAATCTGCTCAGTGGTGCGGTAGTTCACCCGCAACGGGAAGGACCGGCCGACGATCCCGATGCCGAGCCGGCGGAAGGAGACGGTGTTGTCGTAGATGCGCTGCCGGTTGTCGCCGGCGATGAACATGTCGTTGGGCCCGCGTGGGACCGCGGCGCGCAGGGTGCGCCACTGCGTGGGGTGCAGGTCCTGAGCCTCGTCGACGACCAGGTTGGTGTAGGGCGGTTCGGAGCGCTCACCGAGGATGCGGGCGGCCTCGGCGTGCAGGTCCTCGGCCGGCACCCGGCGGCTGGTGCGCATCATGGCCCGCACGCTGCTGATGGCGTGCCAGACCTCGCGGCGCTGGTCGGCGTCGAGTGGCGTGGTGCGCCCCACCCGCGCATCCGGGTCGAGGTAGCCCTCCAGCGTGGTGATCCCGCGCGCCGTGACCACGTGCCGGTACTCCGAGAACAGGAAGTCGACGGGCCAGGGCAGGCGGTGCTGCCGGGTGTAGTTGGCGAAGATCCCGCGGGTGTCGGTGCGCAGCCGGACGTCGGGGTGGACCTCCTTGACCACGTCCAGCGCGAGTTTGTCGGTGGTGACCACGTCGACGTCCTGGACGAGCTCGGGCGGCAGCAGCAGCGCGAGGTTGCGCTTGAGCGACTCCACCAGGGCGTTGGTGAAGCTGGTCAGCAGGACCCGGCCGCCCAGCGGCAGGTGCTCGGCCAGGTGCTTGACCCGGTGCAGCGCGACCACGGTCTTGCCGGTGCCGGGCCCGCCCGAGACCTTCGCCGGCCCGTTGAACCGGGGGCGGTAGGCCAGTTCCCGCTGTATGGGGTGCAGGTAGATCCGCCAGGCGTTGAACTCGCCGGCGAGGACGTCCTCGATCTCCTGGTTGTCGTTGACGACGATGACCCGCTCGCGGGTGTGCCGGATGGCGGTGTCGTAGTCGTCGGGCGCCACGGTGCCGACGGCGGGGCGGCGCGGCACGACGACCTCGTCGCGCACCCGCTGCACCGAGTGCCCATCGGCCAGGGCGCGCAGTACCTCGAACTGGTCCTGGGGCAGGGCGGGCGCCCAGCCGTGCAGTTCGCCGGCGGTGGCCACGCTGCGGCAGAAGTCGCGGATCTGGGGGTCGATACCGAGCCGCTCCAGGTCGCGGTCGGTAATCCGGTCGAAGAGGAGCCCGGCGGAGGCGGCGGAGCCCGAGGAGGCGGGCGAGGGGAGAAGCGCCGACCGGGGTGCCGGGCCGAAATCCCCTCGGGCGGCGGGCGCCGGCGCGGCCAGGGGCTGCGCCGGCGGCCCGACCGGCCCGGCGGACGCGGACGCCGGGCCGGTCGGGCCGGCGTCGGCTTGCCCCAGGGCTGTGGCGTCGCGGCGCTCGAGCGTGCCCATGACGGGGTTGACGTCGTGGCGCTGGTCGCCGGCCCAGTCCTCGGCGGAGTCGCGGGGGAGCAGATGCACGAGGAGGTAGGTCTCGCCGGACTCCGGCGCCAGCATCACGCCGGTCCAGGAGTCGCTGATGCGGAATGTGCGAACACGCGGATCCTGCCCCGTGGGCAGCGAGCGGATCCGCAGGTCGGGGTGGGCGAGCAGGCCGTCGAGCGAGAGTTCGCGGAATTTGCGCGTGGCCGCGAGCAGGCGCTCGCGCGTGGGCTTGTCGAGTTTGTCGTACTGCGGAAGACACGTCGCATCGATCGCCAACTGCGGCATAGGCCTCCCTTTCGCGGGCGCATCAGGGCGGTGAATCCCGCACGTTCAATGCCTTTCCCCCGTTGTTGTATCCGACGCTTATGACATTACGGCCGCATTCGGCCGATATTCGGGCCGAAGTGCGGGTCCGGGGCCGCCGGCCCCGCTCCTGGCGGCGATCACTCGCCTACGAGGGGTGCGGCACGCGGCCCCGAGGCCGCGCGCCAACCGGGTCGACCGGGTCGACCGGCAGTGCCGCACTCCTATCATGCGGCCGCCGCGACATCGCCGGAAAGCGAATGCGCCTGGCACCCGCGGCAGAATCCGGACACACCCCGTTCAGCGAAAGGGGCGGCGCGGTACCGTGTTGCCTTCGGACATCCGCCGCCGGCCGTCGCTTGCGGCCGGGCGGGCGCAGCAGTCAGAACTGCAGAGGTGAGCGTGCCAATGCCGCAGGCGAGGTCGAGTCGGCGTCGCGGATCGGCCCGTCGGCCGCAGATGCGCAGGCTCACGGGCGGAGTGGTCGCCCCCATCGCCTTCATCTCCTGCGCGCTGCTCCTGCAGATGGCTCCGGACCTGCTCGACGACTTTCCCCGCACCGTCGTCTGGGGGCTCTCCATCACCGGCGCGGTGGCCACCGCCGCCGTCACCGTGGGATTCGACCCGAACCGGGGCGCGGGGACCGAGCCGCCGCCCCTCGCCCCCAAGCAGCCGCAGATCGAGCTGCCGCCCTACAGCGAGCGCTTCACCGGACATGCGGGCCTGATGGGTCGGCTGCGCCGCCGCTTCCGCATCTTCCCGCGCAGGGGCGTGCGCGGCTTCCTCGACGTGAGGGCCAAGCTCCGCGGCGACTCCCGGCGGTCCCCGCTGGTGGTCGTGATCAGCGGGGCTCCGGGCACGGGCAAGACGCAGGTCGCCACCCAGATGGCGCACGAGGTGCTGGACCGCTTCCCCGACGGCGTGCGGTGGGTGGAGCTCTCCGGCGACCGGGAGCCCGACGAGGCCGACAGCGACCCCGACAATGACGAGGCCTCCGGCGGCGGCCTCACCCGGGGGATCGGCCGGCGGATGCGGCGGATGTTCGACCGCGGCGCGCGCCGCGACTCCGACACCCTCACCATCGACGTTCCCGGGCCCACGCTGCCCCAGCGCGAGCCCCGCTCGACCGCGAAGGTGCTGGAAGCTCTGGTCCAGTCGATGCAGGGCCGCATCCCCTCCGGCGCCGCCGTCGAGGAGCTGTCCAACACCTGGCGGGCGCTGACCTACAGCAGGCGGATGCTCGTCGTGCTGGACAACGCCAAGGACGCCGACCAGGTCTGGCCGCTGGTGCCCAGCGGGTCCCGCTGCGCTGTGCTGATCACCTCCCGGCGCGCCTTCGGCCATGCGGACTTCGAGTTCGAGTCCTACGAACTGGACGAGCTCGGCCAGCGCGAGGGCGAGGAGCTGCTGGACCGCATCGCACCGGTCCGGCTGCGCTCGGGTTCCAACGAGCTCGACCGCGTCCGGCGCGACCGTGCCGAGATCGTGCGGCGCTGCCACGGACTGCCGCTGGCCCTTCGGCTGTGCGGCGGCCGGCTCGTCGAGCAGTCCGACCCGAGCCCGCGCGAGGTCTTGGAGGAGCTGGACGACTTCGTGCGCAGCCCGCTGCTGGACGGCCCGCACGGCTTCGCCGCCTCGTTCGCGTTCAGCCTCCGGCTGTGCGAGCCCCGGGAACGGCTGCTGCTCAAGCACATCGCCGACTCCGACCTGCGCAAGTTCAGCGACTGGTCGGCGGCGGTGCTGCTGGACGTGCCCCGCGACACCGCGGGGGCGCTCATCGACGGCCTGGTCAGGCGCTACCTGGTCCTGGCCACCGAGCGCAACGAGACCCGGGAGAACACCTTCCGCATCCACGACCTTGTGCGCGAGACGCTGCGGACGATCGACGCCCGCGAGTTCGGCCTCACGCTGTGGGAGCGCGAAAACTGGGAGGGTGCCGACGACCGCGCCGCCGCTCGCCGCCTGGTCCGGGCCTACACCTGGCTGGTCGAACAGGCCGCGGCCGAGGTCACCCGCACCCACGACCCCGGGGTGCTGGGCGAGCGCACCGACCTCACTCCCGCGCCCGAACTGCGGCTGGCGCCGACCGGCAGCCCGCGGCAGTGGTTCACCCAGGAGCGCGAGTCGCTGCTGATGTGCATGCGGCTCGCCGAGACCCACGACCTCCCGGAGGAGGGGTGGCGGCTGGCGCACGCCTTCGCGGCCCTGTGCCAGGTGTGGCGGGTGTACTGGGCCGACTGGGAACAGGCGACCCTGGTGCAGCTGCGCACCGCCTACCGGCTGGGCGACCGGCTGGCCGGAGGGCTCGCGCGGCTGGACCGCGCCGAGATCGCCGGCAAGACGGGCGACTACCAGACCGGCATCGACGACGCCGAGACGGCGCGGCGGGTCTTCGAGCAGGCGGGCGACCTGGGCGCCGCCCGGTCCGGTGAGGCGGCCGACGCCGCCTCCCCGCACTGGCGGGCGCGCGCCTGGCGCTCTCTCGGCGTCAACCTCCAGCGCCGCGGGCATCTGGACGGCGGCGCAGAGGCCCTCGACACGGCCGAGCGGATCTTCGGCGGGGAGGGCGACCACTGGTGGCGGGCGCGGGTCCTGTGCGACCTCGCCGAGGTGCACGCCCAGCGGGGGAGGCGCCGCGACGCCGAGTACCGGTCGGGTTCCGCGGCCGACGGCGCCGAGCACCTCCGCGCGCAGGAGCTGCTCCAGTCCGCCTGCCGCATCTTCCGCGACGAGCAGGATTGGGACGAGCACAGCAACGCGCGGATCGCCCTCGCCGAGATCCTGGCCGCCCGCGGGCGCCACCTGAACGCGTGGTTCATGCTCGACGAGGTGCGCGAGTACTACCGGCGGGCCGAGGAGCGCTGGTACACCGCGCGCTGCCAGCGGGCGATGTCCGAGCTGGACACCGTCCGCCTGGACGAGCAGTGGCGCGAGGTCCGCCTGGCGCTCGACCCCGCCCGGGCCGAGTACAAGCGCGACCGCATCGAGGGCAAGGTCGCGCGCGAGGGCCGTCGGTTCCGGCTCGCGACGACGCAGGAGCACCTGCGCATCTACCGGCACTACGAGAACGAGCTGCGCGATACCGCGCGCGGAATCCTCGGCGAGTACTTCGACCGGCAGGAGGAGTGGTTCGACCGGCTGCCCCGTTCCGGACGCGCGGGTCGGCGGGCGGTGGCGGACAAGCAGCGCCGCTGGTCGGTCGAGCAGCGGATCCGGATGCTGGAGGAAGCAGCTGCGACGTTGGCCGAGATGGGCGACACGTGGGGCAGGCACCGCACGGACCTGGCCCTGGGCGGCGTGCGGCTGACCGCCAAGCTCGGCGTCGACGAGTGCGCCGCCACCATGCGCGCCGCCGCCGAGGGCTTCGCCGAGCTCGGGGACCAGCTCTGGCACGCCCGCGCGCACCGCACCGCCGCCGAGGCGCTCGCCGACGCCGGCTGGGTCCGCTATGCGCTGGTCGACGCGGAGTACGCCTACGAGGCGTTCCAGCGGCTGGGGGACCGTGTCGGCCGCATCGGCGCCGAGGAGCTCTTCGGCCGCCTGCTCGACGAGACCGGCAACACGCCGGCGGCGATCCGCCGTCTCACCGCCGCCCGTGAGGAGGCACGCGCGGTCGGCCTGGAGTGGAGCGAGCGCGAGGCCCACCGCCGCCTCACCCGCATCCAGAACGGCCGCACTGCGCCGCCGGAGCGGTTCCGGTGGGGAGTCGGTGCCGGACAGGCGCAGCCGGGTGGAGCCGAGCCTGCCGGAGGCGCCGGGCCCGAGGAGCCGGAGGAGTCCGCGGACGGCCCCGCGGCCCACGGGAGCGGTGGCTCCGCCGACGAGGGCGCTCCGCCGGCCTCGGCCGAGCCCGCGGCGGCCGGAGCCGATGCGCCCGGCACGGGCGGCTCCGACGCGTCCCCGCAGGCCGAGACGGTGCCGCCGGCCGCCCAAGGGCCGGAAGGAGGCCCGGAGGAGCCGGTCGGCGCTCTGCACGGGCCGCACCGGCGCCCGCCTGCGTCCGCGGCGGAGGCGCCCGATGCCGCCGACCCGTGCGCGGACTCCTCAGCTGACACCGCATCCGGCGCCGACAACGAATCGGGCCCGAACGGCCCGCCGCGCTCGCCGTGACCGCCGGCGCCTGCACGGTCGGCCGCCCGTGAACCCTTGTCCCCGCGGCGGCCGAGGTCCGTGCCTTCGCGGTCCACCTGAAGCGCTAGGGTCGGGCCGGGCCGGATGCAATCGGGCGTTCCGCCCCGCGGCCCTCCACAGGCGTCGGCGCGGTGGCGGAAGCCGTTTCTTTGCGCACAGCGCCCCCTGGCGGGGCGGCGGTGACGGGAGAGCGTATGAGCGCGGGAATGTGGGCGGCCGCTGGCGCAGCGGGTGCGGTGGCGGCGCTGGGACCCACCGCGTGGAGCTACTTGGCCAGCGGCGGGCGCCGGACCCAGCTCGGCCGGGTGCCCATCCGTCCCGTCGCCATCGTGCTCGGAGCGGCGGTGTGGCCGACCGGTCCCTCCCCGCTCCTGGAGGGCCGCATCGAGATCGCCGCCCGGCTGTTCCGCGACGGCACCGTGCGGGCGGTGCTCGTGTCCGGAGACAACCGGGCCGCGGCCAACCGCGAGACCGACACCATGGCCGCCGAGCTGGTCGAGCGCGGCGTGCCCGAGCACTCGGTCGTGGCCGATCCGCACGGCTACCGCACCTGGGACACCGCGGTCCGAGCGCGCGAGACCTTCGGAGTCGACCGGGCGATCGTCGTCACCCAGGTATTCCACCTGCCGCGCGCGGTCGCCCTGTGCCGGGCGGCGGGCGTGGACGCCTACGGTGTCGGCGACCCCAGCTTCCGGCGCCGGCCGCGCTCGACCGCGGTGGGCTACCTGCGCGAGATGGGCGCCAACGCCAAGGCGCTGAGCGACGCCGTGCTGCAGCCTGCGCCCGCCGTCGTCGAGCCTCCTCGCGGCGACCTGCGGACCGCGCTTTCCTGACGCCTGTCGGCGCCGCGCCCGTCCACACCCGGGACGCCCGGTTGGCGGTGAGGGCTCCGGCACGGCGATAATGCGGGGTATGGACGCGACGACGGGTTCCGGACCCCTGCACGGACTGGACGACATCGACTGGAGCGGGCTCGCTCCGCGCGGAGGCGAGATCCCCGGTCTCCTGCGCGACATCGCCGGGGGCGGGACCGCCGAGCGCGGAGTCGACGACGCGGTCGCCGCGCTGTTCGACCTCATCCGCTTCCCCGCTCCCGCCTACACGGCCGCGCCGCGGGTCGCCGACTTCCTCGTGTCCATCGCCTGCCACCCCGAAACGCGCGCCGACTGGCGCTCGCGCCCGCTGAGCCTGCTGCTGGAGCTGCTGGCTCCCGCCGCGACAACGCTGGTGCCCCAGCGCCTCGACGACCCCCTGTGGCGCGACGAGGCCGCATGGGCCGCGGGATCCGACATCGACAAGGTCCGCGACCAGTACCGCACGTGGGTGCAGGAGGCCCCCGACGAGCAGCACTACCGCCGGATGCGCGTCCGGCTCGACACCGCCGCCCGCGACGGGGGCGCCGAGCTGCTCCAGGCGGAGCTGGCGGTCTACGACACCGTGCTGGCCCGCGCCGCCGACCTGCTGACCCTCCTCGACGGCCGCGACAACCGGCGCGGCATCGACCCTCCGGCCGAGTGGGCCTGCTACCTCCTCGCGTTCCTGCCCGGCGCCGCCGCTGAGGCCTACCCCGCACTGCTGCGGCGGATCGGCGGGCCCGCCGACCTTTCCGGGGGCTCGCCGGGCGCCTCGGACGACCCGGTCTCCGCCGAGGTGTTCGCCCTGGGAATGCTGGCACCGCCCGACGACCCCGCCGTCACTGTCGCGCTCGCACACGAGATGGCCGGTGGCCACCTGTACAACTCCTTCACCGCGGCCGTGGCCATGGTGCAGATCCACGGCGAGAAGGCGCCTCAGGAGTGCTTCACCCGCATCGCCCGCGGCCGCCGCGCCAGGCCGGGCTACCGCGGCCTCTTCGGCGACGCCTGGCCGCACTGCGGCGAGACCCCGCCCGAGTCGCTCGGGTTCCTGGCCTTGGGGTGCGCCGGCGGCCGGGGAGTCCCCGAGCGCCTCGGTGTACTGCCCGCTGCGCTCGCCGAGGCGGAGGGCCCAGCGCTCTCGGCAGTCGCCGGCGGCGCGCTGGAGATGGTCCTCGGTCCGCGCAGTGCGGTCGAGGACGCCGTCGACCCCTCCGCGGACCTGGGCGAGGACACGCTCAAGGTGCTGTGGGAGCTCGCCGAACTGCCGGAGCGGGCATGGGAGAGCGCCGGGCTCGGCGAGACGGCCGCCGCCTGGGGCCTGCCCGAGGATCGAGACGAGTTCCGCGCCTTCGCCGGTGTCGACGGCTCCGGTCCCGAGGACGGCGCCGACGGCGGGACCGAAGCGGCGGACGGGGCGCCGGGCGCCGCCGCTCAGGGGAACGCGGGCACGCAGCAGGCGCCCCAGCCGGGCGGGCTGCTCGGCCGGCTCTTCGGCGGAGGCCGCTGAGTCCGGCGGTCCCGGCCGCGCGGGTCCGCGCCGCCCGCCCGGCTACCGGCGGGCCGCCAGCGCCTCGCGGACGTCCGGTTCCACGGGTCCGAGGAACTGCGGGTCCGGCCGGAGGAGGGCCTGGTAGACGGCCGGGAACGCCGCCGGCACCTCGCGCACGTAGCCGTAGACCGTCGCCGTGGTGCGCGCGGTGTAGCTGGAGTCGCCGACGCCCTGGGCGTCGATCCCGGCGCCCGAGCACAACGCGACGGCGCGCGGCAGATGGAAGTTCTGGGTGACGACCGACGCCGCCTCGACGCCGAAGATCCGCCGCGCACGCGTGCACGTCTCCCAGGTGCTGAACCCCGCGTAGTCGGCGGCCACCTTGCGGCGCGGCACCCCGGCGGCGGCGAGGTAGTCGCGCATGGCGTCGGGCTCGTTGTAGGAAGCGACGCTGTTGTCCCCGCTCACCAGCACGGCCTCGACACGTTCCGTTCGGTACAGCCGGGCGGCGATGTCCAGGCGGCGGGCCAGCAGCGTGGTCGGCGTACCGTCGCCGCGCAGGCCCGCGCCGAGCACGATCGCCACCGGCCTGTGCCGCGCCTCGGCCGCACCCGCCCGCTGGTCCAGCGTCGTCGCGTTCAGCCATGCGCAGGGCACCAGCCCGGCCACCGCCGCGAACAGGACCAGGATCGACCAGGCGCGGACGCCCGGCGGCCGCCACCGGTCGGCGGGGCTCCGGCGGCGCTCCGCAGCGGGCGCGTCCGGCGGCCCCGCGGTCGGCTCCGGCGGCGCGCCGCGGCCGGTGTCCGGGGCGGACACCTCGTCCGGGGCCGAGGCGCCGTCCGGGTGCTGTAAGGGCTTCGCGTACTCCGAGGGCGTGTCGCTCACAGTCACATCGACGATCCGGAGACGGCACGGGTTCCCCCATGCCCGGCGGCCGGCGGCGCGCCGCCCGCCGGTGTACTGCGGCCGTCCGGGAGGCTCCGCGACACCCCCGTGCGCGTCCGGACGCGCACGGGGGTGTCGCGGGCGCCGCCGCTGCGGCCGGGATCACCGGGGCTCTGGCGCGTCTCCGATCTGCTGCAGGGCCTCGCGGACCCGGCCGCCGCAGGCGGTGAGCTCGGCGGCGGCGCGATCGGCGCCGACTCCCGTGAGCAGGGTCACCAGCGCCACCCGGGCGTCGCCGTCGGCCCGGGTCAGGGCGGCGGCGCAGGAGTCCTCGTCCATGCCGCTGGCCTCGGTGAGGATGGTGACCGCCCGGCCGCGCAGCTTGGCATTGGTGGCGTTGACCCCCACCATCAGGTTGGAGTAGGTGCGGCCCAGGCGCACCATCACCGCCGTGGAGAACGCGTTGAGCACGAGCTTCTGGGCCGTGCCCGCCTTCATCCGGGTGGATCCCGCGATCACCTCGGCGCCGGTGTCGACGCCCACGTGCACGTCGGCGTCGCGGGCCAGCGGCGCCTCCGGGTTCGCGGTGACCAGAACGGTCGCCGCCCCCGCTCTTCGTGCGGCGCGCAGGGCGCCCGCAACGTAGGGGGTGCGCCCGCTGGCGGTCAGGCCCACCGCGAGGTCGTCCGCGCCGACGGCTCCGGCGTCGTCGCGACCGAGGTCCTCATCGTCCTCGATGCCTTCGGCCGCCCGCTCCAGCGTCGGGGCACCCCCGGCATGGTGGGCCAGGACGGTCTCGGGCGCGGTGCCGAACGTGGGCGGGAGCTCGGCGGCGTCCGTGGTGGCGATGCGCCCGGGCGTGCCGGCGCCGAAGTAGTGGATGCGCCCGCCGCTCCGCAGCGCCTCGACACCCAGGTCGACTGCGCGGGCGAGGTCGGGCAGGACGGCGGCGACGGCGCGCGGCACCGTGGCGTCCTCGGCGTTGATCTCACGCAGGATGCCCAGCGTGGTCAGCCGGTCGATGTCGTAGGTGGCCTGGTTGCGGCGCTCGGTGGGCACCCGCACGATCTCCAGGGGGGCCGGGACGGCGGCGGTGCCGCCGTCCCGGCCGGCGTCCTGCTGCGGCGTCATACCGCTCCATCTCCGTTCCCGCGCTGGTGGGAGTCTTCTGCGGCCGAGGAGTCCCCCGCCGCGGCCTCGTCGGCGCGCGGTCCGGGCCGCCTGCGCTGCTCACCGACGCGCAGCCCCCGGACCGCGTCGTAGGTGGTGGCCAGGGCGCTGCGGCTGTCGGTGTAGCGCGACTGGGCGAGCCCCACGAACAGGCAGTCGATCACGGTGAGCTGGGCGAGTCTGCTGGCCGTGGCGCCCGAGCGGAACGTGGTCTCGCGCGCCGCGGTGGTCAGGATGTAGTCGGCCGCCTCGCTGATGGGCGAGCGGGGGAAGTTGGTGACGGCGACGGTCGCGGCGCCGCGGCGCCGGGCCTCGGCGAGGGCGTTGATGGTGTCGATGGTCGTTCCGGTGTGCGATACCGCCAGTGCCACATCGTGCTCGGTGAGCAGGGCGGCGCTGGTGAGCATCACGTGGTTGTCGGACCAGGCGAAGGAGGTGACGCCGATGCGGTGCAGCTTCTGCTGGAGGTCGGCGGCCACGAACGCGCTGGCCCCCACACCGTAGATGTCGACGCGGCGCGCCGCCGCCATGCGGTCGACGACCCCCTGGAGCACCGCGGTGTCGAGCTGGGCGGCGGTGTCCTCGACGGCTCGGGCGTCGGTGTAGGCGATCTTCTCGACGACGGTCACCAGTGTGTCGTCGGGGTTGATGTCGCCGGCGACCTCGCGCGCGCTGATGCCGGCGCCGCGCGCCTGCCCGGCCTCCGTGGCGAGCGCGAGGCGGAGTTCGCGGTAGCCGGTGAAGTCGATGGTGCGGCAGAACCGGATGACCGTGGCCTCGGAGGTGTCGCAGTCCTTGGCCAACTGGGTGATGGACGAGGCCGCCACGCGTTCGGGGTCGTCGACGATCCGCTGGGCGACCCGCTGCTCGGCCGGTGCGAGCGAGGGGAGGAGGGAGCGGATGCGCAGCACCGTGGTGGGCGCCGGGGAGTCGCCGCGCGCCACTCCCGCAGGGCTGTCGTCCCGCGCTGCCCCGTCGTCGTCCGAGCCGGTCGGCTTCGCCGTTTTCGCCATGTTGGAAAGTTTCTTTCGGTCGGCGTGTGCAGTCAATGCGTGGCCGGGAAACCCACGGCCTTCGGCCGCCGGCGCCCGACGCGCAAGCGGGCACCCGGAGAGTCACCCGTGCGGGCCTCTGGTATCCATGATCGCTTACGTGCGCCCGGGCGGGCAGGGGTCATTCCAGGGTGTGGACGACGAAGGGCGCGAAACGCGCCGAGGGGCGCGGCCGCGGGCGTCGGCGCAGGACGGGCTGCACCGCGTGCCGACGCGCAGGCGGCGCGGGGAAACAGGGGGCCGGAAGGGGATGCGAGCCGGGCCGTGGGGAATGCCGGCGCCGTTCGGGCGGCCGCTGAGGGTACCCCGCACCGGGACCGGGCTCAGAGGCCGTATCGAGCCGGTCCCCGGTGCGGGGCGTGCCTGGCGGGGTTGACCCTCCCCGGTTCCTCCCGCCAGGCACGGTGCGGCTCCGGGAGCCGCGTTCCCCCACGAGCCGGCCGTCCTCCGGCCCCTGGGAGCCGAGACGCCCCCCAGCAGTCCCGGCCCGCATCGGCGGCGTGTACCCGGCAGCGGGGAAGTACCAGCCGGGACCGCCTGGTATCCCACCTTGGCGCCAGCGGCTTACAGTGCGCTGGCGATTCGCTTTCACCTCATTGCCGCGTGCCTTCAGCCGGCGCCCGAGCCGCCCGAAGCGGCGGATCCCCGCCGCGGCGCCGGCCGCGTTCGGATCCGCACGCCGCGCCGAGCGGACCGCCGTCTGAAGCGGGCCCGCGCGGAATAGGCTCGTCGGCATGGCGCAGCACGTCGTGGTCGGACTGGACGCAGGCGGCACCTCCACCCGGTGCGCGGCGGTCTCTCCCGAGGGCGGACTCCTGGGCTACGGGCGGGCGCCGGGCGCCAACGCCTTCTCCAGCGGCGGCTCCGTTGCGGCCCTCACCCAGGCGCTGCGCGGCGCCTTGTCCGGGATCCGGGGCGCCGAGGTCTCCCACGCCGTCTTCGGCCTGGCGGGCGCGGCCACGGCCGGGCGCGACCGGTCGGCCGCGGTCGCGCAGGAGGCCTGGGACGACCTCGGCCTGCCGGGGGCGCCGCGTGTCATCGACGACATCGCCGTTGCCTTCGCCGCCGGCAGCGCGGCCGAGGCCGGCGCCGTGCTCATCGCGGGAACCGGGGCGGTCGCGGCGCGTGTGCGCTGCGGTGCCGTGGTGCGCCGCAGCGACGGCAACGGCTGGCTGCTGGGCGACGAGGGCTCGTCGGTGTGGCTGGCCCTCGCGGGACTGCGGGCGGCCCTGGCGGCCCTCGACGGACGCGGCGGCCCCACCTCGCTGAGCGAGCGGCTGGCTGCCCGGCTGAAGGTGCCAGCCCACGACCCGGCGGCGCTGGTGCGCGCCGCGCACGCCCGCGCCCCGGCCGAACTGGGCGGACTCGCCCCGGAGGTCGGCGCAGCGGCGGCCGAGGGCGACCCTGCCGCGGAGCGGATCGTCGCCGATGCGGGCCGACGCCTGCTGGCCTCCCTCGCCGCGGTCGACCCCGACTCCGGCGGCGAACCGGTGGTGCTGGCCGGCGGTGTCCTGGAGGAAGGGCCGGTCGCCGACGCCGTCCGCGGGGGACTGCGCGAGGGCGGCCGCGCCGAGCCGCTGCAGGCGGTGGACGGCGCGCTGGGCGCAGCGGGGCTGGCCCTGCGGGACCGCGGGTCGCCGCCGCAGGTGCACGCGGCGCTGCTGCGGCACGACTCCCGGTGACCGGGCTCGCCCGCCGGCCGCACGACCTCGGACGTGCGGGCGGGGTCCGGCGTGCCGGCGCCTCCCCGCTGTGCGGCGGCGGACCGGCCGGTCGGCCCGATCCGGGGCGCGGGCGGCATCCGCCGGACCCGGGCGGCGGCCGGTCACCCGGTGTGAAACCCGATCCGCCCAGAATGGGAAATATCGTCCGCAGGGGGCGTCATCGGGGTCCGCGAGTCGCTATCGTCGTCAGCATGTCTGACAAGAACGAGAAAGAGCAGGGCGACCCCGCCGGCTCGACCATGATGTTCCGCCGCTTCGTGGCGGACAACAACGAGCCCGAAGCGGCTCCGAAGCGCCCGATCACCCCGTACGTCCTCGCGGGCGTGGGCGCGGTCCTCGCCATCGGCATCATCGTGGCCGTGGTCGTCACGTGGTCTTGAGCGGGGCGGCCGCGGAGAGCGGATCCGCGGCCCTCACCCACCGGGCGCGGCGGAGTGGGGGCCGCGCGACCGTGCGCGGCGAATTCGGTTCGCGAGCGATCCCGGAGGCTGCTATCGTTTAACCCGTCGCGAGCCCGGACCGGCGCAGCAGCGCCTCGCGGGCCTTCCGGCAAGCGCCATTAGCTCAAGTGGCAGAGCAACTGACTCTTAATCAGTGGGTTCAAGGTTCGAGTCCTTGATGGCGCACCCTATTCACCCCCTGTAACAGCCGATCGCCCTACGGCGGCACCCAGCGGTGCTCTCGCCGAGTAGCGGTCGGCCTTGTCGTGCGCGCGGTGCCGGTTCGCCGTGTCCTGACCGCTGGGCACCGCGCCGGCCTCCGCATCGTCGCTCGCTGCGGCGCTCTCGAAGCGCACCCCGCGGCCGGAACCGCCGTACGGCGTGCGGTCGGCGCGCCCGGGAGGGCGTATCCGATCTGCGCCGCTTCTGCACCCGATGCCCGACGGGCGACCGCGGTCCGGCTCACGGAACGCGGATCCCTTGTGATCACGGATTGTATTCCGATAGTTTCGGAATTCTTCCGTTGGTCGGACGTGTGGCGTCGTTCCGCCGTCCGTGGCGGCTTCGGTGAGTAGTGGACGATTCGGCGAGCTCACGCTCACGTGCGGGTCGCGGAGTGAGGCAGGTCTCACCGGGGTATTGACCAAGTCATACCCCGTGCGTAGATTCGAGCGCCAGAGATTGCGAGATTCTAACCGATAGTTTCGATCGACATCTCGCGCGGACGCATTCGAGTACCCCCTGCCCAGAGCCCCCATGAGCCGCCGACCCCGGTCGCCCGCCGACCGAGGTGACCCGCAGCGGCGGACCGTTCCCCCTCGGTCCCCACCCTGGAGGAGAGCCATGCACGAACCCGACCAGACGGCCCCCGATGCACCCGGCCGCCTGCGCGTGGCCGTCGTCGGTACGGGCAACATCGCCCGGTTCCACGTCGAGGCGCTGCAGTCGATGCCGGAGTCCGCATCGCTCGTGGCGGCCGTCGACGTCGATCCGGACAACCTCGCGTTGTTCACCGACCGCTACGGCGTCCCGCAGCGCTACAGCGACCTGGACCGGATGCTGTGCGAGGTTCGGCCCGACCTGGTCCACCTCTGCACGCCCCCCGGCATGCACCACGGCCAGGTCCTTTCCTGCCTCCGCAACGGTGCGAGCGCGGTGGTCGAGAAGCCGCCGGCGCTCAGCCTCGCCGAGATGGAGGAGATGGCCGCCGCCGAAGGGCCGGCCGGGCAGGGCCCCTGGGTCGCGACGGTGTTCCAGCACCGGTTCGGCTCGGGCGCGCGGCGCGTGCGCGCGCTGGCCGAGTCCGGCGAGTTGGGGCGGCCGCTGGTCGCCGTCTGCCACACCCACTGGTTCCGCGACCAGGCCTACTTCGACGTGCCCTGGCGCGGCCGCTGGGATACCGAGGGGGGCGGTCCGACCATGGGCCACGGCATCCACCAGATGGACCTTCTGCTTGCGCTGCTGGGCGACTGGACCGAGGTCTCGGCCACCGCCCGGCGCCAGGCCCGGGTGATGGAGACCGAGGACGTCTCCATCGGCCACGTCTGCTTCGCCAACGGCGCGGTGGCGGCCGTGGTCAACAGTGTGCTGTCGCCGCGCGAGGAGAGCTACATCCGCATCGACTTCGAGCGGGCCACCGTCGAGCTGCGCCACCTGTACGGCTACGGCGACGACGACTGGACGATCACCCCCGCCCCGGGGTTCGAGGACCGGGTGAAGGAGGCCTGGGAGGCCGGCGAGTCCGGGGTGAACAGCGGCCACTCGGCCCAGCTCGCCCACGTGCTCTCGGCGCTGCGGGCCAAGGAGGCTCCGCCGGTCTCGGCCGCCGACGCGCTGCGCACCATGCGGCTGGTCGCCGGAATCTACGCCTCGGCGGCCCAGCACCGGACGGTGGCCGTCGGAGAGCTGCGCCAGGGGACCCGGTACTACGAACGCATGCACGGCGGCGGCTCGCTATGGTAAGCGCTATCCATGCTGGTCGGCGGTTCCCTAGGGCTGCAGTGCCCTGGCCGTGGGCGCAGGCGGCCGAATGCTTCGGCGGGTTTCCGCTCGAACGAGCGGTAAGCGCTCTCCAAGTGTGCCGACCGCCCGCGGCCCGCGGCGGCGCCGCCCCCCGCGGCAGGAAGGAGGCGGCATGCGCGCACTCGTGATCCGCCGGCTCCTCTACATGGTGCCGACCCTCTTCGCCATCTCCCTGGTGGCGTTCCTGATCATCCAGTTGCCCCCCGGAAACTTCCTCACCACCTACATCGCCGACCTGGCGGCCCGCGGCCAGTCGGTGGACCAGAGCCAGATCCGGGCGCTGGAGGAGCGCTACGGACTCAACGACCCCCTCGCCGTGCAGTACTTCCGCTGGATCGGCGGGATCCTGCTGAACGGGGACTTCGGCCAGTCGTTCCTCTACCAGCGCGACGTCTCCTCGCTCATCTGGGACCGCATCGGCATCAGCGTCGCACTGGCCGTCGCCACCATCCTGCTGAGCTGGCTGCTGGCCTTCCCGATCGGCGTCTACTCCGCCGTGCGCCAGCACTCCCCGGGCGACTACGCCTTCACCTTCATCGGGTTCGTCGGCCTGGCCACCCCCAACTTCATGCTGGCCCTGCTGTGCGTGTGGATCGCCTTCGCCTACTTCGGCGAAAGCATGGGGGGGATCATCTCGCCCGAGTACGCCGACTCCGCGTGGAACCTCGGCAAGGTCCTCGATGTCGTCTCCAACCTCTGGGTCCCGGTGCTGATCATCGGTACCGCGGGAACGGCGGCGCTGATCCGCGTGCTGCGCGCCAACCTGCTCGACGAGCTGCGCAAGCCCTATGTCACCACTGCCCGGGCCAAGGGGCTGCCCGAGTGGCGGGTCCTGCTCAAGTACCCGGTGCGCATGTCGCTGAGCCCGTTCATCAGCACCGTGGGCTGGGTGCTGCCCACGATCGTCGGCGGCGAGGTGATGGTCTCCATCGTGCTGAGCCTGGACACGACCGGCCCGCTGCTGATGCAGGCGCTGCAGAACCAGGACATGTATCTGGCCGGCGCGTTCATCCTCGTACTCGGCGCGCTGACGCTCGTCGGAACACTGCTGTCGGACCTGCTCCTGGCCTGGTGGGATCCGCGCATCCGCCACGCCCAGGCCGAGGAGGCCTGACCCATGGGACTCAACCTTCCCCAGCGGCGGCGCCCCGCCGCGACCGGCGAGCCCGGCGCCGTGCCCGCGAACGCGGACCGGGGCGCGGAGTCGCAGTGGCGGCTGATCGGGCGGCGCTTCCGCCGGCACCGGCTGGCCGTGTGCAGCCTCGTCATCGTGTGCCTCATGGCCCTCGTGGGCGTCTTCGCCGAGTTCGTGGCGCCCACCTCCACAGGCGAGTACAGCGCCGAGCACACTCACGCGCCGCCGCAGCGGCTGCACTTCATCGACACCTCCGGCGACGGCGTCGACCCGGGGTTCTACGTCCACGGCTACGACTCCACGCGCAACCAGGAGACCCTGGCCCGCGAGTACACCGTCGACGAGTCCGAGAAGATCGAGCTCGGGTTCTTCGTCGAGGGCACGCCCTACCGGATGTGGGGCGTGATCCCGGCCGGCACCCACCTGTTCGGGACCACCGATCCCGACGAGCGGGTCTACCTGCTGGGCGCCGACCGCAACGGCCGCGACATGCTCTCGCGCATCGTCTACGGCACACGGGTGTCGCTGTCGATCGGCTTGGTCGGCGTGGCCCTGTCGTTCGTGCTGGGCGTCGTACTCGGCGGCGTCTCCGGCTACTTCGGCGGCCGGCTCGACACCGGCATCCAGCGCGTCATCGAGTTCACCATGTCGATCCCGACCATCCCGCTGTGGATGGGCCTGTCCGCCGCGGTGCCGCGCGAATGGGGGCCGCTGACCACCTACTTCGCGATCACGCTGATCCTCTCCCTGATCGGCTGGACCGACCTGGCAAGGGTGGTGCGCGGCCGCTTCCTGTCACTGCGCGAGGAGGACTTCGTGACGGCCGCCCGGCTGGACGGCTGCAGCCGCTCGCGCATCATCCGCCGGCACATGCTGCCCTCCTTCACCAGCCACATCGTCGCTTCACTCACGCTGGCCGTCCCGATGATGATCCTCGCCGAGAGTGCGCTGTCCTTCCTCGGTCTGGGCCTGCAGCCGCCGGTCGTCAGCTGGGGCGTGCTGATGCAGGAGGCCCAGAACATCCACTCGATCGCCGGCGCCCCCTGGACGCTGCTGCCCGGTGTCGCCGTGACGGTGGCCGTGCTGGTGCTGAACTTCGTCGGCGACGGTATCCGCGACTCAGCCGATCCCTACCAGTAAGCAGGTGCGACAGATGGCGACCGGTACCGACCCGGACGTGGTCCTAAAGGTGCGAGGGCTGCACACGCGGTTCCGCACCGACGGGGGCGAGATCCCCGCCGTCGACGGGGTGGACCTGACCATCCGCAGCGGACGCACGCTGTGCGTGGTCGGCGAGAGCGGCTGCGGCAAGAGCGTCACGGCGCGCTCGATCCTGCAGCTCGTCGAACCCCCCGGGCGCGTCACCGGCGGACAGGTGCTCCTGCACCCCGGAGCCTCCTCCGGGACCGACCCGGCCGGAGGACGCGGCGCAGCCGCGGCGCCACCGCCGACCGAGCCGCTGGACCTGGCCGCGCTCGACCCCAAGGGCAGGGACATCCGGCGGGTGCGCGGCCGGGACGTCTCGATGATCTTCCAGGAGCCGATGGCGTCCCTCTCCCTGGTGCACCGCGTCGGCAACCAGATCGGCGAGGCGATCCGCGTACACAACCCCGTCGGCAAGAAGGAGGCCCGGCGGATCGCCGTCCGGCTGCTCGGCCGGGTCGGCATCCCCAACCCCGACCGGCTCGTCGACGCCTACCCCTTCCAGCTTTCCGGTGGCATGCGCCAGCGCGTCATGATCGCCATGGCGCTCTCCTGCGAGCCCCGCCTGCTCATCGCCGACGAGCCCACCACCGCGCTGGACGTCACCACGCAGGCCCAGATCCTCGACCTGCTCGCCGGTCTGCAGCGCGACCGCGGCATGGCGATCATGTTCATCACCCACGACATGGGCGTGGTCGCCGAGATCGCCGACGACGTCGCGGTGATGTACCTGGGCAAGGTCGTCGAGCGCGGCGGCGTCGACGAGGTCTTCCACGCGCCGAAGCACCCCTACACCCGCGCACTGCTGGAGTCGGTCCCGCGCATGGGCGGCACGCGCCGCGAGCGGCTGCCCGCCATCCGCGGGTCGGTCCCCGATCCCGGCGACCGCCCTGGCGGGTGCGTCTTCGGCGACCGCTGCGACTCGTTCATGCCGGGCCTGTGCGACACGGTCGAGCCCCCGATCGTCGAGGCCGGGGGCAGCCGGGTGCGGTGCCTGCTTTACGGCGGCGCGCAGAAGGACCCGGCCGCTCCGCGGGTCGGCGCCGCCGGCCGCGCCGATCCCGATACCCGCCCCCGAAAGGAGGCCGCCGATGTCGACGCCGACTGACGCCGACCCGGCCGCCGGCGCCGCGACCGCGCCGCTGCTGGAGACCCGCGACCTGAAGGTGCACTTCCCGCTGCACCGCACCAAGGGACTCCGCCGCTCCACGACCCGGGTGAAGGCCGTGGACGGCGTGAGCCTCGCCGTCGGCGCCGGCGAGACCTTGGGCATCGTGGGGGAGTCGGGGTGCGGCAAGTCCACGCTGGGCTCGGCGGTACTGGGGCTGCGTCCTGAAGCGCGGGGCGAGGTCCGCTACCGCCTCGCCGAAGGTCGGGTGATCGACGCCGCGCGCCTGGCGGGCGACGATGTCAAGGCTTACCGCCGCGAGGTGCGCATGGTCTTCCAGGACCCCTTCGCCTCGCTCAATCCCCGCCTGACCCTGATGGAGATCGTCGGCGAGCCGCTGCGGGTGCTCCACGGCACAACCGGTTCCGAGCTGGAGGACCGCGTCACCGACCTCCTGCAACGGGTGGGGCTGCGGCGCGAGCACCTCAACCGCTACCCCCATGCCTTCTCCGGCGGCCAGCGCCAGCGCGTGAGCATCGCCCGCGCCCTGGCTCCGGAACCGCGGGCGGTGGTCGCCGACGAGGCCGTGAGCGCCCTGGACGTTTCGGTGCGCTCGCAGATCCTCAACCTGATGCAGGACCTGCAGGACGAGATGGGCCTGACCTACCTGTTCGTCTCCCACGACCTGTCCGTGGTCGAGCACGTGTGCGACCGGGTCGCGGTGATGTACCTCGGCCGGGTCGTCGAGCTCGGTCCCACCGCCGAGCTCTACGCCCGCCCGCGCCACCCCTATACCGAGGCGCTGATCTCCGCGGTGCCGGTCCCCGACCCGCGTTTGCGCGGCGCCCGAGAGCGCATCCGGCTGCGCGGCGAGCTGCCCGACCCGGCGGACGCTCCCGGCGGGTGCCCCTTCCACACCCGCTGCGCCTACGCCACCGACCGGTGCGCGAGCGAGGTCCCCCAGCTGCGCGAGGTCGCCCCCGGCCGTACGGCGGCCTGCCACTACGCCGAGGAGCTGGCGCTTGAGGGCGCCGGCTGACCGCCCTTCGCCTCCCGGTCACCCCCCGCACAGAAACGGAGAACCCCCTATGAACGCACGAGACCACCGGCGACTACCGCGGCGGCGCGCACTGGCGGTGCCGAGCGCTGCCACAGCTCTCGCGCTCGCCCTCACCGGATGCGGCTTCTTCAGCCTCGACCCCGACGAAGGAGGCGGGAGCCAGGCCAAGGCCGACGGCCAGGCACCCGCGCTCGCCGAGCAGGTGGAGGCCGACGACCTGCCGGCATTGGAGGAGCGCCTGCCCGCAGAACCCCTGGTCGTCGAGCCCCACAAGGAGATCGGCAGCTACGGCGGCACCTGGAACAGCGCCACTCTGGGGATCGGCGACTGGCCGTGGCTGGGCCGGACCGTGGGCTATGAGAACCTCATGCGCTGGAACACGGAGTGGACCGAGGCGATCCCCAACCTCGCCGAAAGCGTCGAGTACGACGACGACGCCACCGAGATCACCTACACACTGCGCAAGGGCCTGAAGTGGTCCGACGGAGACGACTTCACCTCCGAGGACATCGAGTTCGCGCTGAACGACGTCTTCAACAACGAGGACCTCACCTCGGTCGCCGCGACCGACCCCGGTCGGGTCGAGGTGATCAGCGACACCGAGTTCACGATCACGCTCGGCGACCCCAACGCGCTGTGGGCCGCCCACGATCTGCTGCAATACCAGATCGTCAACAAGCCCAAGCACTACCTGAAGAAGTTCCACATCAAGTACAACGACGACGCGGACAAGCTCGCCGAGGAGCAGGGGTACTCCGGCTGGACCGAGCTGTTCGAGGTCAAGGCCGGTGTCAACGACTCGGCCTTGACCTGGCAGAACCCCGACCTTCCGACCATGTACGCCTGGAAGGTCGACGAGCCGCTGGCGGACTCGGGCCGGATCGTGCTCAAGCGCAACCCCTACTACTGGAAGGTGGACACCGAGGGCAACCAGCTGCCCTACATCGACCGCGTCGTCTTCGACATCGTCAAAGACGAGGAGGTCATGCTCACCCGTGCTCTCAACGGCGAGTTCGACTTCCACTCCCGCCACTTCAACACGCCCGAGAACCGGCCGGTGCTGGCCGAGAACCGGGAGGCGAACGACTACCACTTCATGAAGATGCCTCCCTCGGAGATGAACACCAACATGATCTCCTTCAACCTCACGCACAAGAACGAGGACATCAGGGAGATCTTCCGGGACAAGGACTTTCGGATCGCGATGTCGCACGGCATCAACCGCAAGGACATCATCGACGTCGTCTACCAGGGCCAGGGTGAGCCGTGGCAGGGCGCGCCCCGCAGGAAGTCGCCGTTCTTCAACGAGGAGCTCGCCAAGCAGTACACCGGGTTCGACGTGGACAAGGCAAACCGGATCCTCGACGAGGCGGGCTACGACGAGCGCAACGGGGACGGCGTCCGGGTCGGTCCCGGCGGCACGCCCCTGAGCTTCACGCTCTCCGCGCCCGGGGACTTCCGGCCCGACATCATCGACTCCATGGAGATCGTCGTCGACATGTGGAAGGAGCTCGACGTCGACGTCGAGCTCCAGGTCGAGGAGCGCACGCGCTGGCAGGACCGCCGGGAGAACAACGAGCACCAGATCAACGTGTGGGCGGGCGACTCCGGCCTGCTCGACGCCATGTACGACCCGCGCTGGTACGGGCCGCTGCACAGCGGCGAGTCCAACTTCGCCATCCCGTGGGCCCAGTGGTACGCCTCCGACGGCACCGACCCGCGCTCGCAGGAGCCGCCCGAGGACGTCAAGAAGCACATCGACATGTACCGCGACGTCATCGCCGAGCCCGACAGCGAGAAGCGCACCGAGCTGATGAAGGACTTCCTGGACGAGACCCAGGACCAGTTCTACGCGATCGGGATCAGCACGCCGCAGCCCGGCTACGGCATCGTCGCGAACGACTTCCGCAACGTTCCCGACTCCCTGCCGTACTCCTCCGTGTACAACACGCCCGCACCGGCCAACCCCGAGCAGTTCTTCATCGAGAAGTAGTCCCACCCCTCCGCGCGCACGGGCGGGCCCTCCAGGCCCGGCCCGTGCGCGCCGCGGCGCGCACGGCCGCCCACCGGGGCGGGCCCGCCAGCACCCCACGAGTTCCGGACAGCCCCAGGAGGCGCGATGACCACCGAGCAGCCCGACGACACCCAGACCCCGGCGCAGCAGGCGTCCGCGGGCGGGGCCGAGCCCCCCGCACACGGCCTGGGCCTGGTGCACGAGCACGACCGCTCCCTGCGCGTGACCTACGGCCCGACCGAACTTGTGCGCTACGTCTACAAGCCCTGGGACGAGCAGTTCGAGTCGCCGCGCCCCTACTTCCACCCCATCCGCACCCTCGGGGGCGACGCCGTCAGCCTGTACCGGCCCCACGACCACGTCTGGCACAAGGGCATGGCCTGGTCGCTGCCCAACGTCGGACCCGCCAACTTCTGGGGCGGCCCCACCTACGTGCGCGACCGCGGCTACCAGCAGCTGCCCAACGACGGCTCGATGCGCCACGCCGGGTTCGACCTGGTCAGCACCGACGACGGGGAGATCGCCGTGGGGGAGCGGCTGGAGTGGGTCACCGAGCAGGGCGCGACCTGGTTCTGGGAGCGGCGCGGCTTCCGCGTCTGCGCCGACCCGGCGCGAGCCAGCTGGAGCCTCGTGTTCGAGACGGAGTTCACCAACCTCACCGGCGAGCCGGTGCTGATCGGCAGCCCCACCACGGAAGGCCGCGAGAACGCCGGTTACGGCGGGCTGTTCTGGCGCGGCCCGCGATCCTTCAGCGGCGGGCGCGTCTACACGCCCGAGCAGGAGGGCGGCGACGAGCTGATGGGCGTGCGCGCGCCGTGGATGGGCTTCGCCGGACGCCACGACGGACACGACGGCGCCTCCACGCTCGTTTTCGTGGACGCGCCCGACAACCCCGGCCACCCGGTGAAGTGGTTCGTGCGCTCCGGGATCTTCGCCACCGTGTGCCCTGCGCCCTTCTTCGACGAGGAGGTCGAGGCCGTGCCCGGTGTTCCGCTGTCCTACCGCTACGCCGTGGTGATCGCCGACGGCGACCGCGAGCGCGGCGGCAGCGCGGAGCTGGCGGAGCAGGGGCTGGCCGAGCTCGGACGGCCCGGGCCGAACGCCCGCGAAGAAGCGGGCGGCTCCGCCGCCCAATCGGCCGCCGGTGCCGCCGGCGCGGGCGGGACGGGCGCGCGATGACGGCACCGGAAGCGGCCGCCGCGGGGCACGCCGGAGCGATTCCCGGGTTCCCCGGCGGCACGGCGGTCTCGCACCTGCACGTCTACGACTGGCCCGCTCCCGACGGCCTGTCCGGGGGCTCCCCGCACCTGCACACGGCGTCCACCGAGGGCTACGTCGTGGTGCGCGGCGAGGGGGTGCTGGAAACCCTCAGCGGCGCAGGATACGACCGCACCCCGCTGGCGCCGGGCACGTTGCTGTGGTTCACACCGGGCACCGTGCACCGGCTGGTCAACGCCGACGGAGAGCTGGAGCTGCTCGTCGTCATGCAGAACGCCGGGCTGCCCGAAGCCGGCGACGCGGTGCTGACCTACCCGCCCGACGTCCTCGCCGACCCCGACGCCTATGCGCGAGCCACGGCCATTCCCGCCTGGACCGGCTTCGCCGATGCGGCGTCGGCCCACGCCGCCATGGCGGCGGCCGCCCGGCAGCGTCGGGACCTGGCCATCGAGGGGTACCTGCGGCTGCGCGAACAGGTGCGCGAGCAGGGCCCCGGCGCGCTGGACGAGCTGTACCGGGCCGCGGTGGGCCTCGTCCGCGACAAGGCCGCCGGGTGGCACCACCACTGGGAGCGCGGCCCCCGCCTCCAGGCTGAGGCCACCCGACGCCACATCGGGGGCCTCGCCGAAGGCGACGGCGCGCACCTTCGCGACTCCGCCGTCTATACCGCCGACTCCCCGCCGGGACCGCGCCGCACCGGCATGTGCGGGATGCTCAAGGTATGGGACCTCGACGGAGCACACCCGGTGAGCTGACCGGCCCGCCGAACCTCGTCGATCTTGTAGCCATCGTGAAGGAAAGCGATTTCCGTTTGCGATGGCTACAAGATCAACGGGAATGTACTGGGCCATCCGCACGGCTCTGCACGGTGACCGAGGCGCTAGTGTTGCCACCGACCGAGGAACCTCGCGCGAAGCGGTGCGGGAACACGCTCGGCGGCCGCGCCGCCTCCGCAGCGCGGGCCCGCCCAACGCGGACCGCGGCAGCCGCCATGCCTTCGGAGCCGAGGAGGCAGCCGATGTGAACGCTTGTTGCGCATCGCCGAATCGCCCGGCGATTCCCGCGTATGTGCCGCCTGCCGCCGGGCTCCCGTCGCCGCCCGGCGCCCCCGACGAGCCGGGCGGCGACCGCGGCAGATCGCGGCGGGCCGACCTCCGAATCCGGGAGCGGGCCGCCTCATGATCAGTTCACGCCCCGGTGACCATGAGACGGCCGCCCGTCCCGACACCTGTGCCCTCCCGGCCGGACTTCCGCCCGGCCGCCGTCCTCGGAGGGCTCGGCGGCTTCCCTCCCGAGAAGACAGCCGAACGGTGCCCAGCCTGCGCCTTGCGCTCCCCGGCCGTGAGGCCGGAGCAGCCGCGCGAAGAACGCCCGACTCCGCGCCGACCGCCACCAGCCTGGCGGTCGGCGGCTGCGAAACGGTTGGAACGCGGTTGAGCCGCCGGTCGGCGCTTGCCAGGTTGCAGAACGCGGTGCTCGGACCCCGAACGGACCGACTGACTGCCGCGCAGGGGCGTGCGACCACCCGACCCGGGCGGGCCGGGCCGCGCGCAGCGGCCGCACCGCCTCCGAGGAGTTGACATGGACTTCGAGGTCCTCGGCCCGCTGCAGATCAGGGCGGACGGCGGATACGTGCGCCTGCCGCCCAAGCCCGCCGCCCTGCTCGCCGCGCTGCTGAGCAGGCCCGGCCTGGTGGTCGCCGACGCACGGCTGATCGACGCCCTGTGGCCCGACAGCCCTCCGCGCTCGGCCGCGAAGAGCCTTCAGATCTACATCCACCATCTGCGCCAAGAGCTCGGGGACGACGCCGTGATCGAACGCGCGGGAGCGGGCTACCGGCTCGCCGTGGACCGGGTGCGCGTCGACGCCCTGCGCTTCGTGGACCTGGCCGAGCAGGCCGAGCGCGAATTGGAGAGCGGGCGTGCGCGCGAGGCCGCCCGGATGTTCGCCGAAGCGATGGGGCTGTGGCGCGGCGCCGCGTTCGCCGGGCACAAGTCGCTGCCGGTGGTGCGCGAAGAGGCGGCGCGCCTCGACGAGCTGCGCCAGCGGGTCGCCGAGACGCGGTTCGACACCGAGCTTGCGCTCGGCCGCCACAGTGCGATCACCGCCGAGCTCAGCGCGCTCGTGGCCGAGCACCCCTTCCGCGAGCGGCTGCGTGCCCAGCTCATGCTGGCCTACCACCGCACAGGCCGCGCGAGCGAAGCACTGGAGGCCTTCCGCGAGGGGCGCGAGCTTCTCGTCGAGGAGTTGGGCATCGAGCCGGGGCGGGAACTGGCCGCGCTGGAGCAGGCCATCCTCCGCAACGATCCAGGGCTGGACGAGTCCCCGGGCGCGCGGCGCCCGGGCACACGCTGGGTGCCCTACGCCGCCGACTCCGACGGAGATCCGGCCGGCCGCGGTCCGGACGCGTCGGGCGCCCGGCGGCAGGAGGGGGAGGCCGGTCCGGACGGGCCCGCGACGCGGCCGGGCGCGGCACCCGCCGCGCCCGCCCCGCGGCCGGTACCGGCGCAGCTCCCGCCCGCCGTCGCCGACTTCACCGGGCGCGAGGAGCAGGTCGCCCAGCTGTGCACCGCCATGGGTGCGCCCGCCGGGTCCGAGGGCCCGCGCCGCCCCGTCACGATCTCGGCGGTCTCCGGCATGGGCGGGATCGGCAAGACCGCGCTCGCGCTGCGCGTCGCCCACACCCGCGCGGCCGACTTTCCCGACGGGCAGCTCTACGCCGACCTGCGCGGAGCCCAGGAGTCGCCCGCCGATCCCGCTCAGGTGCTCGCCGGCTTCCTGCACGCCGTGGGAGTCGAGGGCGCGGCGCTGCCGGAGCGGCTGGAGGAGCGCTCGGCGCTGTTCCGCAGCATGCTGGCCGGGCGCCGCATGCTGCTGCTGCTGGACGACGTCAAGTGCGAACGGCAGGTCCGTCCGGTACTGCCGGGCGCGGCGGGCTGCGCGGTGCTGGTCACCAGCCGCGCCCGGCTGACCGGACTGGAGGGGGCCGACCTCGTCGACCTGGACGTGTTGCAGCCGGGGCAGTCGGTCGAACTGCTCGCGCGCATCGCCGGCGAGGAGCGCGTCGCCGCCGAACCCGGGGCCGCGGCGGAGATCGCGGGCCTGTGCGGGCAGTGCCCGCTGGCGGTGCGCATCGCCGGCGCGCGGCTGAAGGGCCGTCCGCAGTGGCCGCTGGCGCGGATGGTGCGGCTGCTGGGCGACGAGCGGCGCAGACTCGACGAGCTCGCTGTCGGCGACCTCGGCGTGCGGGCGAGCTTCGCGCTCAGCTACGCGGGGCTGGAAGAACGCACACGCCGCATGTTCCGGATGCTGGGCGCGCTGGAAGCCGAGGACACGGCCGCATGGACGGCCGCCGCAGCGGCCGGCGGGGACCTGGCGGAGGGAGAGGCCGCCGTCGAGGACCTGGTCGACGCCCAGTTGCTGTCGGTGGTCGGCACCGACGGCACCGGGCAGCCGCGCTACCGCATGCACGACCTGGTGCGCCTGTTCGCCCGCGAGCGCGGCGAGGAGGAGGACGCCGCCGACGAGCGTGAGGCTGCGGTGCAACGGGCGCTGGGGGCGTGGCTGTGGCTGGCGGAGCAGGCCACCGAGTACATCCCCGGTGTCTGCTACGCGACGATGCACGGCCCGGCGCCGCGCTGGCCGCTACCCGCGTCCGAGGCGACAGTGCTGCTCAGCGAGCCTATGGCCTGGTTCGACGCGGAGTCGGCGGCGATGGTGACGGCGGTGGAGCAGGCCTGCAGCCTGGGCTGGCACGAGATCGCCTGGGACCTCGCCGGATGCCTGGAGAAGTACTTCGACGTGCGCGGCCGCTTCGACGACTGGCGTCGCACGCACGAGCCGGCCATAGCGGTCTGCCGGGCCGCGGGCGACGTGCGCGGCGAGGCCGTGCTCCGCCGGGGCCTCGCCGATCTGGTCACATGGCAGAGCGGAGAGGCGGGAGCCGACGGCGAGGGCGGCGCCATGGGCACGCTGCTAGGGCTGGCACAGCAGGTGTGGGACCTCTTCCAGCAGTTGGGGGACCGCCGCGGGATGTCCGACGCGCTGGTCATGCGCACCTGGGCGGAGGTCTCGCGGGGCACCCCCGAGCAGGCGCTGCGTACCGCCGAGGCGGCGCTGGAACTGGCGGAGGGAGAGGCCTACACCGGCGGCCGCGCTCGCTCGTACCAGGTGATGGCCGTGGCCGCGCACGGCATGGGGCGCCCCTCTCTGGCCGTCGAGTACCTTCAGCGGGCGCTGGAACTGGCGCGGCTACTGGGCAACTCGCGGTTCGAGGCCACCGCGTTGCAATTCCTCGGCGCCGCGCAGTGTGAGGCGGGCGACCTGGAGCAGGGCAGGGCCAACCTGGAAGCGTCCCTCGCCATCACACGCGCGCTCAGCGACCGCTACGCGGAGGCGTTCTCGCTGCTCTACCTGACGCGGCTGCACCTGGCCACCGGCGACCCGCGGGCCCTGGACACGGCCGCCGAGGCCGCGGACCTGAGCCGCCGCTACGGGATCAACCACCACCTGGCCGACGCCCTGGGGCTGCGTGGCCGCGCGCTGCTGGAGGCGGGGCGCGCGGACGAGGCGGTGGAGGTCCTGGAGGACTCCGTGGCCCTATGGCGCACCCGCGGCTGGCTCGCGTTCCTCGCCGAGAGCCTGCGCAGCCTCGCCCACGCCTACGAAGCCACCGGAGACCGCGACGCGGCCGCCCGGGCCGCGCGGGAGGCCGGCGAGATCTCGACCGGTTCGGCGGGCGCGGCGCGGTCCGAGTAGGCGGGGGCGTGCAGGAGCGTTCGTGGCGCGAGCGCGCTCGCGGTCTTCGCCAGGCAGCATCGCCGGCGGCCGAATCCCGTCGATCTTGTAGCTATCGTGAAGGAGAACGATTTTCGGTGACGATGGCTACAAGATCGACGCTGCTCTGCGGGAACGGCCAGAAGGAGCTCACCGGTGCTGCCCGGCCAGGATGCGGTCGACGAGGTCGTCGGTGAGGGCGCCGAACCCGGTCGCCGCCCACACACTCTGCTGTGCGGGCACCTCGTAGTAGGGCACCGTGCGGCCGTCGTACTCGACGGGAAGCACGGTCGGCCGCACCCGCTTCTTCACCGCGCCGGCGCATTCGGCGCAGAGCGGGACCTCGATGGTGCGGTTGCCGCCGAACTCGCGCCAGTGGGCCCGGCGGGTCCGGTTGCCGTGCAGCGGGTTGGCGTAGCACGGCCGACGCGGACTGCCGCGCCCCGCCAGCGCATCCTCGGCCAGGTCCAGCAGGACTAGTACACCGGCCGCCTCGGGCAGCGCGGGCCCCTCGTCCTTCATCCGGTCGTGGACCCGCGCAGCGGCGTCGCGCGCGTCCAGCGCGCGCGCCAAGTCGCGTTGGGGCACCCCGGTGGCCGCGCTGAGCCGCTCACCGAGCTCGATGAGGTCGCGTTCGCCGCGCTCCACGAGGGAGCGCAGTTGTGCCCGATCGGCGTTGTCGAAGGCGGCGTGCTGGGGAACCGCCGGGGAGGCGTCGCGGCGGCGCCGCAGCAGCAGGAGTCCGCCCCCGGCCGGCAACAAGACCAGGGCGGCGATCCCTGCCCACAGCGCCCACGGCGGCAGGCCCGCGAATCCGGTCGCGGTCGCCGGCTCGTAGGCGGCCTCCGCCTCCTCGTAGGCACCTGCGGGGTCCTCAGAGGCGGCGGCGTCCACGGCCGACTCCACCCGGTCGGCGATCGAGGCGCCCTCGTCCTGCCGATGGAGGGCGTTGGAGGTCAGGGCGCCGTAGAAGGCCGCGTCAGTGGACTCGGGGCCGAAGTCCGTTCCGGTCAGAGTGCCGTCGACGGACTGATCGTAGGCCAGCATGTGCCGCGCTTCCGGACCCATGCGGTCGTTCACAGCGGTCAGCAGCGCTTCGGGTTCGCCGTCCCAGGCATCGCCCGAGGCCAATGGGATCACGATGACGTACAGGTTGAGCTGCCCCTGCTCGATCCGCCGGGCGATGCGCTTGCGCTCGGCCTCGGGAAAGGCGGTCTCATAGGCCGGATCCACGTGGACCGGCGAATCGGCCAGGGACTCGGCGATCTCTTCTGCCGGGGTGGGGGCCGAACCGCCGGTGCCGGACTCCTCCGGTGCCGCGGCGGCAGCCGTGAACGGGGTGAACAGCACCGTCAGCGAGGCCAGCATCGCGACGGCTCGAACTCTAGCTGACATGGTGCTCCTTCAACAGCGCCTGCACCATCGCCGCGGGGGCGTCGGCCCCGAAGCGGTGGCGGATCCACGGGTCGTTCGGCTTGCCGTCATAGGCGTGCGCGGTCCCGTCGGCCCGCAGCCGCAGCACGCGTGCGGCACGTGACTTGGGGGGCAAGGCGGCGCAGTGCGCGCACACCTTGTCTTTGCCGGTGCGGCTCCTCGGGTTCCGGTCGCGTTCGACGGCCCACGCGTGGAGCGGGTTCGTCGCGCACGGCTCCCGCGGGGCGGCGCCGGGATCCTCGGCCTCGGCCGCGACCCGCCGAGCCAGCACCACCACTCCCAGCAGGTCCAGGGGCCGCGGGCGGGCCTCCATGGTCAACAGCGCGGCGTCGGCCTGGGGGAGCAGCTCCTCGGGCAGGTCGCCTGAACGGTCGGCGAGCAGCGCACGAAGCCGCGTGGTCTCGCGCCGGGCGAGTCGGCGCAGGGCGCTCTCGCCGACGACTCTCCCGCCGCCGCGCCAGGCCCGCAGCGCGTAGAGCGCCAGCCAGCCCAGGGCGATGGCCGCGGGCGTTACGAGCAGGCCGTACGTCGACAACCCGAGCAGTACACCGTCCACCCAGTAGCGCTCCATGCGCGGAGCCGGAGTACTCGGCTCCTGATCGGCGAACTGCGGCACGTGCGAACCGCCCGGGGTGAGCTCGACCTCGTCGAGCGCGGCGACGGCCTTGCGCAGGGCGCCGGCCGGGGTGTCCGCTTCGATCCCCCGCATCGCGTAACCGAAGGAGTAGTCGGTGCCGAAGCCGTGGACCGCGGCCCCGACGTTCGTGGTGTCGCCGATGCCCCGCCCGGCGACGAGGTAGACCCCCTCGCGTTGGGCCAGCGCGGCGATCGCGGCGGCGAGCACCTCGTGGTCGCCCCCGGCTTCGTCGTCGGTGTCCAGCGGGACCACGGCCGCATAGACCGGGACCGGCGCATCGCCGATCCCGCCCGCGGCGCTGTCGAGGCCGTCGCGCGGCAGCCGCACCAGCGGGTCGACGTAGAGCGGATCTGCCTCCAGGGCCCGGGCGATGCGCGCCGCGCGCTCGGTGGAGACGACGTAGGGCTCCTCCATTCGGGCCAGCTCTTCGGCGTCGAGTCGCTCGTACCCGCCGACGGGAGCTGCGGCCACCCACACCGTCGGCGCGGTGACCGCGCCGACGGCGACGACCGCGGTCCCGACCCCGATCGCCGCGGCCGGAAGGAGGCGTCCGCGGCGCGCCGGCCGCCAGAGCCACCACACGCCGAAGGCGACCGCCGCCCCTCCGACCGCCCCGGACAGGAACCCGATGGACTCCGGGCCATCGGGACGGCTCGGGTTCAGGCCCTCGAAGGTGTCCGCGCGGAACGGCCACGGCCATTGGCGCTGCGCCCGCGCCTCCTCGGCGGCGTCCGGGTCCTTAAGCGCTGCGACGAGCACCTCGGCCACGTCGGGCGCGGGGTCGTCGTAGCGGAGGTCGGGGTCGGTGATCGCCAGGTGAAGCGCGGTTTCCGTGTCGGCCTCGACCCCGTAGGCCTCGACCTCCAGCGCGCTTCCGCGCGGTTCGAGCACCGCGTACACCCCGTCGGAGCCGAGCCGGTCGTGCAGGGCGGACGCGATCGTCGCGGTCCCCGCCTCCGACCCCGGCCCGAGGAAGGGGGTCACCACGACGTAGTAGGGCAGGCCCAGTTCGCCGAACACGGAGTGCAGGTCGCCGGTCATCTCCTCGGGCGTCAGCGTTCCGCCGACGGCGCCGTCGACCACGACCGCGGCACCCTCGGGTTCCTCGGAGAGGAGTTCGGCGTAGTGCTCGGCCGCGGTCACGGGTGGCTCGATATCGGCCCGGGCCTCACCCGGAGGCAGAACGAGGAGAACGAGGAAGGCGAGTGCCACCACAGCGGGGATGACGCTGAGCCGCTGGAGGGGAGAGGGAGCGTCGTTCACCGGGACATCGTAGCTGCGCCTCGTTTCCGAGCCCCTGGCCGGGGAAGCCCGCTGCGGGTGCCGCGATCGCAGTGGGGGCGTGGGGCGTGCGCGGTCGACCGGGTGCCACCGAGGCCGGAGTTCAGCGGCCGGGGTCGCGATCGACCCGAAACCGCCCGGGACCGCACCGCGTCTGGACGCGCACCCCTCCGCGCCGGGTTCGTGCACCGGTCCGGCGCGTGATGCTCGTTGCATCCCCGCGGGCCGGGGCATCGGGGGCATCCGGTAAACTCGGGTCCGCAGGGGGAGGACCAATCCCTTGCCATGGCGGACTTTCGTCGGCCTTCAGCGCCATTAGCTCAAGTGGCAGAGCAACTGACTCTTAATCAGTGGGTTCAAGGTTCGAGTCCTTGATGGCGCACCCTCTTTTCGCAGGTCATCGGCCCTTTTGGGGTTATGAGGCGCCGGATGTCGCGGGCGCGGTTGCTCCGCGGGTGCTCTTATGTCGCCGCTGTGTCGATTTCGCAGGTCAGCGTCCGTGTTGGCGCCTGCCCACAACTCGTGAACCCGCGGCGCAGCCGAGCTCGCTGGAGCGACGCGGGTCCCGCGGGATTCTGCGGCAGAGCCGTTCTCCCGGCACACACGCTCGAACATGACCCCTGCCGGAGCGGGTTTGGAGTAGCGGCCGGTGAACTGCTTCCCGTTGTCGATCAGCACCTCTGAGGGCACGCCGAAGCGGCGCATCGCCTCGATGCGCATTCGACGCGAAACCGGCGATCCGATCGGCGAGGCCACCACTCTGAACGGACTCGGCCCCGCCCATCTCCGCAGTCGGCGGCTCGACAAGGCACGCATGCACTTCGAGCAAAGCCTGGCCATCGCCCGCCGATTCGGCGAACGCCGCTGGGAAGGCATCGCCTGGGGCAATCTCGCCGATACCCTGGTCGATCTGGGCGACCGCGATCACTGGCATCTGGCGGTCTCCCTCGAGCACCTCGCCGCGGCCCTCGAAGCCGCGGGCGACGAGGCGCAGCAGCGCTGGGATGAAGCGCTCGGTCGCTGACCTGCGCAAAAAAATCCGCAGAATGCTCTATCCCTCCGCCGGAGCGTGAGCGGTTCGTGCCGACCGCGGGGTGGGGCGGGTCAGGTTCCCGGGATTCCGGTGGCGCGTCCCGTCGTGCGCGCCACGTGGTCGAGGTGGGCCTGACGCGCTTCGATGACTCCGTCGTACTGGCCGAAGAGTTCGAATCCGACGGTGCCGAACAGGGCTGTCCAGGCGTCGATGACGGCCAGCGCGGTCTCCGGCGGCAGGGCGGTGACCATTTCGGCACGCTCGGGATCCATGCCGGCGGCGATCGCGGTGAGGCGCGCCTCGATGTCAGCGCGCAGGTCCGCGGGGGCGGATGGAGGGCCGTCGGGCGTCAGGCCCGGTCCGCGCAAGGCGTCGGCGGCGATGCGGACGAGCAGTAGGACGACGCGGGTGGCGGGTTCGGTGGTGTCCTGCGGGGCGGAGTAGCCGGGGACCGGTGAGCCGTAGATGAGGGCGTACTCGTGCGGGTGCTCCAGCGCCCAGGCGCGCACCGCCCGGAAGACGGCCGCCCAGCGGCCGGCGTGGTCGTCGCGGTCGAGTGCCGACTCCGCCTCCCGGGCCGCGGTCCCCACCCCTTCGTAGGCGGCGACGATGAGCGCCGTCAGCAGGGCGTCCCTGTTCGGGAAGTACCGGTAGACCGCGGAAGCGGCCATGCCGAGGTCGCGCGTCACAGCGCGTACGGAGAGCCCGGCCGCTCCGTGCTCGCCCAGATGGCGGCGGGCGACCTCGGTGATCTCGGCGACGAACTCGGCGCGGACGCGGTCGCGGATGCCTGTCATGCAGCGAGTGTGCCACGGACAGGACAGTGATGTTAAGTGCGAACAGTGCTCTTGACTTTCACGCGTCGCGGAACAATGATCTGTATTGAGATCAACGTTCTCGCGAAAGGTTCTGCCATGTCTCTCCACGTCATCGTCGGCGCCGGTCCGCTCGGCACCGCGCTCGCCCGCCACCTGGCCGACTCGGGAGAGGAAGTCCGGGTCGTCACCCGCTCCGGGGGCGGCCCCGACCACCCGCGGGTCGAGCGCGTGCGCGCCGATGCGACCGACGCCGCCGAGCTCTCTCGGCTCGCCCGCGGCGCGGCCGCGCTTTACAACTGCGCCAACCCGCCTTCGTATGACACCTGGGAGCAGCACTGGCCCCCGCTGGCCGCGTCCCTGATGGAAGCCGCCGAGCTGACCGGGGCGGTGCTGGCCATCGGCGGGTGCCTCTACGGGTACGGCCCGGTGGAGGGGCCGATGCACCGCGACCTGCCCTTGGCGGCCACCGACCGCAAAGGCCGGATACGCGCACGGATCTGGCAGGACGCCTTGGCCCGCCACGAGCAGGGTGCTCTGCGCGTGACCGAGGTGCGCGCCTCCGACTACATCGGCACGCTCAACCCCACGGCCAGCTACCCCGAGTTGTACGCCGAGCAGGTGCGCACGAAGCGCCGGGTGTTCACTTTCGGCGATCCCGACCAGGTGCACTCGGTCACCTACATCCCCGACATGGCCCGTACCCTGGCTGCCGCAGCCGTCGACGAGCGGGCCTGGGGCCACCCCTGGCACGTGCCCTCGCCTCCGGCAGGCACAGTGCGGGACCTGGCGGCCGACATGGCGGGGGAGTTCGGGGTGGCCGTCCCCGGCGTCGTCAAGATCCCGCGACCGCTGCTGAGGACCGCGTTCCCGTTCTCGCCGTTCCTGCGGGAGATGGGTGAGCTGCTCTACCAGTGGGACTTCCCCTACGTGATCGACGCCGCCGCGACCACTGAGGCCTTCGGAGTCGAGGCGACCCCGTGGCAGGAGATCGTGCGCTCCACGGCCGAAGGGCTGAGCGCCCGCGCCGCAGCGGTGTCGGCCGGCTCTTGAGATGCCGCCGGTTCCACCGCCGAAGCGCGGGGCCGTCCCTCCGGTCACAGTGCGCATGACGCGGGTGCCGCGCCAGGCCATCGGGGTACGCCGGCCGCAGCACCCACACCCGTGAACGACAGGGCCGCCCCGCCCACGAGCCGTCCTTAAGACTTGGGGGGGATCTCCGCGTTCATGCCTCGGCGACCTCGGACCGGGGTCGGGTGCGCACGGCGGCCGAGATTCGGGACCCGGATCGCCGGACTCGGGCAACCGGTTGGACCTGGACCTCACCCTCGACGGCCCCGGCCAGCGGAACGGGATTCCCACAACCAAGGAGATCCAGGAGGAACTCGGCGACTGAGCCTTTGCCGTGGGCGCCTATGGCGAGCCCCATCGTGACCCCCGCGGCCGTATCGTTACCGTCGCCTACCTCGCACTCGGCCCGGAAATGCCTGAGCCGGTCGCCGGGACTGACGCCCGCAGGGGCCGGAGAACCTCGTGGCGCATGGTGTGGAGTGCGACCTCGCCGACGGTGAAGCCGGCGGTGCGGTAGCCCTCCTGAGTGTTGTGCAGCGTTTCGCGGGCGGTGTCGGGCTCGCCCGCGCCCGCTCTCCGTTCAAGATCATCTTCGCTCCGTACCCGGTGGTCGATCGGGAAGTTTGGCCGGGAACGGGCGTATCTCACATCGGTCGCACCGGCGCGCGCACCGGTCGGAATCCGCGGCTCCTGCAGTGGTTGTCGGCGACGCTCATTGCGATCGCGAGGTCGTAACGCGCCGACGGCCCTTTCAGCAAGGACCGGCCGAGTGCGTTCTCGAGCTTGACCAGCCTCTTGCGGACTCCGGTGGGGGATACCCGGAGCTCGGCTGCGGTGCTCTCCAGATTCGCGTCGCAGTCGAGCCAGGTGTGCAGGGTCGGCTCCAGGCAGTCGTACCGCCCGTCGCGGATGGGTTTCAGCAGTTCATCGGCCCATCGGCGCACCGGTTCGGTGTCGAGCAGAGCCGCCAGGTCGGGTGGGGCCGCCGTGTCCGGGGTCGGAGGGACGCGGTGCTCGGCGATGATGCGGAGGGCGAGGTGCAGGCGGGCCGACGCCATCAGGTCGGTCAGCGTGACTCCGAGCAGCGCCTCGACGCGCCGCAACCGGCTGTTGACGGTGTTGCGGTGCAGGTTGAGCTGCCGCCCGGCGCCGCCGCGGAAGTCGAGCCAGGCGCGCAGAGTGGACAGCAGTTCCCGACTGTCCGGGTCCTGGCGCCGCTCGGGCACATAGTCGAGAAGCGGGCTCAGGTGCGCTCGCGCCCACAGGCGCGCCCCCTCGCCGAGGACGCGGGGCAGCTCCCCGCGCTCGTCGAACACCGCGTGGCGTTCCGCCTCCCGCTGCGCCGCCACGGCCTGGAACGCCTGCTCGTAACCGATCCCCACGTCGCCGAGATCGAGGCCGGGGCTCTCGCCGATCCTGATCTCGGAGGTCTCGTCGATCAGGTCGCGCAAGGCCGCGTCGAAGCGGGTACGGGCGCTCGGGCGGCCGCCGGAGGCCGCGCCGCTGGGGGCGACCACGATCGTGTGCCGCGTGTATACCCGGCAGCGCAACACCCACGCTGTGCTCTTGGACGCGGTGACGCAGCGCTTGACGACATCCTTGCGGCGTTCCGGCGGCGAGTCCACCACCAGGACGCAGACCCGCTCCGGCAGGGAGGGAGTGAGGACGTCCGCCACCCGGGTCGCCTCCGCGGTGGCGCCCGCGATGAGCAGTTGGACAACCGCCTCCCTGGCGCGGTTGTCGGCCACCGCCAGAACGCGCCGCTGCCGCTCGGCCTCGTCCACCCGCCATCGCAAGCCGAGGAGCCCGGCCGCATCGATCAGCAGGCAGCTCGCGCCGATGGGGAGTCGACCGGGCACAGACACCAGGAGAGCCGGGCCCGGCCGGTCGTCGTTCAAGGCGATGACATGGGTCTCGTACAAGCCCGCTTCGAGCACCGCCGAACGTGTCCGGCGTTCCAGAACCGATTGCACGCCCTGCCCCGGCCGTCGGCGCGCGTCCCGGCCGGCAGCGGCGGGCAGGGACTCCGCCCAGGCGGCGCCCCCCGCGTCCGCGGGGAAGGCGGACCTGACCAGTCCGCCGGCATCCAGGACCGCGGCCTTCCCGCCGAACCGGTGCACCAGCCAGCGCAGAAGGCGCTGCATGCCGTCGGCCGCGTTGACCGCGCGCTGCATTTCCCGAAGGTCCGCAGCCCGATCCCTATCGTCCCCACGCCGACCGGGGCCGCTCGTCGTCTCTGTCCTCATCGCCCCGTGCTCACTGCTGTTCCGGTCGGATACTGTCGCGGGCGCGCCCGGTTCCGTGGCCAGGCACGGTTCCCTGGGGCGCGCCCGCGCCCGCGCCGGCGGCCGAAGGGCGGGCGGCCCGGGAGCCGAGCCGCCGCACCACGACGCCCAGGACTTGGTCCTGCGGGCAGGGCCCGTGGTGCTTGGAGTCGACGCTGACCGGATTGTCGCCGAGGACGGCGATGTGCCCTTCCGGAACCAACCCGGGGCGGTCGATCGGCTCCGGGTAGGGATCTCCGGCCACTGCGGCCACGCGCTTGATGGACCATTCGCGGTCGGCGAGCCTCCGCTCGACGGGTCCGCTCGCCTTCCAGCCGCTCTGGATTCGGGGGCGCGCCACCACCACGATGCTGCCCCTGCCCGCGCGGCGGGCACCGCGCCGGATGAGGACCCGGTCGCCCGTATCCAGCGCGGGCCGCATGCTGTGCCCCTCGACGGTGACAGCGGCATAGCGGCGCCCCGCCCACCAGAGCGTGGCGAGCGCCGCCAGCACCACCGCTGCTCCGGTTCCGGCAACCACCATGTACACCCCGATCCCTACCGCGAAAGCGCCTTGGAGGCGTCTTGTTCCGACGTGTCGCCGTCTACGTAGTCGGCCGCCTGGAGGGAGAACAGGCGGGCGTACTCCCCTTGGACCGACATAAGCGCGTCGTGCCCGCCCTCCTCCGTGATCCGGCCCTCCTGCATCACGACGATCCGGTCGGCGTAGCGCAGGGTGCCGAGGCGATGCGAGGTCAACACCGTCGTCGCGCCCGCGCGTAGCACCCGCAGGCGCTCGTGCAGGTCCTGCTCGGCCGCCGCGTCCAACCCGGACATCGGTTCGTCCAGGAACAGCAGGTCGCGTCCCCGGCGCATCAGCGCCCGCGCGATCGCCAACCGCTGCCACTGCCCGCCGGACAGCGTCACGCCGTCGGATCCGTCTCCTTCGTCCTGGTAGAACATGCGGGAGAGCATGGTGTCGTAGCCGCGGGGGAGGGTTGCGGAGAAGTCGGCGGCTCCCGCGTCCCGCGCCGCCGCGTCGATCCGGTCGGCGTCGTCCATGTGCTCCAGGGAGCTGATGCCGATGTTCTCCCGGGCCGACAGGTCGTAGGACATGTAGTCCTGGAAGACCGCGCTGATCCGGGAGCGCAGGTCGTCGACGCGGAACTCCCGGATGTCGGCGCCGTCCCAGCGGATGCTGCCGAAGGTCGGGTCGTACATCCGGCACAGCAGCTTGACCAGGGTGCTCTTGCCCGCGCCGTTCAGCCCGACGATTGCGAGGGTGCTACCGGCCGGGATGGTCATCGACAGCCCGCGGATCACCCAGGGGCCGTCGTCGGTGTAGCGGAACCACACGTCGTCGAGCCGGATCTCGCCGCGCAGCGGTGCGACGGGCCGCGGGTCCGCGGGGACGGGCAGGTCGGGCCCCACCCGCACCACGTCGACGTAGTGGCCCAGCAGCAGCAGGGACTGGTACCCCCGGGTGATGTCGGCGACGATCACCGTCATGGCCCCCTGCACGCCGGCGACGGCCGCGATGAACGCGGAGACGTCGCCGATGGTGAACTCGCCGCGGATGGTCGCGGCGATCATCCACACGAGGCCGCCCGAGGCGACGACCGCGCTCAGCACCGACAGCGGTCCCTGGGTCAGCAGGATCCGGCGGTCCAGCCGCTCCTCCGCGCTGTTGACGCTGACGGTCTCGTCGTGCATCCGCCCCAGGAGGAAGCCGCCCGAGCCGAAGAGCCGGGTCTCCTTGATGGCGGCCAGGTCGAGCATCAGGGTCTGGTAGAACATCCGGCGCCGGGTACGCGGACTCATCCGCCACATCATCGACGCCTGCTGGCGGCTGATCGACAGTTGCACGAACAGGGCCGGTAGCGCCGCGGCGATGGTGATGACGGTGATGACCGGGCTGATGGCCACGAGAACGCCGAGGAAACCGGTGATCGTCAGGAGTCTCTGCAGAGCACCGAACAGCGCCTGGATCACGGCGTCCGGTGCGGTGATCGCCGCCTGCTGGGCCAGGCGCAGCCGGTCCCGGAAGGCGGGGTCCTCGAACCGACGCACGCCCTCCAAGCGGTTCACCGCCGAGTAGAGCCGATGCTGGACCACCAGCGTGACGCCGCGCTTGATCCGCGAGGTCAGGTAGGTCGAGAGGTAGGTACCGACCGCCTGGACGAGGCCCATCAGGCCGATGAGCACGACCAGCATCATCGGGGAGATCTCGGGTCCCGACGGAGCGGGGGCGGGGGCCGGTGCCGATGAACCGGCGAACTGCAGGGCGTCGATCAGCCATTTCGTGAGCAGGGCGACCCCGGCCGGCAACAGCCCCAGGACCACGGTTGTGACCAGATACAGCGATGCCGTGAAGGGACCGGCCCGCCAGGCCAGAGCGAGCGCGTGCCCCATCCGCCGCACGGATTCGCCGAGCCCCGCGCGGCCGCCGGACTCGGACTCGGCGGTCTGCGTCACCGCCATCAGGTGCTCACCGGCACCAGCGCGGCTACGGTGGTCCCGGAACGCATGACGACGCCCTCGGCGTCGGCCCGGACGAACGCCGGAACCCCCTGGATTCCGAACTCCTGGGCGACAGGGCCCATCCGCGGCTCGACGATCACCGTCGCCACGCCGTCCAACTCCCGCGTGTACTCACCCGACTCGGCGCCTTGGTCGCCGATGACCACCACGACCTGGCCGGGCTTGAGGCCGTTCGCGTCGGCGTGCGCGGCCAGCTTGGGGATCACCGTCTTGCACACCGAGCACCCGGTGTCGAAGAACGCGAAGACCGTCTCCTGGCCGAGGAGGTCGTCGGAGGTGATCGCTTCGCCGGCCAGCGTCCGGCTGCGGAACCGCGGAACAGGGCTGCCGGCCGGCAACTCGTCCAGCTGGGGCGGGGCCGCGGCCTGAGCGGCGGGCCGCTCGTCGAGGCGGCGGAGCCTGCGGACCACGGCCAGCGTCAGCAGCAGGTTGATCAGGGTGACGGCGCCGATCAGGACGACGAACCCGACGAGGATCTCCATGGTGGCCTCCACTTTCAGTTCGGACTAGACGCGCCGCAGCCGGTCGGGGGTTCCGAACAGGTCGACGATGTCGTCGTAGAAGGCGGTCAGCACCGTGACCACCAGAGCGGCGACGGCGGCGATGGCGGCTCCGCCCGGCCGGATCTGCGCCCCCGGGTCGGCAGCGACCGTGCAGACCAGGCCGGACAGCGCAACGCCGGTGAGCGCGAGGTTGCGCCAGACGTGGGGCCAACCCAGGGGGGCGTTCGAGCGCCCGAAGCACGAGCAAGGGATCGCCGTCCCCGACCGGGCGGCGTAGGCGGCCAGAGCGGTGAACGCCGACAGCAGTAGCACGGCCGCCGACAGCGCCGCGGCGCGCAGTACGGTACCGGCGGCGAAACCGGCGAGGCCGGCGAGGAGCGTCAGGCCCAGAGCCAGTTCGGCGGCGGCGTGCACCCGCGACGCGGCCCGCACCGGGAATCCCTGCCCCTGCACCGGCAGCAGGCCCACCAGAATCGACCATGTCTCCTCATTCGCGGTCGTCCGGAATTTGGCCACCGCAGATACCAGGAATACTCCGGCGACGGCCATCTGCAATGCCAGAGCCGCGTAAGGCAGCATTCGCAGGCCTCGTACTTTCTCACGTGCACCGGCAGTGGTGGATGCGGTGCGGTTTGCAGGCCCGGGCGCACAGACTCGAATACCGGATTCGGGTTCCGGGGGGTGCGGAACCCGAATCCGGAGGACGCCGCCACCGGGCGGACGGCCGGTTCACGGTCCCGGTGGCAGCGGGATCAGGCCCGGACGGCGCCTAGCAGTAGCAGCCGACCCGCTCCCAGGGGCCGTAGCTGGGCTCCGAGTGACCCGCGCAGACCTGGCGGTTGTACAGGGTCAGGAAGATGTTGCTCCCGCAGTAGGGGAGTCGGCACGACTGCTCCCAGATGCACTCGAACTGGTCGGCCTGGGCCGCGGCCTCGGGGACCACGCTCTCCAGCATCCGGTCACCGATCCGGGATACAGCATCCATGATCTTCATGCAGAATATTCCTTTCATTTGTGGCGGAAGGTGCGTAGTAAAATTAACATGCCCGCGGTCGAGGTCAAGGTGTTTGCGGCATTTTTTTGGATCACTGCACGCCCTTGTTGAGGCTCCGAAAAAGGACATGCATCAAACGCGCTCGAACGGCGGAATGAGTTACATCCCCGAATCGCTCGACCGCAGCGGAATCCGCTGGAGCGCATTTCTTTCCCGCGGTTCAGCCCTCTCGGATGAACCAGCTCCTCGGGATCGTTCGGACGGCGGAGGGCGCGCGCATCCCCGCTGCCGTGCCCCCTCCGCCGCGTTCAGGCCGGCGGTCGGCTGCCGTGTTCAGGCGGCACCGATGCGGCCCAAGAGCTCGTTGGCGCACAGGAGGAGGAACAGCCCTCCGGCGACGGTGAGTCCGACGTTGCTGACGATCCCGTTGCGCCACTCCTGCGGTGTCCGCTTGGAGTTCAGCAGCCACATCAGGGTGAAGGCGAGGAAGGGCATGAACGCGGAGCCGAGGACGCCGTAGGCGATGACCAGCTGGATCGGCTTGCCGACCGCCAGCAGCAGCATCGGAGGGAAGGTCAGCCAGAGCAGGTAGGCCCGGAACTCCCAGCTGGTCTCGCGCTCCTCCACCGGCCGGTTGGGCTTGCCGCGGATGTTGCCCACGAAGTCGGCGAACATGAGGCTGACCCCGTGCCAAACGCCGATGATCGAGGTGTAGGCGGCGGCGAAGAAGCCGATGAGGAACACGACCGAGACGATTCGGCCGAACCGCTCCTCCAGCACGTCGGCGAGGCTGACCAGGCCTTCGCTGCCTTCGGCCAGCGCCACCCGGCCGGCGCTGAGCATCTCCGCGCCCACGATGAGCATCGCGACGACGAAGACGCCGGTTGTGATGTAGGCGACCCGGTTGTCCAAGCGCATCATCTTGATCCAGGCCGCGTCGCGCCACCCCTTGGCGTTGACCCAGAAGCCGTAGGCCGCCATGGTGATGGTCCCGCCCACGCCGCCGATAAGGCCCAGGGTGTTGAACAGCGACTCATCCGGGCTGGACGGCACCAGCCCGACGGCCAGCGCACCCAGATCGGGGCCGATGTAGACCGCCAGGCCGACGACGGTGACGAACATGACGCCGACGAGGACGGTCATGACCTTCTCGAACACGGCGTACTGGTTGAACCAGACGAAGACCAGTCCCGAGATTCCGGCGAGTATCGCGAACACCCAGAGCGGCACCGAGGGGAACAGTGCGGCGAGAGGCAGAGCCGTCGCGGACATCGCCGAGGCACCGTAGACGAACCCCCAGATGACGATGTAGGGGCCGAAGAAAGCGAACGTCCAGACGCCCATGCTGCGCCAGCCGTCGAAGATGGTCCGCTCGGTTGCGAGGTGCCAGCGGCCCGCGGCCTCGGCCAGGGCGATCTTCACGATGCAGCCGAGCACGACCGCCCAGAGCAGTGCGTAGCCGAACTTCTCCCCTGCCACGAGACTGGCGACCATGTCGCCGGCCCCGACGCCGGTGGCGGCGACGACGATGCCGGGCCCGATGAGCTTCCAGTTGGTCGTGCGTTGCTCAGTTCGCAGCAAGTGTGCCCCTTAGGACTGGTCTGAGGGTGAGACCGGTCCGGTGCCGTTGGTCGCCGATCGCGGATGCCTGTACGGAGCGGAGCCCGGTTCGCGGGTCCCGCTCCACGCTGCTCCGTCGTCCCTCGGCAACCACTGGTTCCGCCGGAATTTCCCGTGACACGTTAGGGATCGGTGGCGAGGAGCGCGAGTTTCTTCTTGCACTGTCATTCGGCGCATCCGGTGCAGAAAGCCTGCGTCGGCGAACGACTGCCGAACGGGACCCGGCCAGAAGGCCGGTGTTCAGCCTCGGCGGTCGTGCACACCGCCCGTCCCCACGCCGCGGACGTGGTGGCCTCCGCCTCGGTCCGCGGCAAGGACGCTGGGACAGGCGGCTTCGCCACCCTGCTCGCCCGAGTCGACGACGACCCGCTCCAAGGGGAACCGGTCACGCCGATGCCCGCACACCGTGGCGCCCCACGCCACCGAACTGCGCAAACGCGCTGCTCACTGCGTGATCCACGTCTTCCTTGCCATTGGATGTGAAGAATTGAATAGAGGATTCACCTTCTAGGTTTCGATGTTTATGGCGCTTGACTTCCCGGGGGCCGCCTTGGTTGTATTTCGACCGCCCGATCGGGATACGTTTTTTCGCTGAGTCGGAGCCACAGTGCGGTGGCTGGGACTAATCTTGGGAGTGCCTTGTGAAAAATGGATTCTTGAAGTCATCCGTACTCATTGCTTCGTTCGCTGCTGCGCTGTCGCTTTCGGCCGTTCCGGCGTCAGCCTCGGTAGCGCCCTCGGGGGAAGAAGCGCAGGCGGCGAGCATCAAGATCGTGGCGTACACGGAGGCTCCCGTTCGCACCCAGCCCTATGGGAGCAGCCACAAGATCGGCAGCATCAAGCCCGGCAGCTACATCTACATTCAGTGCGGACTCCAAAACAGCTACGGAAACTACTGGTACCGCACCGGGTCCGGGCATTACACGTACAGCGCCCACTACTTCTCCTACCCGGGTATTCCCGCCTGCTGATGCTCCAGCTTGGATCCGGGTTCCCCCGGTCTCGGCCGTCTCATCGGGCTGCCAGGTAAACAAGCCTCCGACCTGGGGTAATATCCGAAAAATCAGACGGCCACCGCCTGACTATCGATGTTTGGGAAAACAACGAATCCCTGGGCGGTGGCCGGTGAACTCAGCGTATCGGCCCAAGGGCTCCACCGTTCTCGCGGTCTGTCCGGCAGGGTCCTGTCCCCCCGGATTTCCGGTGCTTGTACGCATGGTCGCGGGTGATGCTGCCGAGTTCGAGAGCCCCGTGTTTCAATCGGACGTTCTGATTTCTCTGGCCCGGCCCACGTGGAGGAGGCTTGCGTACTCCGCCCCAGGTCGTTTTGGTCGGTAACACAAAAGCATGTCGAGAGTTGGCACTCTGACCCACGCCTGAGGGATGCTCTCCGCATGAGGCCGACCGCCCAGTATTGTTTGCTGTCGATCCCAGATCTGCTCCAGCAGTTTGCTGACGCATTGCATGTTTTCAACCGGCACCCAAGGCAACCGCCGAGGGGGGCCGATTCGAGCCCAGTCGGGAATGCCGCTGCGCCCTGTCCTGCTGCGGTGGATCCTCCAACCGCCGAGCGCGGCGGGTGCGGGCATCCCCTGCCGGTGATGCGCCGCGGCTCGACCGTGCAGGATCAGGGCCGATGGAGGCCGGTCCTCGGCAGCGGCGTTCGCGGCGGCTTCGACCACCGGACGCCGGCGGGTGCATCGAGCCGGCGTCGTGACCCGGGGGTCTCCGGGCCGGTTCGTTTGTGCCCGATCCACTTCGGATAGTGGTGGCGCATGAGCGGACCGTCGTCATGCCCGGTGATCCTCATCCGCGACGTGCGCATCTTCAACGGCGTCGACCGGGAACTCCGCCACGGCCACGTCTTACTCAAGGACCGCCGCATCGACCGGGTCTTCCTCGCCCCCGAGGAACCGCCGTCGGGGATCGAGGCGACGGTCATCGACGGCAGGCGGGCCGACGGAACCTCCCGGGCGCTGATGCCAGGGCTGATCGACGCCCACGCCCACGTCATGCTTGCGGGGAGCACCCAAGCCCAACTGCTGCTGGGCGGCGCCGGTCTCGCTTATTACAACGGCCTGGCCGAGGCCCGGGCCATGCTCCTGCGCGGCTTTACCGCCGTCCGCGACATGTCCGGCGACACCGTCGACCTCAAGCGAGTCCTGGATGCCGGAGTGTTTCCCGGCCCCCGGATCTACCCCTGCCAGGCGGGGATCTCCCAGACCTCCGGGCACGCCGACTTCGGCGCCGCCTACGAGCCTCCGACCGCTCTGGGCGGCGCGTCCTCCCGGGCCGAGCAGTTGGGCATGTCGCGCATCGCCGACGGCCGGGCCCGTGTACTGGCGGCGGTGCGCGAGCAGCTCAAAAAGGGCGCCAGCCAGATCAAGGTCATGGCGGGCGGCGGGGTGGCCTCGGCCTACGACCCGTTGGAGGTGTCCGAGTACACGCCCGATGAGCTTCGCGCCGCCGTCGAGGCCGCTGAGGACTGGGGCACCTACGTCTCGGTGCACGTCTATGCGCCCGCCGGCATCGAGCGCGCCGTCGAGGCGGGGGTGAAATCAATCGAGCACGGCCACCTCGCCGAGGAGTCCACGATCGCCCTGCTTGCGCAGCGCGGGACCTGGCTGAGCACCCAGCCGTTCGTCGAAAGCGACCACTCCTATGAGAATCCCGCCTCTGCGGAGAAGAACCGACGGGTGTGCGCGGGGGTGGAGCAGACCTACCGCTGGGCGCGGCAGTACGGGGTGAAGACGGCGTTCGGCACGGACCTGCTGCTCAACCCTTCCGAAAGCCGCATGCAGGCGCGGATGCTGCCCCGCCTGACCGGTTTCGGATACACCGCCGCCGAGGCGCTGACGATGGCCACCTCCGGCAACGCCGCCCTGCTCGCGCTTGCGGGGGACCGCGATCCGTACCGGTTGGAGGGCTGCGCGCCCGCGTTGGGACGGATCGTCGAGGGCGCGTGGGCCGACGTGCTCGTGGTCGACGGGGACCCGACCCGGAACCTCGATCTGCTGGCCGATCCCGAGACGAATCTGGCCGTCATCATCAAGGACGGGCACATCCACAAGAACCTGATCGGGGCATAGCAGGCGGTGGATTCCACATCCCTGGTGGCGGTGCGCCGTCGCGGCGGGTGCTGCTCGGGCCAGTATCACCGCCCCCACCCCGCACCAGTCAGTGGCCGAGGTTGACCTGTGCCCTGTGGTGCTCGCCCTTGTCGATGAGGTCGAGGAACCCGAGGGCGTAGTCCGCGGCGGAGATCGCGCCGCCGTCCTCGGGTTGGACCGCGGCCTCGCCGCCGAGCCGGTAACGGCCGAGCCGTTCGCCGGGCATACGTGCGCCGAACCGGAGTGCCGGGCTCACGAAGACCCAGTCGAGTGACGCGGGCGTGGCCGGGAGATCCTCGATGACGAGCGCCGCACCGGCGCGGATCTCGCCGTGGAGCTCTGCGGGGATATGGCTGAGGTCGGCGACGAAGCGATCCGCTCCGGGTGCGGGGCGCAGCGACGAGGCGCCGCCGACGATGAACAGGGGTACGCCTGCGGCATCGACCAGCCGCGCGATGGTGCGGTAGACGTCACGAAAGGTGTCGGCCAGCGGACCGCGTGGGGCGAGTGCGCCGACGACGACGTCCGCGTTCTCGATGGGTGCCGAGAGCGCTGCTTCGTCGCTTGCGTCGCCTTGGACGTAGGTCACGTTCGGGATCGGCGCGTCGGGGCGCGAGCGGCTCAGCGCGGTGACCCGGTGGCCGCGGGCGGCGGCCTCCGCGGTGATGGCCGAACCGGCGTAGCCGGTGCCGCCGATGACGGTAATGCGAGACATGAGGGTGCCTTCCGATGGGAGGGGTGGCGTCGGATGACGCGGCGTGGTTACTGTATGAGTGCAGCTCTCCATTGGGAAGAAGGCACTTCGTGGTAACCCCTGAAGGCGAGCCGGTGCTCCGCGGAACCCCCTACCGCGCGGACTGTCCGACTCGCCGCATCCTGGATCGCATCGGCGACCGTTGGACGGTCCTCATCGTGGGCGCCCTCTGGGACGGCCCCGCCCGCTTCTCGGAGTTGGGCCGACGCATCGAGGGCGTCTCGCAGAAGATGCTCACTCAGACTCTGCGCGGGCTCGAACGGGACGGGATCGTGCGCCGTACCGTCTACCCGGAGGTTCCCGTGCGCGTCGAGTACACGCTCACCGAGGCGGGCCGTACCCTGCGGGAGCCGCTGCGCGCGCTCGAGGAATGGTCGATCGCGCATCTCGGCGACGTGTCGGCGTCGCAGGAGGCCTACGACCGCGGATCGGCTTCCTCCTGACTCCGCATTTCGAGTACCGCAGGCTGACGTGAGATTCGCTGCTGCGCGTGCAGAAGAGCCGGTCAACCGCACCTGCCGGCCCTGCTCCCGGGTGGCCGTGTCGTCCATCACCCTCATCGCTCTTGTTTCGAGAACGACCGTTCTATACTTTCGGAGGCGGCTCGGAGAACGACCGTTCTCCATAGGACTCCAGGAGATGCGGCAATGGCTACCGTCACCGTCGGAACCGAGAACAGCACGCCGATCGAGCTCTACTACGAAGACCACGGAACCGGGCAGCCGATCGTGCTTATCCACGGCTACCCGCTCAACGGCCACAGCTGGGAGCGCCAGAGCCGTGAGCTGATCGACGCCGGCTACCGGGTCATCACCTACGACCGCCGCGGTTTCGGGCAGTCCAGCAAGGTCGGGACGGGCTATGACTACGACACTTTCGCTGCCGACCTCGGCACGCTGCTGGAGGCGCTTGACCTGAGCGAGGTGATCCTCGTCGGCTTCTCCATGGGTACCGGCGAACTCGCCCGCTACGTCAAGAACCACGGTCACGAGCGCGTCGCCAAGCTCGCCTTCCTCGCGTCGCTGGAGCCGTTCCTGCTCCAGCGCGACGACAATCCGACCGGCGTCCCGCAGGAGGTCTTCGACGGCATAACCGATGCCGCACGCGCCGACCGCTACGCCTGGTTCACGCAGTTCTACAAGGACTTCTACAACCTCGACGCAAACCTCGGCAGCAGGATCAGTCCGGAGGTCGTCACCGCCAACTGGAACACCGCGACCGTCTCGGCGCCCGTCGCCGCCTACGCCGTGGTGGCCTCGTGGATCGAGGACTTCCGCGACGACGTCGCGTCGGTCCGGGCCGCGGGCAAGCCCTCGCTGATCCTGCACGGCACCGAAGACAACATCCTGCCGATCGACGCGACCGGACGCCCCTTCCACGCCGCCTTCCCGGAAGCGGAGTATGTCGAGGTGGAGGGAGCCCCGCACGGTCTCCTGTGGACCCACGCCGAAGAGGTCAACGACGCGCTCCTGCGTTTCGTAGGCCCCTGACGCTCCAATCCCGGTGGGGTACGGCCCAACCGTGCCCCACCTCTCACCGTCAGGGTCGCGCTCCCTGCCGGGCGGACTCCTACCGGGCGTTCTGCGCCTGATGCGCCTTCCTCGTCGAGGGCCCCGATTTCATCGACGCGGCCACCAGGACGCCTACGCCACCATCACGGTGGTGGTGCCGACCGCCTCCGTCCACGACACCACCGGGACGGCCGGCCGGACAGCGTCGCCCGCCGGATCACACCCCGCCGGGCGCATGTCGGCCGCTGATTCGGATAACAGCACCGGAATGGGACGCGACCAGCAGCCAGACGCATCAGCTGGCCTCTCGGCCAGCTCGGGCCGACAACCGACACCGACCGGTGCCTGGGCGCGCACGGTGCAGTGGCTCCGGCGTGCGCGCTCCGACGGCCACGAGCGCCACACGCTGCTGATGATCGCCAAGAGCACGCTGGCCGCCACCATCGCCTGGGGCATCTCCTATTCGCTGCTGAGCGCTCAGTCGCCCGCCTTCGCGCCGTTTTCCGCGGTGCTGATGATCCAAGTCACCGTCTACCAGTCGTTCTCCCAAGCGCTGCGCTACCTGGGCGCCGTCGCAGCCGGGGTGGCCGTGCAGGGCGTCGTGGGTTTCCTCGCCGGACCCAACCTGGCCACGTTCGTCCTGGTCGCCGCCATCGCGCTGGCCATCGGCCGCTGGCCGCGCCTGGGCTCGCAGGGCTCACAAGTGGTCACTGCGGCGTTCTTCGCCTTCGCCCTCTACATCACCGCGACCAGCATGACCGAGCGCGCCGCGCAGCTGGGCTCGATCATCCTGCTGGTGGCCATCGGCTGCACGGTGGGCGTGCTGGTCAACGTGCTGGTCGCTCCGCCCATGCGCTTTCGCAGCGCCGAGTACGGCGTGCGCGCGCTTGCTCACGCGCTGTGCGAGCTGCTGTCGGACATGCACCCGGCTCTGCGCGAAGGGCAACTGGATACCGACCGCACCCGCCAGTGGCGCGAGCGGGCCAACCGGATGCAGGGCACCGTCGCCCAAGCCCGCAGCGCCGTGCGCACCGCCGAGGAGAGCGTCTACTACAACCCGCGCAAGCTGCTGAACCGACGCCACCGGCGCCACACGTTCACCGGCTACGCGGGCGTGGTCGACGCTTTGGAACGCGTCTCCTACCAGCTCGCCGCGGTGACCCGCACGCTGGACATGGCGGTTTCCGAGACCGGCGCCGGGCCGCAGCGCACCGAGTTCCTAGGCCTGTATGCCGACCTGCTCGCCGCGCTGGCCGAGATCACCGACGAACTCGGCGAGGTGGAGGAGGACCGGCTCGTCGAGCAGGCCCGCCACCTGTGCGGGCTGTCCGACCAGGCCCGCGACTACGCCCAGCGGCTGGCCGAGGGTGCCGAGGACATCACATTCGTCGTCACCGACCGCTCCAGTCCCTACGGCACCCTGCTGGTCGAGGCCGCCCGGCTGCAGGAGGAGGTCCGCCACACCTGCGATCTCCTCCAGCGCTCGGTCAACCGGGAGTTTCCCGGCAGCGAGCCGCAGCACTCGGGCCGCTGATCCCCGGGCCGAGGTGCACGGCGAGCCGCTCACGCGGCGGGCCGTCCGCCCTGGGCCGGGTGCGGCCCCCTGTTGCGCGCCCGCGCGGGGCGCGCCTTCCCCACCCGGCATCTGGCCGGTCTCGGCGGTGCGGCACGCGATTACGCAGGCGGGGGTCGGGCTTTCGGCCCGCCGATGGCCCTCACGGACCAGCCGCTGCCCAGACGGTCTCGCCGTCCGCCACCGCGGCGGTCGCCGAAAGTCCCAGCGAGCGTGCCACACCCTCCGAGGCGGTGTGGCCCGGGTGGATGTGCGCGGTCAGGCGCAGGACCCCGCGCGTGCGCAGCCACCGCGCCATGGCGAGCGCGCTCTCGCGGGCGTAGCCGCGGCCCTGGTGGGCGGTGCCGACCATCCACGCGAGTTCGGCTTCCAGACCGTGGGCACGCAGGGGTCTGTGAAGGCGTGGGCGACCGAGCGTGGCCTGCACGGTGCCGACGAGCAGGCCGTCCGCATCGCGGCGCAGCATCCAGTTCAGCCAGCCCTGTGTCCCGTCCGGTGATCGACCGACCGCTTGGCGTCGGTAGCGCGCGGTGAGTTCGTCGAGGGAAGCCGGCTCCCCGCCGGTCCAGGTGTGCAGGCGCACGTCCTTGAACACCGCGAAAGCCTCGCGGGCGTGCTCCACGCGGAGCGGCTCCAGCCGGAGCCGTTCGGTGGCGAGGGGAACGGCGGTAGGCCATTCGGCCGATGGGGGAGCGCTCGGTCGGGGCATGGCTCCACGGTAGGTCGCTGAGGAGGGTTCCCGCCGCGCCGGCCGACCAGGCGCCGCGCCGGCTCCGGCGACAGGCACGCGCCGCCGGACGAGGCGCGGTCGCACGGCCTCACTCCGCGATGACCGGCTCTTCCTCGGTCCGTGTGAAGGCCTGGGGCATGCCGTCGGTGCCGTCCCAGGTGACGATGAGGTGGTCGTCCTCGGCGTTCAGCGCGGCCGTGCCCGCCTCGGGCCCGGGACCGGAGGCCTCGCAGTCGAGCTCGACGCGTGCGGTGCTGCCGGACTCGACGGGGTCCAGCGTGCCGGGGCAGGCCGGGTCGCCTTCTGTGCGCACCTTCCCGCCGACCACGGTCAGCGTCCGGACGCCGCCGCCGTCGGCGGTGGACTTCCAGACTCCGTTCATCCCGCCCTCCGCCGCCTGCTCGGGCGACGGTGCGGCGCTGCCGCCCGCATCCGAGGTGGGTGGGTCCGACGTCGGCACACCGCCGCTACCGCCGCTACCGCCGCTACCGCCGTCGTCGCCGCCGCAGCCCGCCACCAGGCCGGCGATCGCCGCGACCACGGCCGCTGCACCGACAGCCCGCTTCACGCCGTGCATCGGACCCACCTCGCTCTCCCGACACCGGGGCGACCGCATCCGGTCGCCGGTCCGAAAAAGCTACAGCGGCGGCCCGCCGCGCGAATCAGGGTTTGCACCGGTTCGTGGGAGTGCGGTGTCCGCCGGCGCGTTCGCCGCCCGCCCCGGGCGCGCCGCCCTGGGCGAGCGGCGCGGCGGCCGGGGCAACGTCATCCGCGCACGGTGTGGCAGACGCCGCCGTTGAGGGTGAACACCTTTGGAGCGGGGTTGGCGCCCTCGTTGGCGCCGACGAACCCGAACGTGGCGGTGGAGCCGCCGCCGGGCGCCAGCTCCGCGTTGTCGCCGTTGTCGGTGACGTGCACTCGGCGCCCGTCCCCGCTCACCTCGGCGCTCCAGGCGCTCTGCACCGACTGGCCGGACTCGGGCCAGGTGAAGTCCAGGCTCCACCCGTTGATCGGGGTGTCGGCGAGGTTGGACACGGTGACGGTGGCGACGAAACCGTTGCCCCAGCCGGAGTCCACGCGGTAGGTGACCCGGCAGTCGGCGTCGTTCGGCGACGTCGTCGACAGTGTCACCGGCTCCGAGGGTCGCGACAGGCGCCCCTGCTCGTCGCGGGCCAGCACGTTGACCGTGTGCTCGGTGCCCGGAGGCAGGTTGCGCAGCGTCATCGACGTGGAGGTCGACGTGCCGAGCAGCTCGGCGTTGGCGCCCAGGTGTTCGTAGACCTCGTAGCGCACCGGTTCTCCGTCGCCGGCCGGCCAGCTCAGCGTCGCCGAGGTGCTGTCGGCGGAGAGCTCCTCCGGCGCTCCGGGGGCGCCGACCGAGGCCTCCCCCGACTTCGGCGAGACGCTCACCGTGGTGATCGAGTAGGGAGGCAGCGTCCGGGTGCCCTCGCCGGGATCGGAGACAGGGGTCACGTCGTCGTCGCCGCGCGCATAGCGGTGGACGACAGGCTCCCGGCCGTCGGGGGTGAACCCGGCGTAGTCGATCTCCACCGGGTGGGCGTTGTCCTGGTCCTTGTTGATCAGCATGACGCTCATATCGCCGTCGGCCTGGTGGACGGCGTGCGCGGAGACGTCCTCGCTGCTGGAGGAGGAGGCGACCATGGTGTCGCCGGGTGCGCCCAGGTGGGTGAGGGACTTGAGGCCGTAGTAGGGATGGAAGGGGGTGTTGACCGGCGGCTGGCACACGTCCTCGACGCAGCCCCCGCTGGAGAGCAGCCCGTAGTCGTTGAAGTCGGTCTCTCCGTCCACCTGGCTGACCTCGTCGGGCCCGTTGTGGATGTTCCACCAGTCGATGTTGAAGACGCCGTTCTCCAGCGCCGTCATGAAGGCGTCGGCGGCGAACAGCCCGTTGGGGCGGCTGTTCATCTGCACGCCGGAGTTGACCTCGGTCAGCGCGATGCGTATCTCGTCCGAGCGGTCACCGGCGTGGTGGTCGAGCTGCCGCCGCACCTGGCGCAGCTGCCCGGGGAGGCGGGAGACCCTGTCCAGCGCCTCGTCGGCGGTGGCGCCGCCGGGGTAGGAGTGCACGATGACGAAGTCGACCGTGTCGGCGACCCGGGACAGGACCGTGTTGTTCCAGTCGGCGGCGTCGCCGGGGCCGATGACGCCGTCGGGCCAGTCGCCCGGCGTGGTCAGTACCGCGCCGATCCGCACACTCGGATCGGCGTCCTTCATCGCCTCGGCGTAGGCGCGGACGTTGCGCGCGTACTCCGCGGGGCTCTTGTCGGCGTGGTCGTCCTCCTCCCAGCCGTTGCCGTAGTGGCCGTTGCCGTAGATCTCGTTGCCGATCTCCCAGTACTTCACGCCGTAGTCGCGGGTGACGTTGGCGTAGCGCACCCAGGCCGCCGCCTCCTCAGGGCTGCCGGTGCCGTAGTTCGCGGTGATCATGGGCTGGGCGCCCGCATCCTGAACCGTCTCCATGAACGCGTCGAACCCGGTTCCGGGCGCGACGTAGCCGCCGGGAGCGGTGTGGTCCTCCCAGTGGTAGATGTCGCTGTAGGAGCCGCCCGGGTAGCGCATGACTCCGATCCCGGCGTCGTCCATCAGCGACGCGACCTCGGGGTCGTTCATGTGGGAGTCCCAGATCGCGGCGTTGGCCCCGAACGCCGCCTGGTCGAGGGTTCCCCGCCCCAGATGGGCGTTGACCCGGACCTCGACGGGCGCAGCGGATTCCGGTCCGGGTTCTGACGCGGCCGGGGGTGGCAGGGCGATTGCCGAGGCGGCGGTGAGAGCGCCGAGAGCGGCGACCGCCGGGCCCCGCACTGCGCCGGCCCGCGGTCGGCCGGAACGCGTGTGTTCGACGTGCATGGGGGAGCACTTCCTCTTCTAGGGGGGTCAAAGAGTTCCGGTTTTGGGAGCGCTCCCAGCATCTTCCGGCGCCGAGTCGGCCGCGTCAACGGGCGCATCGACCCGATCGGCACGGACCTCGACCGGCAAGGGGCCGCATTCGCGGTCGCCTGCCGAATGTGTCCCGCACCGAAGCGGCACCGCCGGGGCCCGACGCGCGCGGGCCGTCACCGCCGCGGATTCGATCGAAGCCGCATTGGCCAATAAGGTACGTCCGGAAAGGGGCGGGACGACGGGGGAGCGGGGCACGGCCCTGAGAGCGGGGTGCGCCCTCGGACCGCGCGGCGATGAGCGCACAGGGCGCTCAGCAGTGCGCAGTCCACGCATCCGCGGTCCCCGCTCCCATCGCCATCGGCTGTTCGCCGCATTCCCGCCGCACCTCATTCCCGACGGTGGGCCGCCGACCGTCGATCCCCGCCGTGCGCCTGAAGCCGCCTGATCGCCGACGGCGACCACAGGGCAAGGCCGGCAGGGCTTCGAAGTCGGGCCGCAGAAGGATCGGGAAGTGCCCCCGCAGCGTCCTAGGGGTCACCGCCGCTTAGAGAGGACCAGTGTGAACGACACCGATTCCCCGCGTGTGATGCGTCTGATCGTCACCGGCGGGGGTACGGGAGGCCATACCTATCCGGCGCTGACCGCCGTGAACGCGCTGCGGGCGCGGCTGGAGGGCGAGGGCCGGGGTCTGGAGGTGCTCTGGGTCGGGGCCGAGGACAGCCTGGAGAAGCGCGTGGCCACCTCCAACGGCATCCCGTTCCAGGCGGTCGCCACCGGCAAGGTCCGCCGGTCGAGGAACCCGCTCAAGCTCGTGTCGCCGGAGAACATCCGCGACATGGGCAGCGCGTTGCGCGGAGTCCTCCAGTCCCGCCGGGTCGTCGCCGGATTCCGCCCCGACGTCGTGCTGGCCACCGGCGGCTACGTCGCTGTCCCGGTCGGCCTGGCGGCCCGGCTGGCGCGCCGCCCGCTGGTGGTGCACGAGCAGACGGTGCTGCTGGGCCTGGCCAACCGGGTGCTGGCCCGCGCGGGCGCCCGCATGGCCGTCACCTCCGAGTCCACGCTGAAGCTGCTGCCCGACTCGGCGCGCGAGGGCGCGGTCGTCACCGGCAACCCGGTGCGCCCCGCCGTGCTGGAGGGCCAGGCGGACAAGGGTGCCGAAGGCCTCGGCTTCGAAGGCTGCGACCCCGACCTGCCCACGGTCTACGTGACCGGTGGCGCGCAGGGATCGGCGCAGATCAACACGACGGTCCGAGACCTGCTGCCCTGGCTGCTGGAGCGCGCCAACGTCGTGCACCAGTGCGGCGAGGCCAACGTCGACGATCTGCGCGAGGCGACGCGCGACCTCGCCACGGAACTCGCCGCCCGCCATCACGTGACCGCGTTCGTCGGCCCGGAACTGCCCGACGTGCTGGCGATGGCCGATGTCGTGATCTCCCGCAGCGGCGCGGGGACCATCGCCGAGCTGACCGCGCTCGGCAAGGCCGCCGTATTCGTTCCGCTGGCGTCGTCGGCCGGCGACGAGCAGCGGCACAATGCCCGCCACCTGCAGGAGGCGGGCGCCGCGCTCGCGCTGCTGGACGAGGTGTCGGCGGAGAGGCTCCGCGAGAAGCTGGAGCCGCTGCTCACCGACGCGCAGTGGCGCGCAGTCGTCGCGGACGCGGCCCGGGAGCACGGCCGCCCCGACGCGGCCGAGCGGCTGGTGGACGTGGTGATCAGCGCGGAGGCGACGTGAGCTGATCGGCGGGTCGGCGCGACGCGGTCCCCGGCGGACGCGCGAGCGGGTGCCCGCCGGGGTGGTCCGGGGTCCGGGTCAGGCCCGGTCGCGACGCTGCAGCACCCGGCGGCGCTCGGCGCCCGCGGCGACCGCGATCACCGCCGCGACCACCAGCGAAACCCACGCGCCGATCGGGTTGTCCTGCACCGCGGCTGTGATCCCCGAGCTCACCAGGGCCACCGCCGCACACACCCACATCACGGTCTCCCACGCACTGACCGGCTTCACCGTCGCTCCAATCTGTAGCCGACCGATGTCCTTCGGTACTCCTGCCCATTGTTGCGCCGCGGACTCCGGATCGCACGGGCGGGGGCGCCGCTGCCGAGGCGGTAGCGGCGGCGCTCACGCGTGCGCGCCCCCGTCCCAGACCCGGCGGGGAACGGCCTCCAGCAGGTCGATCAGCTCGTCTGCGCCCCCGAGCGCCTCCTCGGGCTGCAGCAGGCCGTCCTCCGCCGCGGCGAGGTGGTGGCCGTTCAATCGCACGGGCGGCCGGCCCTGCGCGTGCCGGGCGAGCAGCCGGTCCATCACCTCGGTCGTGAGCACGGCGCGGGCGAAGCCCTCGTCGGCGGCCGTCACCCGGTAGGCGGCGTCGAAGCGCGGATGGCCCGTCTCCAGGATCGACGAGCCGGCGAGGTCGATCATGTCCTGCATGACATGCTGCCGGTCTCGACTCCGATGTCCAGCTTCGGCGCCGGAGCCGGAAGGGTCACCGCGACGACCCTGCGGTAGCGGGTCGTGTTGTTGTCGCGCGACCCTGGCCGCACCGTCTGCAGGTGCTCGTAGGTGAACACCCAGCGCCCCCGATGGGTTCGGGAGAGCACGTGCTGCACCTTGTAGTGCTGCGGGTTCAGCACCGTGGAGAGGTTTCCGATCATGTCGGGCCGGATCTCGGCGTAGTCCCACCCGTTCTCGCGGGCCCAGTCGGACCACTGCGCGCCTTTGCGCTTGTGCAGCATTCTCGGTAGCACGAACGCCAGTACGGCGATGCCGAGAACGGCGATGATCGCCACTACGGCCATGGGGAGTACCGGGTCCATCACAATGCCTTCCGTTTTCACCGGGCGGGAATGATTGTTTCTGCGGCGATCGTGAGGATTCTCCCCGGCATGCGGTCGATCGCCTGTGCAACGCCGGTCCTCGGACCCCGGAGTCCCTCCCGCGCGGAAGGACCGCCGCGGCGTCAGCGCCTCTTGTGACCTGGTGCGACGAGCGGCCTCCAGTCGGGAAACGCGATCGCCGCCGCCGTGGGTGACCGGAATCGGTCACCGGCCGCAGAAGGAGAGTGTGACGCCCTGCCACGGATCGACGACCATGAGTTGCGCTGGGGCGATGCCGGATGATGGGATGACTTGCAAGCACGAAAACGGACAAAAAGGGAATTGCGGTCTATGGGTCACATTGCTAACATTCCCGGGTTTGCTCCTCCCGGGTCATCCCCGGAGCCGACCGATTCCCCCGCTACCGGTTTGGAGAAGACTAGTTGGAGCCACGAGCTTCGCTGGGACGAACCTGTGAGAAGTCTGCGGAAGCGAAGATATGCGCATGCGGACTCCTCGCTTCTCCCGAAACAGAGCCCGAAACGCTGGATAAATTGACCGAACGAGAGGTCCAGGTAATCGAGCTCCTCGCTGCGGGAGTCTCGAACCGCGGAATAAGCAGAGAGCTGGAAGTCAGCGAGCGGACGATCAAGGCCCATATCACCCGCATTTTCGAGAAGCTGGGCGTCCAGTCGCGGGTCCAGGCCGCCCTCGCCTACATCGTGAGCCGATGGCGCGCCTGCCCGACCCTCCCGACCGTCGGCGCATCGGCCGGCGCCGCCGCTCAGCAGGGTGAGTGACGACCCCACATCGCTCACCGGCCCACCCGCGTGCCCGGAAGCCCCGGCCGGGCACGCGCGCTCCCCGACTCCGGGCCGCCGCCCGCGGCCCGCACCACACCCCGCGGAGTCCCCACCCATGCGCGCCTCACTGCTGTTTCCCATGCAACCCCAGAGCGGGGACGACGCTCTGCCCTACGCCGACCTGGTCAAGCGGCGTGATGCGCACCGGTTGTGGATGGGCACGTCGCTGTTCGCCGATACGCAGCAGAGCCTGGCCTACCTCGCGGGCGCCGGCTACCGCATCCCCGTGGGCACCTCGGTACAGCTCACGCCGCTGCGCAAGCCCTATGCGGCGGCCCTGGAGGCCCGCTCGCTGGCACTGCTCACCGGGCGCTCCGTGATCGCCGGGTTCGGCGCCTCGGCGCCGGAGTTCGTCTCCTACGTCCGCGGCGCACCCTACGAACGGCCGGCATCGGCCGTCCGCGACTACATCGCCGGTGTCCGCGCCCTGCTGGACGGGCACGACGGCGCCCTGCCGCCGGCGGAGCACCCGCGCGTCGAACTGGCCGCCGGGGTGCTCCGGCCCGGCATGGCCAGGATGTGCGCCGGCGTGGCCGACCTCGCCGTGACCTGGATGACTCCGCCGGACTACCTGGGCGCGACCATCGCCCCGGCGTTGGACGAGGGGGCGGGGACCGCGCCCGCACCGCGGATCGCGGCCGTCGTGCACGCCGCGATCGACCGTCCGGGGCGCGACCCGCGCCGGCTCGCCTACAACGGGGCGCTCGGCCACCTCACCCAGCCGCACTACGCCGACATGCTCAACCGGTCCGGCCTGGCCGTGCGCACCGACGACCCCTGGTCCGGCGCGGGGCTGCTCGTCGACAACGGGATCTTCCTCTACGGCTCCGCCCGCGAGGTCGCCGACGGCCTGCGCACCTACGCCGCGGCGGGAGTCGACGAGGTCGTCGTCAACCCCGGCGGCGTCGGCCTCACCGAAGGCGCGCGCGCCGGAGCCGAGGACGCCGCCGAGATCCTGGCCCACCTGCGCGCCGGATGAACGGCGGGCGGCCACCCCTCCCCTTGGTCCAATGGAGCGCTCCGCCCGCGGCTGCCATTATCGAATCCGCCGGAGAGTAGGCAGGAATGGCAATGTCCGCTGCGCCGAGGCTGGATTGAAGGTTCTGCGATGGCGAAGCCGAGAATCGGAATCCCCCACGGGTCCGGTGGTCGTCGGCTCGCTTCGGTCCCGGCCGGTTTCGCGGAGAATGCGAACTGGATCGCCCCGTCCTCGATGCGGTGCACGGCGGCCACCCTGCGCGCGGGCGAAACGCTCCGACCTCTTCCGGTGCAGCGCAACCGGCCGCTGAATATTCCCCACCTAACCGATTGGAAGTGACCTCATGGCGAACCCGAACGTCGGAATCCTCGAGGAGATCGACGACCAGCACCTCGCCGGCATCAGCGTCGGTGCCGAGGCCGACCCCAACAGCGTCAGCATCGCGAGCCTGTGCACCTCGTGCCTGGCGAGCTGGGCCATCGGCAACGACGGCTGGGCCTGCACCGCGACGGTGGAGTGCCAGTCCAACTGCTGACGGGCTTCGGGGCGGGGCGGGGTTGGCGCCCGTCCCGCGCTCACGGCGGCGGATCCGTCGGCAGCGGTTCGACCCCGTACCGGGATCCCGCTGCCCGGCCGCGGACGCCGGCCCGCTGAAACACCGGTTGAGGAGTCACCAGGGTGGATGGTTTCGATTCGAGCGCTGCCCGCGTGGTAGTGGAGAAGTACCTTCCCGAACTCGAATCCGCGGAGACGCGGGAGTTGCTGGTCGAGGAGGTCGGCGCGTTCCCCGACCCCGCCGGCGTGTCCGAGGACGAGTTCCCGGCTCCCCCCGAGTATGAATCCGCGGCCGACGGTGACGGGCGGATGCGCGACTACTTCCGCCACTGGGTCCGCTCCTGGTCCGGTGACCTGACCGCCGAGATCGCCGCCTCGCCGCAGGTCTCGCCGGATCACGCGGTGGTGGCGGACTTCGTCGCCGACCAGACCGACCTGACCGCCGTGCGCATGATGCGGGTCCTGGTCGAGGAACTGTACCGGCGCCGCAGCGCGGGCCTGCTGGCCGGCGCGACCCCGCAGGAGCGCTACACGGACTTCCGCCGGTGGACCAACAGCCCACAGGGACATCGGGAACTCCTGGAGCGCTACCCGCAGATGTTCCGCATGTGCCGCGCCCGGGTGCGCGCGGCCGGAGAGTACCTGGTCCGCATCCTGGGCGAGGTGGACGCCAACCGGAGCCTGCTCGAACGGGACATGCCCGGCGTGCACCCCGGCAGCCGGGTCGAGGCGCTGCGCCTGGGCAAGGGCGACACGCACAACGGCGGCCTCTCGGTCGCCCAGATCGACTTCGACGACGGCGGCCGGATGCTGTACAAGCCGCGGCCGATCGACGCCGAACACGGCTACAACTCCCTCGTCGCCTGGTTGAACGAGCGCATGGGCACCGGGCTGCGCACCGTGACCCTGATCCCGTGCGGGCCCGGCGGCTTCAGCGAGTACATCTCCACCGGGGGCTTCCCCGGTACCACCGAGGACTACTTCCGCCTGATCGGCCAGCTGGTCGGCGTGCTGTACCTGGTCAAAGCCGTCGACATCCACTTCGAGAACGTTCTGACGTGCGCCCAGGGCCCGGTCGTGATCGACGCCGAGGCCCTGCTGACGCCGCGATGGCGCTCTCCGACCGGAGAGGACGGCTCGGCCTGGGGCGCCGCGACGCGCCGTGTCCGCGAGTCGGTCGCGGCCATGGGCGTGCTGCCGATGGTGATGCGGCCGCCGGGCACCGACCGCGGCATGGACATCGGGGTGGTCGGCTACGACACCGGCCAGCAGGCGCCCTACCGTTCCCTGCAGTTCCACAATCCCGGTCGCGACGACATGTCCGCCCGCCTGGTCTCGGCCGAGGCGCCCAACACCAGCGGCAACCCGTCGGCCGGCCAGACCGCCGACCTGCCGCCCGCGGCGCAGCGCGACACCGTCAAGCAGGAGGTGCGGCGCGTCCTGGAGTTCGCGGCCGCCCACCGGGACGAGGTCGCCGACGCGGTCGAGGAGCGGCTGGCCGACGCCCGGTTCCGGTACATGAACAACGCCACGGTGTTCTATACGCAGCTGCTGCGGATGACGACCCACCCCGACGCCGTCGCCGACGCGCGGATCAACGCGGCCCTGCTGCACCGGGTGGCGCTGACCAAGGGCGCGTTCGACGACGTGGGCCGCGAGGAGGTCGCCCAGCTGGCCCAGGGCGACGTCCCGTACTTCACCTACACCGGGCGGTCCACTGCGCTGAGCGGCCGCGGAGCGACGGTCCGGCCGGAGGCGTTCCAGGAACCGCCCATCGCCACGGTGCGCGAGCGGATCACGGGGCTGGACGCCGCCGAGATCGAACGGCAGCTGCACCTGGTCGACCTCTCCTTCGTGAGCCGGCTTCCGCTGGAGGAGGAAACGACCGGCTTCGCGCCGGAGCCGCCTGCGGCCGCGCCCGCGGCGGTGGGCCGCTCGCGGCTGCTGAAGGAGGCCGAGCGCATCGGCGACGAGCTCGTCGAATCGATGATCGAGGCGGCGGACCCCGAGCTTCCCGCCACGTGGATCGCGCCGCAGATCGCCACATTGGACGACCTCCAGTGGGGACCCGGCGCGCTGGCGTTCGACCTCTACAGCGGAACGCCGGGCGTCAGCCTGGTACTGGCCGGGCTCGCCGCCGAAACCGGCCGGTCCACGTACCGCGACGCCGCGCTGCGCGTGATCGGCCCACTCGAAGAGCAGCTGCGCACCGGCGCGTTCTCCGGTTTGAAGCTGTCGCCGGGAGCCTTGAGCGGGGTCGCCGGCACCGTCTACGGCCTGGTCGAGGCCAAGCGGCTGCTGGGCATCGGCGACGGCGTGGGCGCGGGCGACCTGGCCGACGTCGTCACCGAGGGGATCGACTCCTGCACCGAGCCCGATCTGGTCGCCGGGACCGCCGGCGCCCTGGCCGTGTGCCTGTCGCTGTACCGCCGGACGAGCGGCGAGGGCCAGCGCGAGCGGGTGGTGGCCGCCGCGCACCGCGCCGCCGAAGCGGAGCTGAGCCTGCTCTCCAGTGCCGGGCCCGAGGGGCGGGCCACCGACTACACCGGCTATGCCCACGGTGCCATGGGCATCGCGCCCCGGCTGCTGGAGTACGCCGATGTGTTCGGCGACGAGAGGGCCCGCGACGCGGCCCTGCGGATGGTCGGCGCCGTCTTCGCCGCCCGCGATCCGCGGGACGACGACTGGCCTCGGACCTGGGACTCCGCGACCCGATCCTACGCCTGGTGCCACGGTGCGCCCGGCATGCTCCTCGGGGCGCTGGAGACGGCCCGGCGCGCCCCGGAGGCCGTCCCCGAGGACGGGCTCGCCCGTCTGGCCGAGCTGACGCTGCAGCGCGGATTCGGCAACAACCCCACCTACTGCCACGGCGACCTGGGCAACGCGGAGATCGTGCTGCTGGCCGCCCGGGAGTTCCCGGACCTCATCCCGCCGCGGCTCGCCGACGGCCTGTACGAACGCCTCTTCGACGCGGTCGTCGAGCGGTACCCGTCGCGCTGGGACACCAAGTACGCCTACAGCAACAGCCTGATGCTGGGCCGGCCGGGATTCGCCTGGTCGATCCTGCGCCACCTCTCCCCGCAGACCTATCCCTGTGTGCTGCGGCTGGACTGACCTCCCGCTCCGACGCGTCCGCGGCGCCACCCCCGCGCAGCGTCCACGGTCGGGGTTCCGGAATCCCGGGACCCGCACAAGAAAGAGAAAGGAACGCCCATGAGCAAGCTGCCGATGGACAAGAGCACCGGGTTCATTCCTGAGGACGAGCTGGTTCAGCTCGCCGAGCCGCCGGAGGACTTCGCCGGAGGCGACGTGCAGACCCAGAGCTTCACCACGGCGGTCTGCGCGGGTGTCTCGGCGATCGTGAGCGCGGCGAGCACCATCAGCATCGCGGCCGGCGGCGGATGCCCGACGACCGCCTGCACCACCCAGTGCTAACACGTCACTGAACGGCGCCCCGGCGGATCCGCCGGGGCGCCCATGCTGCATTCGGACAGGAGATCCCGATGGCATACGGCGCCGGCCCGTTCACCCCTGGGGACGCGGAGCGCACAGTCGACGTGCGCATAGCCGACAAGAGTGGCGTTTTCGGCGGGTTCTACCGGCCGTTCGTCGACGAGTGCGCGCAGAGACTGCAGCACTGGAGCGAGCAAGGAGAGGAGGGCCGGGCGCCGGCGGTCGACCTGTCGCGCGTCGCTCACTCCGTACTCGGATCGGTGCTGGACGCGCTGAGCTGGATCGGCGTCCGAACGCTCATCACGGCGTTCCATGCGGCCCGCGCCGACGAGGACCCGCGGCCGGGCTACGCCGAGTTCCACCAGCGGGTGGGCAGCGAAGAGGGGCGCCGCAGCCTCACGGAGTCCTTCCCCGAGCTGAACCGGCTGCTGCGCCTGGTCGCCCGGCAGCGCATGGACCAGGTCGAGACCCTTCTGCAGGCGGTCTGGGAGGACCGGGACCTGCTCAGCGAGCGGTTCGGCACCGCCGGGCCCGTGGTCTCGGTGCAGCCGGGCGCGGGCGACAGCCATCGCGGCGGCCAGACCGTGTGCTGTGTGACGTGGGAGAACGGCGTCACACTGGTGTACAAGCCGCAGACCGGGAGCACGCACGGGCTGCTGGAGGCCGTCCGCTCCGCGGTCGACCCCGCCGGGGACTTCTTCGGGCCGCTGTGCCCGGACACGGTGGAGCGGCCGCGGCACCTCTGGCAGGAGACGGCCCGCTACTCCGAACTCCCCGACCGGGACCGGGCGCCGCTGTACTTCCGCCGGTTCGGCCGCTGCGCCGCGCTGCTGGGCATGTTCGGTGCGGGCGACCTGCACCACGAGAACATCATCGCCACCGCCGAGGGCCCCATGGTCATCGACCTGGAAACCCTGATCAGCCTGCCGAACCCGGCGGTACTCGGCGAGGGGTGGGAGCTGGCCGCCGACATCGAGGAGTCGATCCTCAGCACCCTGCTCTTCCCGGCCCGCTACCCCTCCGAAGTCATCGACGTCGACGTCTCCGCCCTCGGCAGCGTGCGAACCGACCACTCGCGGCGGCTGGACACGTTCCTCGTCGTCGATACCGGGACCGACGACATCCGTTTCGACAGCGTCCCCGTCGGGGCACTGCCCGGGGACAATCTCGCCCGCGTCGGCGGCGAGCAGCTCGATCCCCGGGAGTGGCCCGAGGAGCTGGTCGCCGGCTTCACCGAGGCGCGCGAGCGCCTGCGGGAGGCCCGCGACCTCATTCTGGAAACGGTGCGCAAATCCGACGGATGGGCGATCCGCCAGCTCATCCGTCCGAGCTTCATCTACTCCCGGTTCCTGGAGGCGTCCACCCACCCGGCGTATCTGGGCGACAGGTCCGACCGGTTCGCGCTCTTCGACAAGCTGCCGCGCCACTACCGCGGGCTGAAGCGCAGCGTCGCCGAGGAGGTCTGCGCCGAGGAGGCCGCGGCGCTGCTCGACCTGGACATCCCCTTCTTCGAGGTCGAATGCGACTCCCGGACGCTGCAGTGCAACGGCGGTCGGGAAGAGGTGCCCAACGCCGTGGTGGCCTCGCCCCGGGAGGCCGGCCTCGACCGGATCGAGGGCTTCTTCCGCCGTCCGGCCGAGCGCGATCCGGCCTACATCCGCTACGCCCTCGACACCTCGGTGGACGACGTGTGGGAATCGTCCGCCGCGCACCGGAGCGGCCCCGGCGCTCGGGTGCGCCCCTATGCGCTCACGGATCCGCGCGAGCTCGCCGAGACCGCGCAGCACCTCTGCCTCGGCGGTCCGCAGCGGCCGACCTGGCTGATGCCCCGGGTGGCGGGGGAGGGGATGCGGTTGGACGCCGTCAACGCCGTCCTCTACGAAGGCGGCGGCCTCCTGCTGCACCTGGCCCGGCTCCAGGCGCAGGGTCTGGCCGACGGTGTCGACATCGCCGCGGTGCTGGCCACCGCCGCCCCCAAGGACCTGCCCAGCGCGGCAGCGCCCATCGGCCTGTCCCCGTTCACCGGAAATCTGTCCAACCGGGTGACCGCCCTGGAGCTGGCCGGGGTGTCCGCAGCCGATCCCGCCGACGCACCCGCGGTGCACGTCGACACCGACCGGATGCCCGCCGCCGCGGACCTCTCCGCCGCGGACCTGGACTACCTCAACGGGTTCGGCGGCTATCTCGTCTACCTCGCCGAGTATGAGGATCCCGAGGGGCCGCGGCCCGTCGGCTTGGAGGCCGAGGCCCTCGTTCGCCGACTGGTCGAGGTCGACGGCACGCCCGGCGAGCACGACGGCGAGGAGCTGGGCCTGGCGCACGGCCGCTTCGGCCGGATGGCCGCGCTCAGCGCCGGTGTGGACGCCGGAGCCGACCCCGGCGGACGCGCCCGCGACCACCTGGAGGCCTTCGCCGACGCCTATCTGCGGCACCGGTGGCGCGACGACGTCCTCGCGAGCCCCGCCGATGCGGCCGGATGGTGCAAGGGCTACGCCGGGGTGGCCTTCGCCGCCACCAAGGTCCTGGGCGCGCTCGGCCGCACACCCGGCGACATCCGCGAGGCCGTCGCCCCGGAGGTCGAGCACATCGCGGAAGGGCCGCTCTCCGGCGACATCAGCCTGTGCCACGGCGCCGCCGGGCGGACGGCGATGCTGTGCTGGCTCGCCGAGCGCCTTGACTGGCCGCAGCTGCGGGAGCGGGCGCGCGATCTGGACACCCGCTTCCTCGAACGCCACGCCGAGGGCGGGTGGTCCTGCGGCGTGGGCTCGACCGCCAGCCTGCTCTCGTTCCACCTGGGTCTGTCCGGATGGCACTACAGCCGGCTCATGCTCCAGGACCCGGCCGTGCGCCTTCCGCTTTGCCTGGGCGGGCGCTGATGGGGATGCGGGTGCGCCGGGTCCGGGAGGTCCAGCAGTTCTCCCAGACCGAGTGCGGGCTGTGCTGCATCGCGATGGTGCTGTCGGCCTACGGGTCGCGCAACACGGTGGCGAACCTGCGCCGCTCCCACGAGACCGGCCGCGACGGGCTGTCCATGCGCGACGTCGTGGAGATCCTGCGCGACCACGGCATGGGAGTGCGGACGTTCCGCGCCGGGCGCGGCCGCCTGGCCCAGCTGACCCTGCCGCTGATCGCCTACTGGGACGACAGCCACCTCGTCGTCGTCGAGAAGATCTCCGCGCGCGGTATCACCGTGGTCGACCCCGCCGGCGGCCGGCGCCGCTACTCCGCCGAGGAGTTCGACGAGCACTACAGCGGCATCGTCATGGAGCCGACGCCCGCCGAGGGCTACCGGCCCGCCCGCCACCGCGAGCCCAGCATGTGGTGGACGTTCCTGCGTACCACCGCCGGCGCGAAGTGGCCGCTGGGCGGCGCCTTCCTGACGTCGCTGGCGCTGTACTCGTTCACCCTGGGCGTGCCGATCGCCGTGCAGTACGCGATCAACAGCCGGGGCTCCTTCGTCACCGAGACTCCGGCGGCGCTGCTGCTGACGGCCTTCGCCGTGCCGATGCTGGCGTTCCTGCTGTTCTCGGCCGTGCGGACACTGTGCCTGGCCTCGGTCATCCGCCGCCTCGGCGAGGCGATGATGGCCAAGACCTTCCGCAAACTGCTGTCGCTGCCCTACAAGTACTTCTCCAGCCGCTCCCAGGGCGAGCTGATGTACCGGCTGTCGAGCATCGCCTCGGTGCGCGACATGATCTCCAACCAGATCTCGGCGACCCTCCTCGACATCGGCAGCCTGGCCGTCGCCCTGGGCTACATCTTCTACCGGTCGTCGCTGCTGGGGGCGGCGACCGTTGCCGTGCTGGCGATGATGGTCCTCATCGCCGTGAGCACCTACCGCCCGATCCGCCAGACCACCGACCGCGAGATCAGCGCGACGGCCGAGTCCACCGCGATCCAGCTGGAGGCCATGTCGGCCGTCGAGACCCTGAAGGTCTCGGGCATGACCGACTCGTTCCTGGGCAACTGGCGCACCGTCTACGCCAAGGCGATGCGCCAGACCTGGCGGCGGATCGTACTGCAAGGGATGGCCACCAGCGGCTACGGCGTCTTCCAGATGTTCGGGCCGCTGCTGGTGCTGACGTTCGGGCTTTGGCTGGTGTCCCAGGGGCGCCTCGACATCGGCTCGGCCGTGGCCGTGCAGACCCTCGCGGCCACCAGCCTGTCCACGGTCATGTCGCTGTCCTCGGCGTTCAACCAGCTCATCACCGCCAACGCCCAGGTGTCGCGGATCGGCGACATCGTCAACCAGCCGTCCGGCGAAGACGTGTTCGGGGACACGCCCGTCGAGATCCGCGGCGGCGTGTCGGTGCGCGGCGTCGGTTTCACCTACCCCGGCGCGCGCACGCCGGTGCTGGAGGAGGTGTCCTTCGACGCCCCGGCCGGTTCGTGCGTCGCCATCGTCGGAGGCACGGGCTCCGGCAAGAGCACGCTGGGCAAGCTCCTGATGGGCCTCTACCCGGCGGAGTCGGGTGCGATCAGCTTCGACGGGGTGCCGATCGGCGAGATCGCCGCCGAGTCCTTCTACCGCGGCGTGGCCTACGTGCCCCAGGAGATCGTGCTGAGCAACCGGAGCATCGCCGACAACATCCGGTTCGGGCTGCCCGACGCGGACCTGGAGGACGTGCGCGAGGCCGCGCGCCAGGCCAACGTCGACGAGGACATCGCGGCCATGTCGCTGGGCTACCACACCCAGGTCCGCGAGATGGGCAACACGCTCTCCGGCGGCCAGCGGCAGCGCATCGCGATCGCCCGCGCGCTGGCGCGCAAGCCCCGGGTGCTCGTCCTGGACGAGGCGACCAACTCCCTTGACACCGTGACCGAGTCCCGCATCGCGGCGACCCTCGACGACCTCAGCTGCACCCGGATCATCATCGCCCACCGGCTGTCCACGATCGCCGCCGCCGACCTCGTCGTGGTCATGGACCGGGGCCGGGTGGTCCAGATCGGTACGCACGAGGAGTTGGCGTCCGGTCCCGGACGGTATTCGGATCTTGTGCGGTCCCAGGAGCTTCTGCGGTCGGTCTGAGGCGGTTCGGGGGGTTCGGGGCGGTTCGCGGGAAGACACGGTACGGACGAACGGAGGAATCTCCGAGTTGTACGAAGAAGAGGCGGTCATCTCCGCCCGAGGGCTCTCCAAGCGCTACGGGTCGGTGGAGGCGGTCGCCGACGTGACCTTCGACGCCGCCCGCGGCCGGGTCGTGGGCTTCCTCGGCCCCAACGGGGCCGGCAAGACGACGACGCTGCGTATGCTGCTGGGGCTGGTGCGCCCCTCCTCGGGGCAGGCCCGCGTGCTCGGCTCGCCCTACCGCGAACTGCACCGTCCGCTGCGCCGCGTCGGTGTCTCCGTCGAGGCCGACGCCTTCGTCGGCGGGCGCACCGGGCGCAACCACCTCCGCTGCTACGCCGGGCTCGCCGGGTGCGGCCGGCGACGCGTCGATGAACTGCTGGAGCTGGTTGACCTGCGCGGCGCGGCCGACCGCGCCGTGCGCGGCTACTCCACCGGCATGAAGCGGCGGCTGTCGGTGGCCACCGCACTTCTGGGCGACCCCGACGCGCTGATCCTCGACGAACCCGCCAACGGCCTCGACCCCGACGGAATCATCTGGCTGCGCGGACTGCTGCGGGACTTCGCCGAGCAGGGCAGGACGGTGCTCCTGTCCAGCCACCTGCTCGACGAGATGCAGAAGATCGTCGACGACGTCCTGCTGGTCAACCGCGGGCGCGTGCTGCACGCCGGACCGCTGGACCGACTGCTGGGCGCCGAGGCGTGCCTGGTCCGCTCGGCAGCCGGACGGCAGGATGCCGTGCGGGGCGTCGTCGAGGCGCACGGCCACGACCGCCTGCCGCTGGCCGACGGCCGCCTGTGGGTGGGAGCGCCCCCCCGGGAAGTCCGCACCGCGCTGGAGGCCCAGGAGGACACGGCCGGGCCCGTGCACGTGGAGCCGTGCACCTTGGAGAGCGAGTTCATGCGCCTGACCAGGAACGACCGCGAGGAGGTCGCGCTGTGACCCAGTTCGCCTCGGAAGTGCGCAAGGTGGCCACCACCTGGACGTGGTGGGTCGTGCTGCTGGGCATGGTCGCCTACAGTGCCTGCTACACCGCCTTCATGGTGATCGCCTCCCGGCTGGAGCGCAGCCCGCTCGACCTGGGGTCGGCGGAGTCGGCGGTGATCGTCTACAACATGCCGGTCGCCATCGCCTACGTGTTCCCGCTGGCCATGGGCGTCGTGCTGGTCACGCAGGAGTACCGCTCCAAGCTCATCTCCCAGACCCTGCTGGCGAACCCGTCGCGCTGGTCGGTCTACGGCGCCAAGGCCGTGACCGGGCTGGCCGTGGGGCTGCTCTACGGCCTCGTGACCGTGCTGGCGTGCACCGGCGCCGCCGGGGGGCTGCTGGCCGCCATGGGCGAACCCGCCTACCTGGGGTCGGGGCCGGTCCTTCAGGCGGTGCTGGGCAGCGTCGCCGTGCTCACGCTGTGGGGCCTGATCGGGGTGGGTGTCGGTGCGCTCATCCGCAACCAGCTCGTCGCCGTGGTCGGCGTGGTCGTGCTGACCCAGTTCATCGAGCCCGTCTTCCGGCTGGCCGGGACCGGCCTGGGCGGCGACGACGTCACCTGGCTGCTGCCCGGCGGAGCCGGGGACGCCGCGGCCGGCGGGACCGCCCTCAATACGATGACCGGCACGGCCGCCGGAGGCCAGCTGCCCGGCTTCGCGATGCTCGGAGTCTACGCCGCCGTCTTCGGAGCGCTGGGAGCCTGGCGCTTCGCCCGCTACGAGATCTCCTGACCACGCCGTCCGGCGCGGCCCGATCGAAGGGAAGTGGATTGCCCATGGGACAGATCATCACGTCGGAGCGGCTGCTGTGGGGAGCGCTCGTCGTCGCGCTGGCGGCCGGCGCCGTCACTGTGTACCGCGAGGGCTTCGCGGTCGACTCCAGCGCCATCGGCGCCGTCGTCGTGATCCTCTCCGCCTGCCTCGCCGTTCGCCACGGCGAGAAGACAGGTGGCCGCGACGGCGCGTGAGCCCGGGTGGCCCTTCGGCGGCCGCGCCAGTACGCCGTCCGCCGGGCGCATTGCCGTTGATCTTGTAGCTATCGTCACTGGAAATCGCTTTCCTTCACGATAGCTACAAGATCAACGGGGTTCGGGCGCCGGATGCGCGCCGGTGCCGTGGGGGCGGACCCACAGCTGCCGGGGGTGGGTCATCATCCAGCTCTCGACCGGGACCGCGGAGCCGGGTCCGTGGGCGTTGTCCAGGGCCAGGTCCGGGAACCGGCGGAACAGGCGGGGGAGGGCCACGTTGAGTTCCAGGCGCGCCAGCGGCGCGCCGAGGCACAGGTGCGGGCCGTGCCCGAAGGACAGGTGGCCGCGCGCGTCGCGGCCGACGTCGAACTCGTCGGGCGACTCCCACGCGGCGGGATCGAGCGCGGCGGCGGCGTAGGCGAGCAGCACCATCTCGCCCTCGGGCACCGGCACGCCCGCCACCTCGGTGTCACGGGTCGCGAACACGGCCGGTAGCAGGCTGACGGACGTGTGTCGGCGCAGGATCTCCTCGACCGCCGTCGCCCACTCGACCTCGCCCCCGGTGACGCGCTCCAGCTGGTCGGGGTGGGTCAGCAGTGCCCGCACGCCGTTGGCGAGGGTGCCCATCGTGGTCTCGAATCCGGCGATCACCAGCAGGACGAGATTGGCGGCGATCCGGGCGTCGCCGAGCCGGTCGGCCTCCGCGGTCGCGTCGTCGGCCGCCGCCAGCGCGCTGACCAGATCGTCGCCGGGAGCGGCCCGCCGTTTGGCCACCAGATCCCGGAGGAAGCCGTTGGCCTCGGCATAGACACCGGGATCGCTCAGCTCGAACACCCGCCGTGCGATGTCGCCGAGGACGGGGGCGTCCTCCTCGTCTACGCCGAGCAGTCCCACCAGCACGCCCACCGTCAGCGGCCAGGCGAACCGGTCCTTGACGTCTGCGCTTTCAGCGCCGTCCATCTGCGTCAGCAGGTCGTCGGCGAGCTTCTCCACCCGCGGCCGCAGCGCCTCCACGCGCCGCCGGGTGAAGTGGGTCTGCATCGGCTTGCGCAGCCGGGCGTGCTCGGCTCCGTTGCTGGTCAGTAGACTCCCGACGGAGCCACCGACCAGGAGCGCCAGCGCGCTGTCCGGGGCGACGCGGCCTTCGCGCAGGGCCCGCCAGTTCTGCCGCGCACCGCCCCGCACGAAGGTGCCGCTGCGGTCGGCGAGCACACTGCGCAGCGCCTCGTGGCGGGTGACGGCCAGCGCCCTCACCCCTGCCAGATCCACCTCAGCCACCGGCCCAGCCGAGTAGAGAGCATGTGCGGTGGCGTCTCGGTCGGGGTCTCGGGGGTCGACGGCGATGGGCTGAGTTGCCACGGTGCTCCTTCGTAGATGCGGTCGGTCGGGGTGAAGGCCACGCGCAAGGACTCCACGCCGCTGAGGCGGCCTGCGGCCACCCCTTGCCAATGCTCGTCGACCAGGACCGCGTCGGGAAGCCGGCGGTCGAGCTGCTGCACGGCCGTCTCGGCGATCGCCAGCGCGAGGTCGCGCCCTGAACTGGGGCAGGAGTGCGGGCCGAGGCCGAAGACCATGTAGGAGCGGTTCGTCTCGCTGTCCAGCCGCTCGTCGCGCCGCAGCAGCTGCTGGGCGGGACCGAACCCCATCACCAGGCAGTCCCCGGCGGCCACCTCGAAGCCGCCGACCTCGGTGTCGCGGGTGGCGAAGCGCCCGATGAGGGTGTGCATCGGCGGCGCGTGCCACAGGCTGCTGTTGACGGCTTCGCGCACGGTGCTGCCCGAATGCAGTTGCACGACCCGGCTCTTGCGGTCCAGCAGCTGCCGGAGGGCGTGGGCGATGGTGTGTGCGGACGGCTCGTGGGCGGCGGCGGTGATGAACGTGAGGTGGTCGCGGATCTCCTCGTCGTCCATTCCCGCGGCGACGAACTCCGAGACGAGGTCGGTGCCGGGCTCCTCGCGGCGGCGCCGGGCCAGCGCGGTCATCCGCCGCTGCAGCTGGGCGTGGACGTGCAGGGAGTCCTCGGCGCCGTCCCAGACCCGCCGCTGCGCGGAGCACACCGCCACGCCCTCGTGGGCTTCCATGCCGTACAGCCGGCACAGCACCAGCAGCGGCACGACGCTGGCGTACCGGGTGACGAGATCGGCCCGGCCTTCGGTGCAGAAGGTGTCGATGACCCGGTCGACCACCTCCTCGACGTGGGAGACGACATGCTTGCGGGAGATGCCGGACAGCGCCTGTACGACGATCTCTCGGTAGCGGCGGTGGGCGGGGCCGTCCTCGTTCCACACGTTGCGCCGCTTGGTGTAGACGGCCCGCATCGGGGAGCGCTCCGGCACGACCCCGTTGTGGAAGTCGCGCCAGTGGCCGACGTCGCGGGCGAAGGCCTCCGGGTCCTGCATGACCTGCTGGTGCACGTCCAGGGTGAGCATGAGCCAGCCCGGCACACCCTCGCCGAGGTAGACGGGCGCGAGCCCGTCGGGATAGCGCTCCAGAAGCCGGTCCCACACCGCCGGCGGGTCGGCCAGCGCCTCTGGATCGTCCAGGCGAAGGGCGTCGGCCGGATGCCGGCTCGGGTTCGTCATGGCGTGTGGCTCCGTGGGGGAGGGGAGGGGACCTGCGCGCCGCAGGCCGACGCGCTCGCACGGGGCCGGCATGCGAGCTGCGCCCACTTCTGGAATACGGGCTGACAACGGCGCACCGGCGCGAGGCGGCGGCGACCGCCGCTTCGCGCCGCCGCGAATTCTGTCGAATTCCGCGGCCATTGCGCAACCCCGCGGCTTCGCATTCTCATTCGCGGTCGACCTGCATGAATGCGCTGAGTGAGAGTTCCCGTGCAACGGTTTTCGCTGATCCCGGGCGGTTGGGGGGACCGCGGCGCGCCGGTCCGGATGCTCGGCGCTTCGGTGCCCCGACCCCCGCGTGCGTTGGGCGATGGGTCGAGCGAAGGGGTCGCAGGCCGTTCCCGTTCGCAGTCCGGCGAGGATCGTCTGCGAGGGGTCGTGTCCGCCGGTGAATGCGAATTCATGGAATCGGCCGGAGAAGCGGTGAGCAGGCGATCGGCGCGGCCGGAAGGTGATTGCCCACCGAGAATACCGGGGGGCGGCCGCCCCCGCTCGAAGAATGCCGTCCGGCGTTTTCCAGGATGTCCCCTGCGCAATAAGGGTCGTGCGCAGGAACCGGTCCCGGGCGGCGCCTGCGGCGCGGAGCCGCTTCGGGGCGGCGGAGGAGCGGCTCCGCGGGGGCTCCCGCTCCCGGCCTGGGGAGGAAGCCGAGTGCTACCTTGGGCGACAAGTACGAAAAGTTCCCAGGTGCGCCGAGTCGATCGTGTCGGTGGCCGGCCAGGAGGTTGACGATGAACCCGGATAACTGGGGTATCTCGCCCAAGCGCAAGCGACCCCGTTCGGCCAAGACGGGTCTCACGATCCGGATCTCCACGAAGCGCGGAAAGTCCAGCCCGTCGCCGCGTTCGGCGACCGGAGGCTGCTGGCCCTCGCCGTGGGGCAAAGGCATCTGGAAAGACCCGATGGGCGGCTGACCCCGGAAGTACGCCGCAGCGGGCGGTCGGCCCCGGCC